>JBPOIE010000065.1:0-12929 GCA_052034855.1 Bdellovibrionota bacterium | reverse complement strand
TTTCACACACAAATCTAATCCTACAGAATACATCATCTCTAAAGGCCCCATAGGCATTCCAAATTGTCGAACTAATGCTGTATCAACAACATTGATATCCAGTCCTTCTGCCATGAAAAAAGCCGCTTCAGCCATGTAAGGTAATAATAAGCGATTCACTAAAAATCCCGGGCCATCTTTCACAACGACAGGCATTTTTCCCATTTTTTTAGATAATTCAAAAACAGTCGCAATTGTTTCATCCGATGACTTATCGCCACGAATCACTTCAACCAATGGCATTTTATGAACTGGACTGAAAAAATGCATCCCCGCGAAGTATTCTGGATTTGGATGACCTTTTGACATTTCTGTGACTGATAACGAAGACGTGTTCGTCACAATAATCGCATCTGATCTCATTTGCGCCGCCGTTTGACCGATCACTTTTTGTTTGATGCCCATGTCTTCAACGATGGCCTCAACCACAATATCTAAATTTTTAAAACCAGAAAAATCCAGAGTTGTTGAAACGAGTGAAGTCTTTTGTGCGAACTGATAACTGTCGATCACTTTCTTTTTAACTAATTTTTTCCAAAGATCAAAAGCGTGCTTTAAGGCCTTCGTGTTCGCTTCGTGTGAAATATCTTTCACTCGAACTGAAATTCCTTTATCGGCAGCCACATAAGCTATACCGCCACCCATCGTTCCCGCACCCAAAACTCCTAAATTTTTAACGGTCTTGGCTTTTACGTTTTTGTCTGCAACACCGCTTGATTTTTTAACCATTTCAGTCAGATAAAAAACATGGATCAGGTTTTTAGAAATATCCGTCGTTGCGCATTTCACAAAGTGATCGCATTCAATTTCTAAAGCTTTCTTTCGGTCACTCATTTTATAGGTTTTACAAATAACATTCATAGCTTCGATCGGTGCAGGATAATGCCCCTTTGTTGCTTTTAATGTCGCTTTTTTAGCCGCATTAAAAACAAATCCACGCATCATTCCATCCAAAAGATTTGCAACCAATCCTCGTGGTTTGAATACTTTACGACGTTTACCTGAACCTGCTTTTAATATTTTTTGAATTTCCTTGTCTGCAAATGATTCTAGTAAATTCGGATGAACCACGTAATCAACGAGACCAATTTTTTGAGCTTTTTTTGCGTTGAGTAATTTACCCGCTAAGATCACATCGAGACTGGCTTGTAATCCAACGACTCTTGGTAACCGAATACACCCACCAAATCCCGGTAAAATTCCCAGCTGCGTTTCAGGAAGTCCTATCCGCGTTGAAGAATCTTCGGAAGCAATTCTGTAATCACAAGCCAAAATTAATTCACAACCACCACCTGCACAAGCGCCGTTGATCATCGCCATTGTTGGCATTGGCAGATCTTCGATCATATTAAAAATACTTTGCCCTTGCGAAACAGCCGCACGCACTTCGGCCTCTGTTTTTAATTGTTTAATTTCTTCAATATCAGCGCCTGCAATAAAAATTTTAGGCTTTGCTGATTTGAAAATCACAAACTTTGCATTTGAGGATTTAATTTTTTCTAAATGTGACTGTAGTTCTGTCATCACTGCTGTTGATAATTTATTGACCTTTTCATTGGGTAAATCAAAAGTCAGCGTTGTAATACCATTTTGTTCAGATAATTTTATAGCACTCATATTAACCTTCATTCTCGATAATCACAGAACCACCTTGACCGCCACCGATACAAAGAGTTGCTAGACCAAATTGTTGATTTGAACGACGGAGCTCCTTCATTAATGTTAAGACCAATCGTGTTCCTGTTGCTCCGACCGGATGACCTAGGGCAATCGCTCCACCATTCACATTCAGAATTTCATCTCGAACTTCACCAATTTTATTCGAGAGACCAAATTTTTCTTGAGCAAATTTATCAGAATCAAAAGCTCGCTGACATGACATCACTTGCGCAGCAAAGGCCTCATTTAATTCAATTCGCCCCATATCTTTCATCGTAAGTCCCGCACGTTTCAATGCCACTGGTGTAGAATAAACCGGACCTAATCCCATGCGCTCAGGCTCAAGCCCCGCAAAACCATAACCGCGAATTCGCGCGATTGGTTTATAGCCAAGGCTTTCTGCTTTTTCACGCGACATCAAAAGCATCATCGCCGCACCATCCGTAATTGGACATGCATTTCCTGCCGTGATCGTACCCGTTAATTTATCAACCATTGGTTTTAATTTTGCTAAAGCCTCCATCGATTGCTCACCGCGAGGACCAATGTCTTCAGAGATCACTTCTTTAAAATCAGGCTCTAAATAGACTGAAACCATTTCTTCAGCTAATTTCAATTTTGCAGCAAAAGCTTTGTGATGTGAATTCATCGCGAAGCGATCTTGAGCTTCGCGAGTGAGACCCCACTCTTTCGCTAAAATTTCTGCCGTCCCCATCATGTTAATTCCGACAAAAGGATCCGTCAGGCCTTCAACGATCGCAATAATAGGTTTATATTTTGTTTTTGCCATCGGTGGTGTTGTCACCATTTCTTTGATCTGTGACAAATCAGCTTTAAACCAATTCCATAAAGCTGAAATTTTTTGACCAGGTGTTTTTGCCGAACCTAATTTTTCTAAAATACTTGTGATCGATGGAGGCATTATCAGCGGCATCTGAGACATATTTTCAGTTCCACCAGCAATCACGGCTTCCATTGTTCCTGATTTAATGCGTTCAAAACCAGTCGTAATACTTTCTAAAGCGGACGCACAATTTCGATGTACTGTGAATGCTGAAGTTCTTTGTGGAATGCCAGAATTTAAGGCCACCACTCGGGAAATATTCACAGCGTCCGACGGACTTCCTGTATTACCGACGATCACTTCATCGATCACGTCGACGTTCAAATTTGTTTTTGCAATCAGCTCTTTCAAAGCGTATTGGCCTAATTTCGCAGCGTGAACTGTTTTTAGTTTTGTGCCCGCTTTTGCAAATGGAGTGCGTACTCCTTCGACAATAACGACATCTCTGGGTGATTTTTGATTTGACGACTGTGTACTCATGTTGAATTCCTTTTTTGAATTTCCGTCTTGTGTGATTACTCAATGCTTAATTTGACTCCTTAATCCTAGTCTTAAAAATGCTCTGTGGCAATTGACGCCCACAGCAATCAAGGTTCTTCGTCTGGAATATTGACCCAAGAACAACACTCTACATAGAATAAGTACTCTAGTTCATGTGACCCAGTCTTACTTTTAAGGGAGATATATTTTGAATAACAACTCTAAATCTGAATCTGCAGCACCAACAAAAACATCTTCTGAAAAAAGCGCAACAGACCGTGCTGCTTTCGAAAAACAAGCCCTCGACTTTCATCAAATGGGGCGCCCTGGAAAAATCGAAGTCGTTTCAACAAAACCATGTAACACTGAAAAAGCGTTAGCACTTGCTTACTCTCCAGGCGTGGCCGTACCTTGTTTGGCGATTGCTAAAAATCCCGAGGCTGTTTTTGATTACACAACAAAGGGAAACTTAGTTGCGGTGATCTCTGACGGAACCGCTGTCCTTGGTCTAGGAAATATCGGACCCCTCGCTTCCAAACCTGTCATGGAAGGTAAAGGCATTTTATTTAAAAATTTTGCAGGGATTGATGTTTTCGACATTGAAGTAAAATCTTCTTCGCCCCAAGAATTTATTAATGCCGTGCGCACCCTAGAGCCTACGTTTGGTGGAATCAATCTGGAGGATATCAAAGCGCCAGAGTGTTTTGAAATCGAAGAAACTTTAAAAAGAGAAATGAACATCCCCGTCTTTCACGATGACCAACATGGAACCGCCATTGTCAGCGGCGCTGCATTAATCAATGCCGCGCAAATCGTTGAAAAAAAAATGTCAGAGATCAAACTTGTCGTGAACGGCGCCGGTGCTAGCGCTATTGCTTGTACCAAAATTTTCGTCAGCCTTGGTTTAAAAAAAGAAAATATTCTGATGTGCGATACCACAGGCGTGATTTATAAAAATCGCCCGACCGGTATGAATAAATATAAAGAAGAATTTGCAAACGATACAAAAAAACGAACTCTCACTGAAGCTCTTGAAGGCGCTGACGTTTTCGTTGGTTTATCGGCAGCCGGTGCCGTCACCGGTGAAATGATCAAAGCCATGGCCAAAGATCCAATTATATTTGCAATGGCTAATCCTGATCCGGAAATCACGCCAATGGCTGCACGCGCTGCGCGCCCTGATGCGATCGTGGCAACGGGTCGATCTGATTACCCAAATCAAGTGAATAATGTTTTAGGTTTTCCTTCAATATTCCGTGGTGCACTTGATACGCGAGCGACTCAAATTAACGAAAAGATGAAACTCGCTGCGGTTTACGCTTTAGCTGAACTCGCACGTGAAGAAGTTCCTGATACAGTGTCTGCCAGTTACGGCGGACAACGATTTACTTTTGGTCGTGAGTATTTAATTCCTAAACCATTTGATACGCGAGTTCTTTTGTGGGTGGCTCCTGCTGTTGCCAAAGCTGCCATCGAATCTGGTGTTTCACAAAAACCGATCACGGATTGGGAAAAATACCATGATCAACTCGAAGCAATTCAAGGACCGCAAAAAGTTTTTATTAGATCCGCGATTCACCGTGTTCATGAAAACTCAAAACGCCAAGGTCGATTACCCAAAATTGTTTTCCCCGAAGGAACAAGTTCTAAGATTTTAAAATCGATCCGCGCACTCATTGACGAAAATATTTGCGAACCTATCGTTTTAGGCCATCCTGAATCAATCTTGGACAAAGCCAAAAAACATGGAATAGATATGACCGGCATTGAAATCCAAAATCCAGCAGGACACGAGAATTTTCATAAGTACGCCGAAAATCTTTTCAATCGTCGAAAACGAAAAGGCATCAACATTAAAGAAGCCGAACGTTTGATGATGGACCCTAATTATTTTGCAGCAATGATGATCGATATTGGGGATGCTGATGGCATGGTGAATGGTGCAACGACAAATTATTCAGAAGCCGTTCGCCCGATTTTACAAACGATAGGACTTGCCAAAGAACATGTTCCTGCAGGCCTCAATATTTTAATTGCAGAAAACAAATTATTATTTTTAACTGATACGACAGTGAATTACGAACCGACATCAGAACAATTAGCTCAAATCGCCATTCAAACGGCTTTCGTTGCCGAACAACTTGGTCAAAAACCAAGAATTGCCATGCTGAGCTTTTCGAATTTTTCAGGAGCGAATGGAACTCCTGCTAAAATGAAAAAAGCCGCTGAGATTGTTCGAAAACTACGCCCTGACCTGATGGTTGAAGGTGATATGCAAGCAGACACGGCTGTAAACTCAGAAATTCAGAATCGTATTTTTCCATTCTCAGAACTTGGCGGCGAAGCCAATGTTCTGGTTTTCCCTAACTTAGAAAGCGCAAATATTTCATATAAACTTTTACAACAATTAGGAAAAGTCGAAGTCGTAGGTCCGTTTTTATTAGGCGTCCGTCGTGCAGCAAATGTTTTACAACGTACGACAACTGAAGATACTATTTTTAGCTCCGTTGTTCTGACCGCGCTTGAGGCTCAAATTATTTTAGATAAACGTTCCGCTCACCAATTGAGTTTAAAACATTGAACGATCAGCGCATTACCGACAATAAAATTCGCGCCAAAGATAAAACGATTGTCGTTGGGGTCGGTCTTAAAACCGAGGCCTTGACGGAAATCAAAGAAAATCTTTGTGAACTGGAAGAACTTGTCACGGCCGCTGGTGGCGAAGTGATCGGATCAACTGTACAAGTTCTCCCGTCATGGAATCCCAGCACTTTGATTGGTTCAGGAAAAGTTTCCGAAATCAAAGACATGGTTCAAGAATCCGGCGCGCAAATTGTTGTGATCGATCATCAGCTTTCGGGCATTCAATCCAGAAATCTTCAAGAAGAAATCAAAGCGCGTGTCATCGACAGATCGCAATTGATTTTGGATATTTTTGCGCAACGTGCGCGAACTTATGAAGGAAAACTTCAAGTTGAACTTGCGCAATTACTAGATCAAATGCCACGAATGATTGGAGCTTGGAATGATTCCTTATCACGCTTAGGCGGCGGTATAGGAACACGTGGACCCGGTGAATCAGCTTTAGAGAATGATCGCCGCCGTGCCAAAGATAAAATTGCCTTGATCAAGAAAAAACTGGAAGAAGTTTCACAGCAGCGTGCTCAACATAGGCAATCTCGAAAAAGAAATGAGATTCCCAGTTTTGCATTAATTGGTTACACAAATTCAGGAAAAAGTTCATTACTGAACCGCTTGACCGGTTCGCAAGTCGTCGCCAAAGACATGGTGTTTGCCACTTTAGATCCAACAACTCGTAAAGTTTATCTTGATGATGGACCACCGGCCGTTGTGACTGACACCGTGGGATTTATTCGAAAATTACCCACACAATTGATCGAGGCCTTTAAATCAACTCTCGAAGAATCTGCAGAAGCAGATATTTTACTTCACATCGTTGATTTGTCTTCACCGAACATGGAACGACAAGTGGAAGTGATCGAAGGCATGATCAAAGAATTTAAATGGGAAGATAAAAAGATTATTCATATTTTTAATAAATTCGATATCGCACCACCCGATCGTCAATTTAAAGTGAAACAATTTCCCCGTGTTTTTGTGAGCGCCTTAACAGGGCATGGTTTTGAGCAATTAAAACGCACAATGAGTGATGCGATCAACGAAATGCAAACCGAAGTTGAAATGTATTTTTCAAGACAAAACGAGTACAAGATCTACGACCTAAGTCGAGAAGCTAAAATCACCCGAAAAGAGCCTGCCACTGAAGGCACAATCTGTTTTGCATTAATGACCCCGACCATGATAACAAAATGGAAGGAATTTTTAGTGAAATAAGTTATTCTAAAGACATATGAAAAAAATATTCTTTTTTACAGTCCTTGGAATTACGTCTGTCAGTGCTTTTTCTCAAGATCGTTGCATTGTTGGAAACGAAAAAAACTCTCAACTGCAAGTGGGCTTAAAGTCTGCACAAACTGAAAGCCCCATCACTCAGAAAATTTATCAAAAATACAATTTACTTCCGAAAACTGAAGCAGATTCAAATTGTCCGACCGGCGATTGCGGAAATAATACGGCGACTCAAAAACTGGGTGCATTAC
This sequence comes from Bdellovibrionota bacterium, assembly GCA_052034855.1. Lineage (GTDB taxonomy): Bacteria > Bdellovibrionota > Bdellovibrionia > Bdellovibrionales > Bdellovibrionaceae > Pseudobdellovibrio. The sequence continues at coordinate 5,786 of JBPOIE010000065.1, read as the reverse complement.
CCACAGGTGGCGCTCCAGCTTCACCTGCTTACACCCACTTCAACGAAGCTTGTATTGAAGTGGCCGCTCAGGTCAAAGCAGGCTCTGCAGAGATTGATTGCCCGGGCCGAAAAACAGGAAAATTTAATTTTTGTTATTCAAAATCGATGGCCAATTATCAAAGTGCTGTCATCAGTGATTTTTATAATTGCATCAGAAAAACTCAAGATTTTCCTCTGACAATTGATACTTTATTTGAAATGTACACACTGGAATCTGGATTTAAACCCTATTATGCCAATCCAGGTGGTACAGGCATGGGGCAATTGACAGGAATTTTTATTAAAGACATACATCAAAAACATCGCGGTCGTCCAATTTTGCAATCGATTGCAGATTCGACGGACTCTAAATGCGAAGCTGCTAAATTGATTGCACAAAAAGATTTACAAAAAGAGCCATCACTGGCTAATAAGTGCGATTTTGTTCAAGTGGGAGAAGGTATGGAGAGAAATATTCTTTATACACTTGTTGGAATGAGCAATTCTTGGAACAAAGATATTGGCCCTCTGATGAAAGACTACATCAAGAAAAATGAGCGAGATCCGGCTATTTTAGAAGTTCAGAAAAAAGCACTATTAAATGCATACGGCCCTGGCGGTCGTGCGGCAGCTCGCGCGGCAATCCGCAGACTAACAAAATTAAAACCAGTTGAGTTTACGAAAGCCATGAGCCGTCCGCTGTATACAGATGAAGGACAAAATTTAACAACCTACACAACAAATATTGCTCTGAAACAAAAACAGCTTGAAAAAATAATGAACGAACCTCTTCTGAGTGAATACAAAAAAAATGGAGCACGCGCATGCTTAGATCACATGTTTTAATTTTATTAACACCCGTTTACGTTTTTGCATTGTCTCCGACTTTGCAGAATGATTACACAAAATTCAAAAAAAAATACTCTGAACTTATCGCAAAAACCTCAGATCAAAAATCTTTTTTATCATCGTTTACAAAAGATTTTAAAAATCTTCAAAACGAATTCGAAGAATTTTCAAAAAATGAAAAAACTGAGATTTCTAAAGAAGGCAATCAAATGGCCTTAGACCTTGAAATGCTAGAGCCTCTTGAGTTTTTAGCAACGAGTGCGATTAACAAAGAATCTTGTGCCGAAGCTGAGCTTTTGAATGAAATGAATTCAACCTCTGATGCAAAAACATTCCAAAAAGTAAAAGAGTCTTTGAAAAAACTTTGTAAATAAATAGAACTATGATCGACTAGAAAGACGCTGTTTTCGACGATTCTCTGCAGACTTAAAACGACGTCGTTCGATATCCGTTTGTAAATCTAAACCACAAACTGCGGTGGGCTTCCCCTCTTTATCAACAGCCACAAAAGTTAAGTACGCCGAAGCGGTATGAAACATTTCCCCTGTTTTTGGATTTTCCGCATCAACACGAACTCCGACTTCCATCGATGTACGAGAAACAAAATTGACGGAAGCTTTTAAATTAACGACCCAACCGCGTTTGATGGGAGCGACAAAATTTAATTGATCTATACTTGCTGTGACAACATCAGATTTTGAGTGTCGTTGAGCTGCGACCGCAGCGCAGATGTCGATCCACGACATGACAGTTCCGCCAAAAACTGTATCTAAGGAATTTGTATGTGACGGTAAAACAAGTTGGGTCATGACTACTTGAGAGGAGCTAACGGCTTTTTTCTCGTTCATAGTATGACCCAACAAAAGAATTTAAACTTTACTTAATCAATTAAGAATTAAGCGCCAATATCAGAGTTACCATTCGTACGGTTCATACCGCCACCTGGTAAAGTGATTGTCGTATTTCCAGCAGGAATAGTTGCTGCTGCTTGAGTGTTAAATGCTGTTGCGCCTGCAGGTTGAGTCGCCTCAACGCGTGCTTCACTTTCAACAAAACCCAAGTGAGGAAGACACCATACAATTAATTGTGCGCGAGATTTAACATTCATTTTTTTGTAGATGTTTGTTAAGTGAAACTTAACTGTTTTTTCAGTTACAAATAATTGATTTGCAACTTCTTTATTCGAAAGACCTTTAGAGACTAGCTCTGCAACTTCCGACTCACGATTAGAAAGACCCTTTTGTATTAATACATCTCTGAGCATCCTTGCTCCTCCTGCTTAATTGTTTTTGTTCCTTTAAAATTTCAACTTTTTTGTGTTCACTCTTAAGCTTATCTCAATTTCCTTATTAAGATTTTGACCTACTCGTAAACAACAACAACCTGACTTTAAGTCTGACAGACTTTTTAAGGAACGCAATACCTTTATCTAATTATTTTTGGAAAACTGGACTGTTGAACAAAATCAAAAAATAACTCTAAAGCGCGTATATTTGCTTAAACATTAATTTTATGTTTCATTAACCATTTCGATTTGGACTTTTGTCTTTATTACCGCGAAAAGTCATAGTAATTTAATTCCGTGGTATCAAATACAGAAAATTCACAGTTTGTGAACCCAGAAAAAGAAATTTCAAATCTTCTTTCCGTCTTACTTTTAAAAACAAATTGTGAATTTAAAAATAAAGTTTTCTCTGTTGGCGGATTTGTTCGAGATCAAATTTTAAATATTGAGTCTAACGACCTTGATCTGGTCGTTGAATTATCTGGTGGCGCAGAAAAATTTGCTTCATTTTTAAACTCACAATTTAAAAATGAAACGACGACCCCATTTCAAAAAGGTCATGGCTACCCCATTTGGTTTTTGAAATTTAAAACAGATATTGTTTATAACGAGCAAATATTCAAAACTACAAATGGATCAATAGATATAGCGGATTCACAAAAAGAATGTTTTCCCGACCCGACCACTCGCCAACGAATTACAACCTTTGGAAATTTGAACGAAGACATCCGGCGGCGTGATTTCACTATTAATATGCTCGCCGAAAACTTAACGACACATGAAGTTCTGGATTTATCAGGATCGGGCCTCAACGATTTAAAATCGGGTCTCATCAAAACACATCCACAAACTCACCCCGATCAAGTTTTCTCTGACGACCCCCTGCGCATGATTCGAGCCATCCGATTTGCAACTAAATATAATTTTAAAATAGATCCAATCATTTTGAAAGCGATCGTTCAAAATAAATCACGCCTACAGATTTTATCCAGCGAGAGAATTTGGGACGAGTTTAAAAAAATGATTCAGAACGGAAAATTCAGACAATCCCTTGAAATGCTCAAAAAAACTGAATTAGATCAATATTTATTTAATACTCTGGGGTCCACCTCATACAACGATTCGGATTTCCTCACTGCAGAAAAAGATGTTGTCCTGAATTTATTTGCTCTTTTGAAAAATCAATCCACCGAGACAGCACAGCAGTTTTTAAGCGATCTCAAAGTTGAAACAACTTCAAAAAAAACCACTCTTGAAACTTTAAAAGCGCACCATGAGCTTGGAAAAAACTCAGCAGCATGGAGTATTGTCGATTATCGAAGATTTTTTAGAAAATATGCTGATCATATGGAGGCTGTTCTTAAGCTCCATCCAGATTTGACAAACCAGCGAGACCAAGCGCTCTCAGTCCGTTTACAAAAAACCGCATCAATAAATGGACATGACGTCATAAAACACTTTGGCGTTAAAGGCATTGTGATTCAAACGATTTTGGATCGCGCTTTGGCTCTCGAAGACGAATTAGCTCTACAATACAAAAAAGACCCTGCTGACGAAAATATCCAGCTCGAAATTCTTGAAAAATTAAAAACAGAATTTAAGAATGTCTGAAATTTTAGAACTACTTCAAAAAAAATTAGAATTTGATCAGATTTCAGCGACCAGACTGACTAGGCCTTTAACCATAGATTTTTACAACAAATGGCTCAGTCAAAATTTTCATGGCGAAATGACTTACTTACAAAGTCATGCCGAAACCAAAGAGACGCCGCAATTGCTCAATCCGAATCTAAAATCAGCGATTACAATTGCACAAAATTATTTCCCTACAGTAGAAGCGACAGAGACTTCGTATCCTGCGCGGATTGCCTTGTATGCACGAAATAACGATTATCACTTTTGGCTCAAAGAAAAATTAAATACAGCCATTGAGGATCTCAAAATCCAATTCCCTGATCAAATTTTTTTACCGCATGTGGATTCTGGCCCGGTCCTTGAGCGCGACCTTGCCCACAAATCAGGTTTGGGATGGTTCGGTAAAAACACCTGCCTGATACACCCCAAAAAAGGTAGTTTGTTTTTTATTGCAGAAATTCTGACAAGTTTAGATCTTGAATTCTTGAATCCAGATCCGATTGAGCCCCTCCCTGATTTCTGTGGCAACTGCACAAAATGCATTGATATCTGTCCGACTCAAGCGATCAAAGAGCCACATGTTCTTAAAGCCGATGAGTGTATTTCGTATTTGACGATCGAATCTAAAAAAACTCCACCTCTTGAATTGAGAGCAAAAATCAATGATTGGTTTTTTGGTTGCGACTTATGTCAGACCGTTTGTCCTTGGAATCAGAAGGTCTTTCGGCAGAAAAAAATCACAGCGTCACCGTTGATCTCAAGAGAAACTATAAACTCTGGCCTGAGCCGATCTGAACAAATTGATTTTTTCAGATCGATATTAATCAGTTCAAATAAATTAATTCAAAAAAGATTCTTTGGTACGGCCTTGTTCAGAGCCGGCGGTTTCGGCCTGAAAAGAAATGCCTTGATCGTCATTGCAAATTTAAAAATAGTGGAATTAAAAGACGAAGTCCAAGCGATGAAACAAGATCCCAAGTTATCTGAACTTGCCGAATGGTGTGCGGGTCAGTTGCACTAAGACACAATACCGACGGCTTTTTTCCAATCCTCTGTTGGATCAATGAGTTTTCGTGCACTCAGATCAAAAAAGCCAACCGTAAAAGTAGCTTCGCAGGCCACTTCTCCCAGATCATTCATCATTTGCTGCTTGAAATGACCAATCTTGCCTCGTTGATCAATAGTTTCAAAATTAATTTGAATTTTTTCGCGAAGCCTGAGTTCTCTGATAAATTTAATTTGAATCTCTAAGACAACAGGACCTTGTCTGCGCTTCATAATCTCGGCCATTCCAAAACCACGTTCGGTGATCAATTCCCATCTCGCCTCTTCAAAAAGCTGCAAGTAGGTCGCATTATTAACATGACCAAAAGTATCTAAGTGATGTTCTTTGATAACCAATTCATAATTTTTCATATTGACCTTTAATTCTTCAGAAGACTTCATTGCTCATTTTTGTAAAGTATAAGATGAAAAAAGTTCAAACTATGAACAAAATGAAAGAGTTAATGCATTGCGCAATGTTGCCTTTGATGACAACAGTGCCCGCCCTATGTTCTTTGTTCCACATGAGAAATCGAAATATTCTAAATCTTGCCGTTATTTTGATTTCTATTTTCATTGTATTCACTCGCACGACCGCCAACGCTCAGTCCGCAGATCCAACACCGAATCCTGTCACAAAGAAAAATGCCAGTTTTTTATATGAGGGCAGTCTCTTTATTTCCGAAGCCGGACTGTTTCTGAAACAACTTGAAAGTGGCGTGATGATTGAGCTGATTTTTCAAGATCCCAATAACGCTCTTGTTCTCCATCGCCTGAGCCAAGGCGATTTCGTCTCTCTCCAGGCCATCAAAATCACTCCAACTCAAGTTGCTGTGACCAGTATTAACTACATTGGACTCATTACCCTATTAGGTACTTGGCTGGGAGATGATAATGTCTGTTACTTCTTTAAAAGTTTCACAAGCTTTTTGATTTTCAACCCAGATACGAAT
>JBPOIE010000093.1:0-6233 GCA_052034855.1 Bdellovibrionota bacterium | reverse complement strand
ACCACCATGACATCGGAAAATAAATCATCAAAACAAAGAGCGATATCCGCGCCAGATCACCAAAGTATTTCATTGTTGTAGGATATCAGGTGTTTGTTTGTTTTTTAACGCGGAGTTTTAAGGGGCTGGGCGAAGGGCGGGGTTAGAACATGAAGTGAGTTTCGTCACTCCAGTCGTAGATAGTATCTGGATATAAACACCTCCAAACAGTTGCATACTTATCCCACGGCCCAGGAATCTGACTATCGATTAACAACTTAGGAAGCGAGATATAACTTTTAGGATTACTATTTATTTTTTTCAGAAATTTAGCATGACCGAGTTCAGTAGAAAAATAGTTCAATCGTCTATCTGATATACTTTTTAAGGAAAAATTTGATACTAAGAAATTCTGAATTACTAATTTATTCCTTTCCATTTCCACAAGAGATTTTAAGTAAGCTTTTTCTCTGGTAAATGAATGAGCAAAACCATAAAAATATTTATTCTCGTTTTGATAATTGAAATAGTTAAAGACTATAACTACATATCCGAATTTATTTCCTATATCTATAGACAAAGCCTTTACATTTGAGGTGTTTTTATATTCAAAAAATGATGCAGACAAGTTACCTCTCCACCAATTGGATATCGACCATCGCTCAATAGCTTCACTTAATGCATGATTTCTTGCTGCGTACTTTGGCCAACATGGCAGTGCTGCAAACCCTGTTGTAGTTCTATCAAAAATTAATCCAAATTCCTTGCTACCGCGATTCATCAGATCGTGATATGCCCAACGTTCTAACAACTCCGAATAAGATTTCCAAACAGCTATATGCGCGTAAGTATCTGAACCGGTCGCATCACAGTCGCTGTATAAAAAAGTTTTTTCTGTATCTTGATACTTAAGACTATCAATCAACCAACAATTTTGTTGATAATAAACACTATTTCCATTTTCAATTTTTATTAATTCTGATTTCTTCAATGGAGTATCTTTATTTGTTGCAAAATCTTTGTATGAGTAGGCTCCAAGATTAAAAAAAATCATTCCATTTCAATCCATTGTAAATCAAGCGGCGGCAGTATTGTGTTATATGATCTTAAACTAATACCTCGATCATTTCTTAGCCAAACCCCCAGAGACATATGTCCGATTGGCCATACAATAGCTTGATCAACTAGTTTTTCGTTAATTCGTTGAACTGAAAAATCGGAATCATTCTTTATATAATTTTTAATTTCACCAGTAGCATCTGGCAACTTAATACCTCGGTCAGATAAAAACATGAACTCAATATCATGTTTTGGCGCATCAACAAGAATTGCTGTCATTCTAAATCGAATATCAACGGCTGTAGGGTTTGATGTATCAATTGATGGACTAACTTTTTCAATATGTGTACTAAATTTTCCAGCTACGAAATCCATTGCCTTTTCAAATGCTTCTTGCGGTGTTGACAAATTTCTATTTTCTTGGCTTTTGAAGGCATTATTGACTTTGCTAATTTTCATGCTTTCGAATGACTCATTTTTTGTATCTTCGTATCTTTCTTGAGGCGGTACAATTTCTTTTATTCCATTAATAGCCAAGGGAAAAAAAGAATATACAATATTAAATTGAATGGAACTCATGTATTCATAAAAGATGCTACGTAATTTACGACGATTCACAATATTGTGACATATACTTTCAGCTCTTTTCCAACCTTCACATTCTACATATCTAATAGCTGATTTTGCTGGACCAAAAAAACTATATCCAGAATTCATAGACAAAGAATCATCAAAATCAACTACGATATCCGCGTTCAAAATATTTTTTTCGTCGAAGACAAATGTCGCCTTATTAATAGGGGCCTGAAGTAGTAAATTTTTTGGATATTTTTCATTTAATACCAGAACCAAACTCGATTCACTCCATTCTTTAATCTCGTATGGCCCAGATGAAGATATCTTCTTTTTATCAAGCCACTCACCAGTGCGATTATCGAAATCATCTGAGCTGACTATTGCATATAAACCAAAGCTAATTTTCTGTAACAAATCTGGCATTGGTTTATCAAAATTTAGTATGATTTGGTTTTCATTAAAAGAGATCCCTCTTGTCATTTTTATTGGATTTATAATTTTATCGAAGTCTAATAAAAACTCAAGAACACCTGCATTCGAATTTTTTAATTTCATTATGTATGCTGCGCGATTTAAGCTTTGAGCTACATCTTGTGAAGTTATACGTTTTCCGCTAGAAAAATAAATATTGTCACGTATTGTAAAAACCCATTCAGTTTTATCATCATTTACAATCCAACTAGAGGCAACTTGGCCATTTATATCGCCTAGCTTATAATCACTCACCAATGACGAATATACGGACCTAAAACAAATGTGGTGAGCTAGGGCATCATAATCTAACGGATCTGTGGAAAAAGGAATTCGCAGTGACCAAATTTTAATACCCTTAGAATTATTATCAATCATTTTAGAGTTTAGTCCTTTAATTAAGATAAATGAAATAATAATTATAGCCGCTAAAACAAAAAATATATTTTGATATGCTTTCATTATAACTTCTAATCATCAACCATTTTTTCAACAGTCCAGTTACCAGTCGCCAAGATCATTTTGATATCTTCTTTTCTACAAAGTGATTTGTTACCAATAACGATTATTTTTGATTTTAAGCTGGAAACAGAGTCCGCCGTCCAATTTGTAGAAGCAAGTACACGACAATTATCCAACTTATCAATCTTTTGAGTAAAATAAACCGGAATTAACTCACCATTTTCAATTTTATTTTTTATATAATCATTACTAAAAAATTCATTCGAGTATGAACGAATACCAAACATCTGCATACCTATATATAAAAAAGCTTTAAATTTATTTTGCATAAGATTCCTTTAATAAATATATTCAATTCGGCTAATGCTTTTTAACACAAACCTATGTATAAATACATTATGAACATCAATCATGTATTTCTTTCCAAGATCCATGCAACCTATTTCCTTATCTTCGCTATATCAGTAGGCTCTGCCCTTGCGTTCATTCGACTCAGTTTGATTCACAATGCTGAAACTTCCTTACAGCAATTTTTGCAATCAAATAAAGATGAAATAGCTTCATCATCCAGCATGGAACTAGCAACAAAGTTAAACGCATTGATGGCATCGGAAAACATAGCATGTGTAAGCGGGAAAATTCAAAACAACTATTTTATAGAATCAAAAAAAGGACGCTGTAATTCTTCATTATTCATATCAGAATCTACCTTCAAATCTCCTAATAATAACTTGCTAATTAGTATAAGTTATTCCTTGTCTAACTACTTATTAATCTCGACGTTATCATTCATTTTCGGAGAAATATTACTATTTATATACTTGTTAAAAATCAGTAAAGAAAAATTAACTTTAGAAATCAAATCTAAAAAAATTCTCATTTCGCTTTCCCAAAAACTAGCTCATGATATACGCTCCCCGATTTCTACGCTTAATCTGATATCGTCTAAAATTGAAAACGAGGACATCAAATCTTTACAACTAGCTGTTGTAAATCAGATTAATACTATTGCTAATGATCTATTACACGAGTCAAAAGAAAAGGGTCCTCTGAGCATTTCAAAAGATCACAGCACAAGATGTTTTGAAAAAATGCTTCAAAATATAGAAAAAGAATATGAAATTAAGGCCAATGCCATAAAGCAAAGTATTAGATTTGAAATTAACTATAACGAAGTCTCAAAATGTCATTTAGATCAAAAATTGAGTTCCATAATATACAGAAGCTTAAACAACTTTATTCAAAATGCAATTGAAGCGACAAAAGACGATGGGTCGATAGTTATATCAGCTCATACCAACTCAAAAGGCCGCCTCGAAATATCCGTTAAAGACAATGGAAAAGGTATTCCAAAAGACATTTTAAATCGCCTAGGTCAAGAGGTCCTTAGCCATGGAAAATCTAACCGATCAGAGACTCATCAATCTGGAAATGGAATAGCACTTTACAATTCAAAAAAAGAACTATCTGAATTTAATGTTGAACTATCAATTGAATCTGAATTAAATAATGGCTCGACAATTAGAATTATAATATAATCCTACTTCTTCTCCGTTAACCAAGAAATCGAAGCATCCAAATGCTTTGGTCCATTACGATTTGAAGTATGTTTAATTAACTCATCAAAGACAATCCATCCTTCATTAGCTTTTATTTGCCATTCTTTGCCATACGAATTGTGTGCTTTGACCATATCTAAACACTCACCATTTGATTTACACACTTTTTTGTAACCACTCAGCACAAATCCATGCTTATCGCAGGTCGCTTCGTTTTTTGAACAAACACTAGCTATTTGCAAAGGAACACCTGTGCCTAAAACTTGTTTTATTTTTGTCTTAAGCTCTGCAGATGTACTTTCCTGATCTTTTTCAGGATAAATATTAACTTTTGGAGAGGGCATATTAATTTTTTTACAACCAGCTGCAAATAAAGTTTCATAGAGAAATTCATAAAATGTGCTTTTTGTTAAGCCAAATTCTAATTTTTTTTTATATTTTTCATCTGGAAAAAGTTCTGCTACGAGTTTTTTCTCCTCCTCTAAACAAGCTGGACAAGATTCAACAGCATCGGACTCGGTGGTAGATTTTTTATTCGTCTTATAAAAACGTTCAAGTCTCGAAATCGTTGCATCCATCATTTCCTTACTTTGACCAAATTTTTCAACGAATTGATCAAATGGAAAACACGCTTCTTGAAAAAAGGAAAACGAGTCCTGAGAGTTCCATAGATTTAAAAAACTCGATCCACCGATAAGTCGTAGGCTTCTATCATTAATTGCAATGTTTTCTTTTTTTTTGTTTTCATCTAGGTATTGAAAACTTAATACACTCAAAGGAGAAATCTCTTTGTCTGGTGGAATTTCGGCGCAGTTTTGAATTTTTTGAAGGTCACAATAATACTTCTGCGCCAAAGTCGCGGCGCTAAAGGCATGACAAATTCCCAAATGATCTTGAGATCGAATACGAGGCATATTCGGAATTTCAACTTTAGATCCTGCAACATCAACAAAATCAGGACCTGCAATCATATATGGAGAGGCATAAGAAAGGGTTGCAATCATTAGATTTATAAAATTAAAAGCTAAAAATTTCATTACGTCCTCTATTGATCAATTTTTTTTAATTTTTGTCCATCGTCGATAAATTTAATTTTCGAATTTCTGAGTGATCCAATTTTTTTAACATTTGTGCCATTACGAATCTCAATTGAAATTCCTAAATCATCTAATCTCTTTAAAAAATCGGGATCAGAATACTTGTTTTTAATTTCGGAATATTTATTTCCGGCAAGACTATCAACTACAAAAAGTTGACTCACAATCTGATTTTCATTTGAACGAGGTAGTGCTGGTGCAGAACCAGTGCTTTGTGGTGTGACAGAATCAGAAACCGAAGCGATCTTACGAGACGGGTCTGCACCAGAAACTGAATTAGCAACAGTAGCAGTAGCTGATTCATTGGTTGAATCAACCACAACTGCTGTTCCAGCATTGGTATTCGCTTTAACGGTCAACTGTGAAGTTTGAATTGCATTTAACTTAGTTCCGGTATCTAAAGAATTTAGTGTCGATGCTAAACGAGTTGATTCTGTGACCTCAGAAGATGATGTCGGCATTGTTGAACTATATTTATCTGATGCAACTTGTGATAGAGGATAAGTTATAGCAGCAGGTTGCACTTGCACGGACGTTGTTGATGCGGAATTTGTTTGTGCAACGGCGGCTGAAATTGTTCCAGCTGCAACAGCAGCTGTTGCAACAACTTTACCCATACCCGTCATTGAATTTGAAAGTTGATCAAACACCGTACCAAAAGAAGAAGCCACAGGTGATGAGTCTGGGACAATCACACGTTCACCTTGTATCGTCGATTGAGGTAAACTTGCATTAGCCAATTGTGCGACTTCTGAATTCGGAATTGGTTTTATATCAGAAGAGCTAATGGCCGGAGGGACGCTATTGCCGTTTGTTAAATTAATATTTGTATCTAACCCACCGATAATATCGGCTCTCCTACTTTGTTGACCATTTAACGCCGTAGCAATAGGTTTAGCTACAGCACACTTCTCAACTCCCGCTTCAACTTTAGGAACCGCAGAAGGCTCAGAGCACAACCCTTCTAGGCTCTTAACGATGAGTTCATCAACACAGTTGGGCGTGGGTTTAATCTGCATTTGCTGACTCG
>JBPOIE010000135.1:0-11694 GCA_052034855.1 Bdellovibrionota bacterium | reverse complement strand
AATCAGTTTTTCCTGTAATCTTTTAACTTTCTGTGGTTTTAGAAAAAAAGCAGCTCCGCTGATGGCAACGGCGAGCAATGCTTTGAGTAAAATTGCGGCCAGAACAACGGTTTTTAGTTGATCAGGTTGGACATTAAAATCAGTCTGTAATCTTTGCGTATAGAACCCAATAATCTTGTGAATTTCGTTAGGTCCAAAACTGATCAATAGAGTAATAAATGGCTGAATAAAGGCCCATATTGACAAAAGTACCGATCCAAAAATTGCACCAATAACATTTGCCCCGAAAATCATCAGTCCAAAGGAATATAAGATTCCTTGCATTGAGATGCTGAGCATCGGACCCCATTTTTGACCGGCGGGGGAAAGACTTTTTAATAGCGCCGTAAGTATTGAAATTTCAAAGGAAATTTGCGCCAATTGGAACCTGTTTTTTTGAGTGAAGGGGCCCAATGTTCGAACACAATAGGTTAGAAAAAAACTTTGGTTGAGTGATAAAAAGTGTCCGGTAAAGGGAATTTTGAAGGCATGAAGAAAGCTGCCGAGTCCGAGTTCGACCATACTCAGGTGGGTGGCTGTTTGTGTTTGTAAATCTGTTGTCGTGACAGAGATCGAATGAGGAGGGAAGTGAGAGTTTTGAGCGCGAGGATCCACCAAGAAATGGTACCAAATTTTTAAAAAATCGGTGAAATATCTTCAAATGATCGACTTGAAGTATCTTTTTGACGCGCATAAGCTATAAAAAACAGTGTTTGATTCAAGTGAGGGTAGTGTGGTCATATTTCCCCAAGTTACTGATCTAGAACCAACAATATAAGTTAGCAATATGGGCTGACGTTTCTACAGGGCACCTTAAATGCCTTACTATCGAGGGGATAAGAATGAAAACAAAACTTACAAGTTTATTGTTTTTGGTACTCACAACGTTGACTTCATTGTCATCATTTTCAGGTCAGATCGGAAATAACAAATTTCCAGACGGTCCTAGCCTTCATACGACTCCCGGTGTTCTCTGCACAACTCCTACAGAATACAGATACCCTGAACATATTAAGTATTGTGAACGTAACGTAGGTACAGGCTTAAAAAATCAAATCATCGCAAGATACGACAAAGAATTAGGTTTCAACATCCGCCAAATGCCGCGCGGTGATTTCAAAATTGATCATTTTATTCCACTCAGTATCGGTGGTGCGAATGACGAAGGAAATCTTTGGCCGCAACACAAATCAGTGTATAAATTTTCTGATCCGTTGGAGTCTGAAGTTGCAAACTTGATAGCTAAAGCACAAATCACTCAAGTTGAAGCGATTCGCGTAATCAAAGAATGCAAGTTAAACCTTGATCGCTGCGCTGAACTTCATGATTACTTAAAATCATTAAATCACTAGTTTTTTAGAAATCTTTCAAGCGAGGAGTTTTGTTTAAGCACTCCTCGTATTCACGGACTAATTTTTCAACAATTTCTTCACACGATAAAATATCATCGATAAGTCCAACGCTTTGACCTGCAGACCATACTGTTTTCCATGTGGGGCCGGTGGCCGCTTGTTCCAATGATTTTGATCCTAGAAAATGAATTAATGGAACAATATATTTTTTTGTCAACTTTTGGTCTTTGAGTATTTTCAGATACCAGGGTAAATCCAAACCCATTTTTTCAATGTATGGTGTTCTGATCACAGCCGCAGGAGTTCCCGATAAGCGCGTCGTCATAACGATATCTTCGGGCGATGCATTCACCACAGCGTTTTTATAAGCAGGGTCAATTTGAGCTTCAAGACATGCAATAAACCGTGTTCCCACACTTACTGCGGATGCCCCTAAGGTTAACATGGAGGCCATCGTGTTGCCATCGGCAATTCCGCCAGCTGCAATCACTGGGATCGATAATTTTTTTTGTAACCAGCTGACGAGAACAATCGGAGATAGCGGGCCAGCGTGTCCACCGGCACCGGCGCCGACAGCGATGACGCCATCAGCTCCAAGATCTTGAACCTTTATGGCATGTTCAAGGTTGACGACATCGCAAATTACCTTTGCTCCGTTTTTGTGAGCTTCGCGAATGACATCTTTAGGTGAACCTAATGAAGTAATGAAAAGTTCGACCCCAGCATCCAGAGCAAATTTGATATCGTCATTAGCGCGAGTGTTACTTTTGTTCACAATCACATTCACGCCGATGGGATTTTTTGTTTTTGATTTCATTTCAATAAGAGCATTTTTATAGGCTTCGATCGGGCGGTAATTGAGAGCCGGAAATGTTCCGATGCCTCCAGCGTTACTGACAGCCGTCACCATATCGACATTGGATACAAGAAACATTGGTGCGGCGATAATTGGATACTGGATGCCCATCATTTTTGTAAAAGGTGTTTCAATTTTTTTCATAACTCTAGCATGACTTATGAAAAACAATATGGCTACAATGAATTATGGAAAACACAGCAGTTAAGAATTCAAGTTTCAAAAAAATGAAAGATAATTTGTTTTTATCACTCTATGCGTGGTCTAAAATCCCGCTGATTGGTTTTTGTTCGCCGCGGGTTTTAGAATCTGACGGGAAGAGAACAGTTTTAAAAGTACCCTTGGGTTTTCGAACAAAAAATCATTTAGGGGCGATGTATTTCGGAGCCCTGGCCATTGGTGCAGAATTGTGTATCGCGATGCTGGCGGTTAAAAAAATTCAAGAATCAGGTCTTCGTATTGATTTTTTGTTTAAAGATTTCAAGGCCGAATTTCTGAAGCGGGCTGAAGGTGATGTTCATTTTATCTGTGAAGAGGCCGAGGTCGTTGTTGATCAGATTGAAGAAGCCAAAACCAGTGTCGAGCGTATAAACAGGACAATGACAGCCTATGCTGTCGTTCCGTCGAAGAATCCAGATGAAAAAGTAGCCACTTTTACACTGACACTCTCTGTAAAACGTCGAGTCGCTAAGACTTAAAGTGATTTTTTAAATTAATTTGTTATATTTATCGTCTTGTTACTTACAAGCGATGAAAGCGAGTTCCTATGTCTAAAAAAGATATGTTTGGTGATGAAATTAGTAAACACAACGATAATAATTTTGCAGCAATGTTCGAAAGTGATGCTGGCGGCGTTGGTCAAAAATTATTTGTCGGTCAAAAATTTTTCGGTGAACTTTTATCTATCAACAAAGAAGAATCATTTGTTTCCACGCCTTCAACACAAGATGCGATGATCTTGAATGCCGATTTATTAGATGCTGATAAAAATTTAAAATACAAAGTCGGAGATAAAATCGAAGTGGTTGTTGTGAACACAAAAGGTGGCGAAATCCGCGTTTCTCGTGTCGGTTCGAAAAAAGCCAGCAATGATTTAGATTCTTTAGAAGATGCTTATGATATGGAAATGCCTGTCGAAGGTCGCGTGACCGAAGTTTGCAACGGTGGCTTCCGCGTTCAAATTCAAAATAAAACAGCATTTTGTCCAGTCAGCCAAATGGATTACAAGGTCGGTGCTGATCATCAGGCCTATGTCGATAAAAAATATGAATTCTTGATTACTCAGTTTGATGCAAAAGCGCGTAACATCGTTGTCTCTCGTCGTAAACTTTTAGATTTACAAAAAGTTGAAAACGAAGGCGAGTTTATGACGAAGTTCAAAGCGGGTGATATCGTTGAGGGAACTGTGAATCGCTTTGAGAAATTCGGGGCGTTCATTGGGTTAGGTGGCGGTGTTGAAGGACTTTGTCATATCTCTGAAATTGGTTGGTCACGATTAGCTGACCCTTCTGAAGTTTTGTCACTCGGGCAAACTGTTCAAGTGAAGATTTTAGATATCGCAGAGATTGATACGCGCTTGAAAATCTCCCTCAGTGTTAAAGCCGCTGGTGGTGAAGGTGATCCTTGGATGAAAGTTCCAGAGATGTTCCCTTTGGGAAGCTCGCATGAAGGCACGGTCGAGAAGAAAGAGCAGTACGGATTGTTTGTGAATATCGGACCCGGAGTCACGGGATTGTTGCCGCGATCAAAATGGCGCGATCATATTGAAGCCGCAGGTTTTGAAAATAAGAAAAAAGGCGATAAAATCAAAGTTCAAATCGACGAGATTTTATTTGAACAAAAGCGGATTTCATTAGGTGTTCAAGGTGGTGGTGAAGACCAATCTTGGCGAGAAGTGAATGTTGCAAAATCTGGATTTTCAACGAATAAGTTTGGAAATCTTTCGGACATGCTTAAGAAAAAATAATTTAAGAAAAATGAGAGATGAAAAATAAAATTTTAAAAACTTTACTGGTTCTTGGAGTTTTGTTTTTCGTCATTGTGGGCGGAATCCTCACTTTTATCGTCTACTCACTTCCTTCAACAAAAAAAATCTCTGAGGCCGTCACCGGTCGTTCCGAGAGTTCTGAAAATTCCCAAATACCAAATTTAGCTCAACCGAACTCTTCTGATCAGACGGCATGGACTGATTCAGAAGCTGTCATCGAAAGCATGGATTCGACAGCTGTGACACCAGGGCAGCCTAAAGGAAAATCAAACCTCGATCGTAAAGGGATCGATAATCTGATTGATCCGAACAGGCCATTGAGTGATTTTTGTGTGAGTTTGAAAAATGCGAAGCCCAATGGGATGAATCCTTCAGAGTTTAATACTCAATTTAAAAATAGTGTGGAAGGGATAGAGCTAGATCCTCGGATTCAAGCATTCAAACCTCTCTTAAGAACAATTTTTCGAGAGCCTAAAATGCAAGAGTTGATTTCAGAAGCGACGAGTGCTGTTGAAAATAAGCAAGAAAATTTTTGGCAAAAAGCGGCTTTTTATTCAAAAGCCGCCTTAGCATTTCAGGCGATGATCGCTAACAAGGCAGAATTAAATGCCGTCGGTGATCGGAGTTATTTGTTTTTCAAAATGACAGAGCTTGTCGCCAAAAAACCAGATCTCGTGAATGATCAAAGACTTCAAAAATTTTGTGCAGACACAGAATCTGCATTTAATACAAACCAGCCTGTTGAGTTTGACCAAGAAAAGAAAAATTTCGAACGTATTATGGATGAGGTCGGGGTCAGTACAGATGATATCAAATACGATCCTAATTACAAATCGAACTTTGACATTCATTTCGATGGGAAGTCCTTACAAATTGACGGTGGTTGGTTGGAAGAGCTTGTCACCGCGCCGTCTGCGCCAGGGGCGATGAAAACTGAAAATCAATAAACGGACGCGAGCTTGTCTCTGGTATTCACCGGCCCTTGATCATGGCACAACTGAATATTTTTTGAATTGATAAAGTCAATCAATGTGGTTTGAACTTTATATTTATCTTCGGTATCGCTAGTTCGGATTGAAATTTCAAGAAACTCTTGGCCTTTGAAATTAGTTGATAGACCAAAAGTCGCTGTTCCTAACATACTTTGAATTAAAAATTCACGATCTGAAAATGCGGGGCTGACCGTGACATCAGCTGGTAAAGTCATCTTTGAATCAGTTAACCACTGTGTTTGCTCTTTGCTTAAAAGGGCTAAATAATTTCGATCATGCAGATTTTTTTCTAAGGTTTTTAAATCAATTTCGGAACTCATTTTACAAGCTAATTTTTCCAATGTGCCATGTAAATCGTATTCACATTTTTTGTTTTTTGTAGTGGTATTTATCACCGAGTTGGTTTTTTCGGAATCATTGTTTTTTAAGCTGATTGTCGCGGTTGGCTTTGAAGAACTCGTTACAATTTTAAAGACCCAGTTTTGATGAAATAAATCGAGGTTTTTATTTTCGATAAAATATGAGATTTCGTCAGACTTTGGATTTTTGAGATCTAGATTTAATTGTGTGCTGATGACTGCGACTGAATCGCAAATATTCACTTGAACTTCCGTTTTGAGCGATGAAACAGTCTTTGGGGGGGTAAGTAAAAGTGCGCTAGAAATTAAACATGAAAACATAACATATCTTCAATGTGTTACAGCTGAATTGACAAGCATTTAGATGTTAGTTTTGTGTTAAGA
Source organism: Bdellovibrionota bacterium (assembly GCA_052034855.1). Taxonomy (GTDB): domain Bacteria; phylum Bdellovibrionota; class Bdellovibrionia; order Bdellovibrionales; family Bdellovibrionaceae; genus Pseudobdellovibrio. The sequence goes on along the minus strand of JBPOIE010000135.1, from coordinate 5,725 downwards.
GACTGAAATTGATCAACTCAGAGTTTTATTTTCATAATAACAGTCTCATTTTGAGAGCATTTCTACTTTAGTCCTGTGTTCAATAAGCCGATAATGTCCTACAGGGGTGGACCATTGAAACGTATCATTATTAAATCGTTAAAAAGTATATTCATTTTGTGTTTTTTTGGCGTCGTGCTCCTGCAGTACCAGAACTGCTCGAAAGCTCAATTTATAGCTTCAGAATCACAAGTTATAACGAATCAAAATGAACTCGGTGTGAAAGTTTTCCCACTCGAGCAACAAACTCAAACCAGTCAACAGTTCTTAAAAGTATTATTGGTTGTTGATAATTCGGGTTCGATGAGTACGACACAAGATAAATTAAAAACAAATATCAACAAACTCGTATCTAAATTAAAAAATTTAAACACAACGATTCGAATCGTAAAAACGGATGAACTTATTTCAGGACGTTATAGTAAAACGAGCCAGGTGCAAGAATCTGGCGGAATTGTTCAAAAAACCAAAGTGATGCCGCAATTAGAAAGTTCTTTTCCGCAATTTAAATTTTATTCCAACCAGACAGCTACAGATAAAGCTGTAGTATTGAGCGCTTTAGAAGCTGCTATCATAAATGTCGGTATCAGCGGCAGTGGAGAAGAAGCCCCTATCGCAAGTTTTACGTATTCAATGTTGGTCGATCAGTACTTTTTGCAAGGTGATATTCCGTTAATTTATTTTATTACAGATGAAAACGATAGTTTTTCAATGGAACATCTCGCTCGTTTTCCTTTACAACAGAATGATCTTGTGACGGCGCTGAAACCTGCTGTCGACATCACTTTTTTTAATCCTTACACTTATACTTATTTAAAAAATGGTGTTTCTGTGATGCCCATCAATTTATCTTTGTCACGTTGCGAGAGTAGCCGCTCATTGGTAACAAGTTTAACGGGTTGTGAATCATTTAACAGACCATATTCTTTTACAAAAATGGAGCCCGTTGGAATTACGTGTGCGAGCTATATCGCTGGGAACCAGTTCACTGCGACGGAACAAACATTGATGAGTTGCAGATCAAATCCTCAATTTAATTTATCATCAACGACGTACAAATCTGACATCGTCTTTGATTTACATACAGATGCGACCCATAAAATTACAGAGTCTGATTTTTTTTCTAGGCTACGATCGCATATGGAATTGAAATTCGGTGCGCGGTATTTATTTGCCGTGAGTGCGAATTTAGCAGGGCAATCCTGTGCCAAGACATCGAGTCAATCGTTTGACGAGACTTTTAATTTGATGAAGTCCTATTTTCCTGAAGACAAAGTCATTCTGAGTTCTATTTGTGCGGATTCGGATTATTCGACTTTGATAGATAAAATGGTGACATCAGTGACAAAAGTGATGACTCAGTCGTATCAGCTGAATCTGAAACCTGAAGAGATAATTTCGCAAGTCACACTTGTTTCGCGAAGTGGTGAGAGGCTTGTTTTAACCCAAGATCAATATTTACGATCTGGGAATCAGATCGAATTCAAGAATGTTGATCTTTCAAGTTTTGCATCTGGAACGATGGAAATAAAACTTGTAAAAAATAATTACACTAATCAAGAACAAGTTAGATAAATCAGATTTATTTAAAATCAAAATTTATCTAACTTTATAACAAATTATTTCAGTTCGATGCCCCATGATTTTAATGTTCCCACATCACGAGAAGCTAAGTCTTTGACGATTAATTTATAAACTCCAGCAGAAGTGACTTTGCCAAGGGCTGAGGTCACATCATAGGATTTTTTCAAGTTCTGCGCACTGCCGCCGGCGCGACTATGAACAACAACTGATTTTCCATCTGGTGCGATAACCTGAAGACTGAGATCACCAATGTAGGGATGAGTTACGTCCACATTGACAATCACTTTGCGTCCTTGAGGCGAGCTTGCCACTTGGAGCGTTGATAAAATACCTTGCGTGTTATTATCAGGAATCGCTTTATTTGCGGTTACTGAAAAACTCTCAGGTTTCAAAACGGGTGGTGGAGGAGGTGGTGTTACGCCGCCGCCAGAATTTGGAATGTAAGCTCTGGCCATCGAAATTCGTGTGATGTCTTCGCCGCGGCAAGAGTCTTCGGTGCAAACTTTTGAAACAGTACAATTTCCTCGAGATTCAAAATCCTGTTCGCCGCGAACAAGAATTCCTTCGATAACTCCAGTTTGCGCGTTAAACACCGCTGAACCTGAATTTCCACCGTAGGTATCAACACTGGCAACAACGTATTCGCTGTTTGCGACCGAACGAACTTTACCACCTGTTGTGATTTTTGTCGGAAGTCCAACGGGATGACCAATCACCACAAGTTCTTCGCCGACATTCAGTTCGCCAGAAGCTCTGATTTTTAAAACATCATGTCCAACAACAGCGCGGTCCAAGCGAATCACAGCAAAATCTTGTCCGGAATTATTACGAACAGTTTTAATTATCTCTTTACATTTATAGACATCAGCTGTTTGAACTTGTTTGGGTAAAACGCCAACGCTTTTTAGAGCGAAACCGAAAACCAAGCTCGTCGATTGGCAATCAGGCAAGGTCTCGATACAGTGCCCCGCTGTTAACACTAAATCAGGTCCAACAAGTGATCCTGAACAGAACGCCGCCGTGTCTTGTTCGCGAAATTTTTCAGATGAACACAGATTCATATCAGTTCCATAGTTTTTTCCAGAAACAGAAGTCACTTGCCCTTGCGCAAGTAAATCCGTCGACCTGATAAGCGCGACTGTCGAGTCCGCTAATTTTTTAAGTCGATCATCAGTTAATTGGTAGATATCGAGCCTGCCGTCGCTGCCGTAAATGACATTCGCTCCGACTTTGCTGTCGGGTGCAGACATCACTTGAGTGTCTTTATTTTCCGGTGCACAACTTGAAAGTCCAATCAGTAGACTTGAAAGTAAAAGGACGAGGAGTCCCGTTTTGTGTTTCTTGTTTAGCTTCTGCGATAAGTTCATCTTCCCTCCGTGGTAAGAATTTCAACTACTTTGGCTAGACGTAAGACCTTTGAGTTTCGGTTAATTCTAAAATATTTTCTTTTTTTAGGACTATTGTAGAAGCCTTTTTTGATGGAGTTCGTTCCCAGTCGACATTAGGTGTGAAACAAGTAAAAATAAGAAGGCTTAATCACTTTAACAAAGGATGCATCAATGACTTTAACTTTTAAAAATGGAAATACTCAGCATAAGAAAAATTTATGCGGACTATTCGTCGCAACGTCTCTGTCTCTGAGTTCGGCACTTGCGCAATATTCAGGTCACGGCAGTGAATCTGTGAATGCTGAGACTTTAAAAAAATATGCACCACCGGCTTTAAATGTCGAAATGTCTAATAAATTAAAGAAAATGTTCGATGTCACTGCGCCAGGAATGGGGATGCTATCAGCAGATCAAAAAACTTTATTTTTCACATGGCGTGTGACGGGGCAATCTCACATTTGGAAAATCGACGGACCGAAATCTTTTCCGACGCAATTAACAAGCGGCTCAGATGCGGTGACTCTGAAAGAAGTTTCGCCGAATGGAAAATTTCTCATTATTTCTAAAGACACCAATGGCCAAGAAAATCCGGGTCTTTTCCGTCTTGATCTGAAAACGGGAATGATCACAGAGCTTTATCGTAAAGACAAAGTGCAAGTGGGCTTTAGTTTTCTGACGGATGATTCGAAATTTATGTATTTTACAGCCAACGATAAAAAATCAGATTCCTATTCGACGTATAAAATGAATTTAGAAAATCTAACTGTTGAAACAATTTATGATGGTGAGGGCAATTGGTATGTTGCGGATCTCAAAAAGAACGGCGAAAAATTACTTTTTGTAAAATACACAGGCGCACGTCAAAGTGAGTACTATGATTTTGATCCTAAAACCAAACAAATGACTCCTGTGATCGGTCAAAATGAAAAGGCTGAATATGACGTCTCCTACTCTGCCAAAGAGGGTGAATATTTAGTTTTGAGTGATAAAGAAAATTTTAAAAAATTATATCTTTATAAAAATAAAAATCTCTCGGTGCTGACACCTCAAAATCTCAAGTTTGATGTGAGTGGTTTTTCAATCGATCACACACGCTCAAGAATTGTTTATAACGTGAATCGTGATGGTTACACAAAATTATACGCGATGGATGCAAAAACTTTTAAGCCGATATCCATTCCAGATTTTAAAGGAGCAGATCATGTTTTCGCCGGAGCTACAACTCGGAATGGAAAAGTGTCAATGCTAGGAGTTGTTTCTTCACAGTCACCACGCGTGAGTTATTCTTATGATTGGTCGACAAAAAAAATGACTCAATGGGTTTTGCCATCGGCTCCGGAAGTGGATTTGAAAAAATTCGCAATTGCTGAACTGATGAGTTATGAATCCCGTGATAAAACAAAAATTCCGATGTTCGTGCGTTTCCCTGAGGGTTGTAAAGAATCAAAAAATTGTCCTGTGGTTGTGCATTTTCACGGAGGACCTGAAGGTCAATCTGAAGCTGGTTTCAGTCCGATGGCGCAAGCATTTGTGAATGAGGGGTTTGTTTTTGTTGAGCCTAACGTCCGCGGCAGTGATGGTTACGGGAAAGAGTGGCTTGATAGTGATAATGGAATCAAACGCGAGAACGTCATTACGGATATCGAAGACGCGAGTGTCTGGATTAAGAACAACTGGAAAAATTCAAAAAATGAATCACCAAAAGTCGGGGTCATGGGCTGGAGCTACGGTGGTTATTCGACATTATTTGCGATGACGAAATTCGCTGGCGCTTATAATGCTGGGGTTGCTCTCGTTGGAATGAGTAACTTGGTGACGTTCATGCAAAATACAGCACCTTATCGCCGAATCCTGAGAATGTCCGAGTACGGAAATCCTGAAACAGATAAGGAATTTATGATGCGTTTGTCACCAGTGACGTATGTTGATCAAATCCGAGATCCATTAATGATTATTCAAGGTGCGAATGACCCACGCGTACCAGCGGGCGAAGCGATTCAAATGCAAGAGACATTAACCAAGAAAAAAATCAAATCCGAACTGATTATTTTTGCTGACGAAGGCCACGGTTCATCAAAAAAAGAAAATCAAGTCCTTGAAATTGGACATATGATTGAATTTTTTAAGAAACATTTGAAGTAGTCGAAGTACTTCAAATTACAAAAATAAATGCTGGCAGGAACCTGATTTGGTGGTTGCTTCAGAAGAGTATTTAAAAAAATACTCTTCGTTATGTCGTTGAAAAATTCTAGCCACGTCTTCAGGAAGCGGCGTCGACGAGCCCAGCAATTTTTTATAAATTGATTTTGTCATATTTTGACCAAAAACATCTTTTTCGCTTGTCAGCTGTCTGAGTGTATGAAGCATATGAGAAAGAGTGCTTTTTAAGTTTTCTTTTTTTTCGTTATTTAAAAATAAAACGGATTCTGTATTTAAACCCTTTTCGACAATTTGTTCGATCAGTTTGTAAATAAATTTTTGAGTGGATTTATTCGCTTGCTGTTTTTTTGGTATTGCACCTGCCGATTCAAATTTTCGAAATCGGGTACTGTATCTTTGACTGAGATGAGTCACAAAGCTGAGAGAATTTAGGGCCTGCCAGCATGGCGTTCAGCTCAAGCTGATTCAGGCTGGCAAACCTACGCAGAACGCGTTCATCGAGAGCTTCAATGGACGCTTCCGGGATGAATGCCTGAATGACCACTGGTTTACGA
>JBPOIE010000149.1:0-10144 GCA_052034855.1 Bdellovibrionota bacterium | reverse complement strand
ACGACTTAAAGGGATTTCAGAAAAAAAATATCAAATTTTATTTGTGACTCCTGAACGCTTTAAGAAAAATGATTTTGTCGATGTCATTAAAAACACTCAAATTTCTTTATTCGTTGTTGATGAAGCTCACTGTGCCTCGTTGTGGGGACATGATTTTCGCCCCGATTACGCCAATTTAGGTCAGTTCATTAAAATTTGTGGAAGTCCACGCGTTTTAGCTTTGACAGCGACAGCGACTCCTCAAGTTCAAAAGGAAATTTGCACAATTTTGAATTTAAATTTTGATCAGGATTTGGTTTTGGGCGGCATTGAGCGTCCCGAGCTGGCTTTGAGTGTCAACGATATTTATGGCGAGACTGAAAAGTTTGAAGCCATCTATAAAATCATGTCAGAAAATAAAACTGTTTCTGGAATTGTGTATTTTTCATTGATACATACTTTGGATAAGTTCGCACATTTTTTAGTTCGTCAAAAATTTGAATTTTTAAAATACAATGGTGATTTACCGCCCCGAATCAGGAAGCAAAATCAAAATGAATTTCTATCGGGGCGAGTGAATTGGATCTTGGCAACACCTGCATTTGGCTTAGGTGTCGATAAGCCGGATATTCGTTTTGTGCTGCATTCTGAAATTCCGTCAACGATTGAATCGTACTTTCAAGAGGTCGGCCGGGCTGGGCGAGATGGAAATCCAGCGCAAGCGATTTTATTTTATGATCAAGATGATGTCTCGATTCAAATGCAGTTTTTAGATTGGGCGTATCCCGAGTCTGAATTCATTCGAAAAGTCTATTTGCTGATTGAAAAGAATTTTGAACAAGTCAGTGTCGAAGGATTTGATTATTTGCGTGAACAGATGGTGTTTAAAAATCGTAAAGATTTTAGAGTCAATGCTGCTGTATCAATTTTAAACCGTTGGGGGTGCCTCGAGGAGGTTGATACTCCGTTTGGTTTTAAATCCTTTCGTGCACCCGAAGAGCAAGAGTTTAAGACTGAAGACCAAAGTTTATTAAAAAAAGAACATCAAAAAAAATTGCTTGAAATTTTACGTTGGTCACAAAATACAGAAGATTGTCGAATGAAAGTGATTTATAAATATTTCGGTCATGCAGTTGACGAGGATTGTGGCCGCTGCGACGTGTGTCTGGGGCAAAACTAAAAATGACCAAGAGCAAGCATCAAATTGAATTTCCAGATCCATGGACCACAGAAACGATCGAGGATGTGATTGTTGTCGGCGGGGTGATGACGCCTGAAAATTTAATAGAAAGTTACAAACTGGGAATATTTCCATGGCCCCATGAAGGCTATCCACTTCTTTGGTTTTGTCCTGAGGAACGCGGAGTTTTAGATTTTAATGAACTTCATGTTTCATCAAGTTTGAAAAAATGGATCAAAAAAAATAATGCTGAAATTAAAGTAACTGTGAGTCAAAATTTTTCGCAAGTGATCAAAGAGTGTCGCAAGCAAAAACGAGCTGGTCAGAACGGCAGTTGGATCAATGGTGCGATTGAAAAAAACTACTCAGAGCTTCAAAAAATGGGGCATGCTTTATCAATTGAATGTTGGATGAACGATGAGATGATCTCTGGAATTTATGGAGTTAAGTCTAAAACATATTTTAGTTGTGAGAGTATGTTTTTTAAAGTTCCGAATGCTTCCAAATTTGCTTTTGTTCAACTGGTAGAATATTTAAAAACGCAAGGTCACACATGGATGGATCTGCAAATGGTGACTGATGTCAGCGGCTCTTTTGGTGGCAAATACATCTCAAAGGAAGAGTTTCTGGAAAGAATTCAGACATAGATCTAGGCTTGTGTCTCAAATTGAGAATTACTAATAATTCATTCAAACTCAAGATAGACATGACCGATATCATGTCGTGGTTCAAGAAATACGAGATTACAAATTCAAAATATTGAGATCAGAGCTTGCGAAGAGTTCGAAGACCTCTGCTATTACAAGCAGCGTATTATTACTTTTATTTCTGTATCTCATTAATTCTATTAACTCTGATATGGGTAATAGTTACTTCATAGCTGCGGCGTTGCTTTTATGTCAAGGGTATCGTTTTTATCAAAGTCGAAATTTAGAAGAATCAGATCAAGAATGGTTAAATAAATTTACTGTAGTAATGACGGCAATATCAGTGCTTTGGTGTGTATTAATATCGAGTATTTTAATTCGAAATGCAGGACATGCTCAAGCTGTCATTGGTTGTTATACTCTGGTCGCGGGTTTAATTGCAGCAGGTGCCTATTCAATTTCAATATCCAAAAGAGATTTCTATGTTTTTCAAATCTGTATGTTATCGTCTATTGTTATTGGATATAATTTAGATACAGATAATCTTGCATTCAGTCTGGCGGGGACATTAATGACCGGACTTTTTTTAATCTTCTTAAGCGTTCAAAGAAAAAATCAAGAAAATGCATGGCTCGAAAAAGTATTACATAACTTTGAACTTCAAAAAATCATAGATACGATCCCTGGTGGGATTTCAGTCATGCGCGATGGTGTATATATTCATGCGAATGAATACTTAAAAAACATCATTTTGCAAAAACCTAAGTCAGAACAGATTTTAGGTGTAAAGCTGGGTGAATTAACATCGATGGACCATCCATTTATTCAAGTGATCAGTCAATTTTCCGCATCTAAGGAATCACAAATTAAATTTGAAACAGAAATTCAAGTTGATAATATGAATAGACATCATTTGGTTGTTGCGCACAATATTTTCCGAAGTCAATCGGTTGATACTGTCGTTGCTACGATTGATATTCAGGATTTGAAAAATAGAGAGATTGAAAATAATATAAATTTAGCAAAGTTAGAGCATAGTTCAAAGATGGCAGCCCTTGGTGAAATGTCGAGTGGTCTTGCGCATGAAATTAATAATCCTTTAGCGATCATTTCAGGTCGAATCCAAATGCTCAAAAAACAAGGAACTTCGCAAGCTATTGATTATGAATCTTTTCTCAAAAGTGTTGATATTATTGAAAAAACGACTTTTCGAATTGCCAAAATCGTAAAAGGTCTGAAGACTTTCGCGCGAGATGCAGATAATGATGATTTTACTCAAGGTCGTATGTCAGATTTAATTGAGGATACTCTGAGTTTTTGCGAGGCTCGATTTAAAAATCATGGTGTCATTTTTAGGCATGATACTGAATCAGTCAAAGGATATTTGATCGAATGTCGATTAACTCAATTATCGCAAGTTTTGTTAAATGCTTTAAATAATTCCTATGATGCTATTTCGAGTCTAGAAGAAAAATGGATTGATTTGAGTATCGAGAAGACGAATGGGAATTACATTTTTCGGATTACTGATTCTGGAAAAGGTATACCCGTTCATGTTCGAAGTAAATTAATGCAACCTTTTTTTACGACTAAAGAAGTTGGTAAAGGCACAGGACTTGGATTAAGTCTTTCAAAAAGTATTGTCGATTCACATCAGGGTCGTATTTATTTCAATTTTGATCATCCCACAAATACCCAACTTGTGATTGAAATTCCTGAATTTCATGTTGCTAAAAAAGCAGCCTAGTTTCAAATATTCAATAGTACAAGTTCAGCTAAATATTTGATTTTAATAATTCAAGAGACTTTGAAATCCATTTTTTGTAAAAATCTAGATTTAAATAATAACTTTGATTATTGCATTTGTTCATTTGATTTGATTCAGGCTTGTTATTCGATTTTAAAACAGCAACAGCCAGTCCCTGTAAATAAAGCCTATCATCTCGATAAACAAACAAAGGGCCGCCAGAGTCGCCAGAGCAGGCGCCGGCTTTTTCATTTTGATCTAAAATAATTGATATTTCTTTATACTGATTCGAATTTATTTCAACTTCTGCTTTTTCAAGAACTCCATTGATAGGTCTAAGTTTCATTTTATCTGTAGGTTGCATTGTTGAATCTGAAATTCTGTTTCTACCAAATCCAGCGATAAAGGCTTTTAAAATTGTCCAATTTTTATTTTCATAATACTGATTTGTAGAAATTGAAATTAAATAACTCGAATCATAATTCTCATTTGTCATTCGTCGATCGAGCTTTAATATTGCAATATCGTATCTAAGATCCCCATCCTTTACTTTTGTAGGATTGTATTTTTCGTGTATAACGACTTGTTTTATTTTATAGATCTGATCATTTTGGATTCGATCAGAATGCGCATTTAATGTTGTAACGACCCTTGATGTTTTAAAGTCGTTAGCACAATGAGCAGCTGTTAAAATAGTATTTGAATTCAAAATAACGCCACTGCAAAGTCCAAAGTATTGAATTTGTTCCTTTTTGTATTCGAAATTCTGAGCAATAAGAACAGTCCTCTGAGCAATCGGATCTGTAGGATCTACAGATTTTCCCATCAAAATACTGCCTTCTATTTTTGAACGATCTAAAAAATTCGAATCTGCACAGCCTGTCAAAAGCATAAGGGCATTTAAAATTATATAGAGTGTACTTACGTTCCAAAGAAATAATTTCATAAATAGAGTTCTTTGCAAATCTGAGATCATTCTAAAGACTATATATCACAGTAGACTACTTTTAGAGTGTCTAACGTTGATACACTGTCGCCTGATTGTGTCGTTCTGCATGGTTTTATGATTTTAAAATCAATATATTCGATTAAGGATGGTCTGCTTTTGGCAAACTTACAATTCGATAACAAAAAACGTAATACAAAAAAGGATTATCATGAAAACAAAAAAAGCATCTTTATTATTAGCGGCAATAATGGCAACGAACAGTATGGCTTTTGCAGTCAGTGCCACTGATACATTAAAGAAAGGCACTGCCACGAATGCATTAAAAGATATTACTTCGAATGCAGAGCTTATGAGTTTCGTAGCTGATGCTTCTGACATTAAGAAGGCAGAGCTTATTGCTACACGCGACCAATTAATCAATATGATTGACACAATGAATGCGATCAGAAATGACAATGAACAAGATGATTTTTTGAGAAAGGCAAATGCAATTCAAGCGGGACTTGCTCTGGCAACGACTGTGACTCTTGGAGCTCACATTACGAGCGCAGAAAAACGTCGATTTATGTTGTCAATTTCAGCAGCAACAGCGGTGCTCTCATCAGCAACACGTTTTTATAAAGAAAGATCTTCAGTAGAAAATAAAGACGTCAGTCAGGTTTTAAGTTCATTCAACGCTCAACTGTTGACGAACAAGCGAGCTCTAACGCCTGAAATGCGTGAGCTTGTTAATGAAATTTCTAAAATGAGTAACCAAGTTCTTAATTCGAAATCGTGGATTGATAGTTTAGTCGGAGGTGCTTCGAGCGGTTCGTATGTCACAACGATCGTAATCGTTGGTTTGGCTGTTGCTCACTGGATTTCGCCAAAGTTGGCTAAAGACGCCGAAGTGACATTAAAAACTATGTCGGTGAAAATGGGAGAAACTGTCAAAGGAATTGGAAAATTTGCTGACGAATCTAAAAAAGTGACTGCAGGTTCTGCAAGTGGTTCGGTATTGCCTGACGTGATTGGTAACGTGATGGGATTAAATTCAGAAAATTCTCAGCGTCTTCTTTCAGAAACAGTGAATAACTTAACTGCTGCAACTGTGAACTTCCAAGCACAAATTGATGCAGTTACAAAATCAGGAAGATAAGGTTTTCAATGGGTAAGCTCATTCTTCAAATACTTTTGAGCTTATCTTTGTTCAGTAGCTTAGCTTCAGCTCAACATATGAAGCTTCGCTGCTTTGATCTTTTTGCAGAACAAAGCGCACCAACTCAGGAAACTTCAGCGGCCTATTATGCAGAAGCCTTGGATTATTTAAATTCAAAATATAATAACATTCTATTCAAAAATAGTGTTTTGGAATTAGCTCAGCCAGATCTCAAAAATTTATCTTTAATCGAAAACTTGAATACGCGTTACAAAGCTCGTAAACTTAGAAAAACTTTGATTGAATTACATGCTTTAGATCAATCATTGAATGCAGATGCAAAAGCCAAAATTTATAATTTAGAAAAATTGGCTGTGCAAATTGAAAAACTATCTTTTTTGATGAATGATTCATTAATTAAAAATATGTCTGTCGCAGATCGAATTATTTATAAGCAAGTTCAACATTCTGTTTTAACCAAAGGGTTATCGGATTTTTTATTTACTCGTGGTGTTCAATTATCAACTACAAATAAAGCCAGAATAAAAGATATTATTTTAGCTCCTTTTAAAAAAGTTTATTTGCGCTGGATCGTATCTCCCATCATGATGCCTCATATGGATGGCGCTGTAATCCCTTATGAAGTTGTAGAAAAAGTAGTTTGGGATGGGCTCGAGAATTCAAAAGAAATTTTAGCCCCTTATTTAAAGACAACTCGGGGGAAATACGCATTTAATATTTTTTCGTCAACCTATAACCATCTTTTTACAGGATTTATAGTTATCAGTTCTGTCACATGGATTCACACTACTACAGTAGAAATGTACGAAGCATATAATCGCGGGGTTGCCAACGCAGAAGCAATGCTGAAGCCTGCGCTTGAGAATTCAAAAACTTTGGCTCATAAAGATCTGAGTGCAGAATATAAAAATGATACTTTGCAGATTTCAATTGAATTATTCAAAGAGCGCAGACAGCGCGAGCCAACTGCAAAAGAAATCGAAATGCTTAAGCAACTGATTGTCGTCATGGAGTCTCAGAAATCAGCTTCAAATTAAAACCAAAATATTTTAATTGTCGTTATCCATAAAAGAATTGCAGAGACCATAATGAGTCCTGCAAAGAATTTATTCTGTAATCCGTGTTTGTTTTTAAGCTCAGATGTGGATTTTCCGCCTGGAATCACAACTTTTTGAGCTAGACCTTGAACTAAATTAATTCTTTGCACGCGATCGAGTTTATAAAAATGGACAGCAATTTCATTTTCGCAATCCGTCGTTTGTTCAATTCGAGTCACAACAGCATAGCAAGCCATCATTTCTGAACCCGGCACTGCAAATTGAATTTTAATAATTTCTCCAAGTTGAGGCGATAAATCACTGGAAGCAACAAACGAAAGTCCAGTTAGAGAAATATTTTTAAGTTCAGTTTTCTCTTCCCAGGTCAATCTTTCGGCACCTGAATACCGAACAAGATGATTGTCTTGGGTATCCAGAGTGTAGCGAGGGCTTCTTGCGTGATAGCGAGCTAATGATCCAGTCATGACCTCTTTATCGGTTCAATTTAAACATAGCTTGATGTGTTCTTGACTTGAGTGGATAGAAAATTAAATGGTATTATTGTATCAAAACGAGAAATGTATGACAAAAAAAGCGAATGCCAAACAATCAGGGGTTAAAAAAGTAACTCCTGTCAAAAAAGTACGAAAAAAAAAGAAAGTTCCTGTTCAGGAATTTACTAAATCATCATCTCAAATTTTTAATAATCGCGAGCTAGGATGGCTGAATTTTAATTTAAGAGTTTTGTTTGAAGCCGCAGATGTAAAAAATCCTTTGCTTGAAAGAATGAAGTTTTTAGCAATTTCCAGCTCCAATCTAGACGAATTTTTTATGAAGCGCATTGGGGGGCTCAAGAGGCAGATTGCTTACGGATTGAGTCCAAAGTCCTCTGATGGTCATACTCCAAAAAAACAATTAGCGCTCGTCGCTAAAGTGATGCCACAGATGCTAGAAACACAAAGTCAATTGGTGAAATCAATGGTGACTGAACTCGCCTCGAATGATTTTAAGATCATACATTTCAGCCAACTGAAAACTCACGAAAAAAAATTCATTCAGAGTTATTTTAATTCTCAGGTGTTTCCTATTTTAACACCGCTATCGGTAGACCCTGGTCATCCTTTTCCATTTATTTCAAATTTATCGACTTCACTGGGAGTCTCTTTAACGCAAAATAAAACAGGCGATGATGACAAAATTTTCGCTCGCGTCAAGATTCCAAAATTGATTGATCAGTGGATTCAAATTGAAGATTCGAATCATTATATCCATTTGATCGAAGTGATCCAAGCCCATGTGAATGATTTGTTTCCCGAAATGAAAGTTGCTGGAACCATTTTGTTCAAAGTGACAAGAAATGCAGACTCTGACCGTGAGGACGATGACGCAGAAGATCTGTTAGCAATGATTGAAGAAGAGCTCAGGCAACGTCGTTTCGCCGAAATTGTTCGTCTTGAGGTGGGTCCGTGCACAGATCCTTGGTTGAAGAATTTCCTGATCAAAGAATTAGGACTCAAGCAGGAAGATTTGTATGATATGCCTTCGGATTTTGATATTTCTGATTTTTCACTTTTGAATCAAAAATTGACTTGGCCGCAACATAAATTCTCTGCATGGTCGCCTGTGGTTCCTCAAATTTTATCAGACCAGCTGTCCATTTTTGATCACATTCGTAAACAAGATATTTTATTACATCATCCGTTCGAGAGTTTTTCCTCTTCTGTTGAGCGATTTATTACAGAAGCGGCCAGAGATCCGGATGTTCTTGCAATCAAAATGACTTTGTACAGAACGGGAGACAACAGTCCGTTTATCAAAGCTCTGATTGAAGCAGCGGCCGAGGGAAAACAAGTTGCTTGTTTGATTGAGCTGAAAGCGCGGTTTGATGAAGAGCGAAACATCTACTGGGCTCAAGAGTTGGAAAATGCTGGGGTCCATGTTGTGTATGGTGTTGTTGGCTTAAAAACACACGCTAAGACTTGTCTTGTGGTTCGACGTGAAAACAATAAAGTTCGCACTTATGCGCACATCGGAACTGGAAATTATAATGTATCAACCTCGCGTTTTTATACAGATATTGGACTGCTCACAGCAGACGAAAAAATCACTCATGAGATTTTAGAGTTATTTAATTATTTAACTGGAAAATCACTGAAATCGGATTACAAGCATCTGTTGATTGCGCCGATCAACATGTTTCAAAAGTTTAAAGATTTAATTGCTCGCGAATCAGAGCATGCTAAAAATAAACGTCCATCGCATATCATGATGAAATGTAATAATATGGAGGAAAATGATATTTCACTAGCTCTTTACGAAGCATCTCATTCAGGAACGATCATTCAGATGATTGTTCGAGGATTCTGTTGTATCAAGCCAGGAACTAAAGACTTAAGTGATCATATTCAGGTTCAATCGACTCTGGGAAGATTTTTGGAACACTCGCGAATTTTTTATTTTCGAAACGCACAGGAAAATCCGATGGACGGGGATTTCTATATAGGATCTGCAGACTGGATGTATCGAAATCTACATGCCCGCGTCGAAGCGATTTGCCCTGTTTATGATAAACAAGCAAAAGAGAAACTTTGGGACATTCTGCAAAGTTATTGGAAAGATAACGCTCAATCATGGAAAATGAATCCTGATGGTGGGTACACTAAAAAATCAATAAATTCTGCGGGCGTCGGAGTTCAATCAGAAATGATGGCGAAAGCAATGCAAAAAATGATACTGACTGAGGATGATCTTGTCGTTGATGAAGAGTAATTTAAGAGAGGACGCTATAAATTGCGCCCTCTTTGAGTCCCGTTAGCGGAATTTTTACTTTTTCGATATGAAATAATTTTAAAGTTTCTAAAATTAACTCGATGGCCAACGGCAGAACATCAATTCGATCGCGTCGGATGTTCAAAGATTCTTTTTCAAATAAGCTCAATTGATTCCAAATTTTTAAAATCTGTTCGATTTCGGTTTTCGTTAAATTTGTGTTCGGTGATTTTTTTAAAAGTTGAAGTTTTAATTTTGATAATGCGTCAAAATTTCCACCAGTGCCAATTGCAATTTGAATGTTTTGTGTTTTATTTTTCAACTTTATTTTTTTCAAAATGGGTTTGGCAATTTCTGCAACAGATTTGTTTTTCTTTTGTGTTAAGTTCAATAGCCTGACCACACCGAGGGGGAAGCTTTGTGATGAAATTATTTTTTGATTTTTCATTGTTGAGAACTCAGCGCTGCCGCCGCCAATATCAATCAAAAGAGCCGTGTTAAAATTAATAATCTGTGATTTGAAAATAGAGAGCCTGATCAGTTCAGCTTCGGTTTGGCCCGTGATGGTCGCGACTTGTATTTTGGTTGTTTTTTTAATATCAGCAATGATGCTGCGGCTATTTTTTGCATCTCGCATGGCACTCGTGGCAAGGGCAATGACTTTTTGAGCCTTGTAC
>JBPOIE010000066.1:0-11893 GCA_052034855.1 Bdellovibrionota bacterium | reverse complement strand
AATCACGGATCTCAAATTACTATGCTCAGCTTTTTGGGGGGCAATTTGATAAAATGTTCCAAAAACAACAGCTTGCAAATGAAGCGATGAATGAACTGGTGAATAATGCAGTGGCTGAGCAAGCAGCAAAAAAAGAAATGCTTTATGCAACTGACGGCGAAATTCGTGCAGCGATCCTTGAAATCCCAGCCTTTAAAAAAGACGGCATTTTCCAAACAGATCTTTATAAAAATTTATTGAATGCAAATAAATTAACACCGGCGGAATTTGAAAATTCTCTTCGTCAGCAGATTTCGCTCCAAAAAGTCAGAAATGTTTTCGACGACGGTTATAAGCCGCTCAATTTAGAGAGCCGTATTGAAGCAGACTTAAAGTCGTCTATGATTAACATTCAATATGTGAAGTTTAATTTAGACTCTTTAAATTCAGCAACTGCGATTTCCGATGCAGATGTAGCTTCTCAATTGGCGAATGCAGATTTTAAGAAAAAAGTTCAAGAATACTACGCCAAAAACACGGCCGAATTTGAAACCCCAGAGCAAGTGAAGGCATCGCACATTTTGATTAAGGCAGATCCGCAAGATGCTGCAGCTACAGAGAAAGCGAAAATCAAAGCTGAGGGTCTTCTGAAGCAATTACCAAAGGCTGACTTCGGTAAATTAGCTGCTGCGAATAGTGACGATCCAGGTTCAAAAGCAAAAAACGGTGATCTTGGTTTTTTCTCTAAAGGACGAATGGTTCCTGAATTTGAAAATGCCGCATTTAAATTGAAGAAAGGCGAAGTTTCAGGATTGGTCAAATCTGCTTTTGGTTTTCACATTATTAAAGTGACTGATCAAAAAGCGGCCGAAAAATTAACAGAGGCTCAGGCTAGCGTTAAAATTGGTCGTAAATTAATGGCCGAAGAAAAACTTGTCAGTCTTTCTAAATCGATCGAAGAGCAAATCGCAAAAAACCCATCTGAAGTTGAAGCCATCTTAGCAAAAAATAAATTAAATTGGTCTGAGTCAGGTTTTTTCGATTTATCGACAGAAACAGTTCCGCAAGTGAATTCAACAGCCGTTTTCAAAGCGAGTGTTGAACTGACAAAGCAAAACCCTTATGCAAAAAATTTAATTCGTGAAGGTGATGCTCAGTATTTGATTAAGTTTAAAGAATCTAAAAAAGGTGTCGTGCCAGCAGCAGTCACTGAACAGGTTCAGCAAGCTGCAAAGCAAAAATCATTCAATGGATATCAAAAATGGGTCGATTCTTATAAAAAGCAGGCTAAAATCGAAACGAATGGCCAGCTTTTACAGGTCCAAGAATAAAAATCTATTTACTTAAATGTTCAGGCTGAAAAGCAAATGGAAACAACTCTGAAAACTTCAGAGTTGTTTTTTTTTGTGCGGTATTGACTAAAGTGACTTCCGTTTCTGCAGTAGCAAACTCGGCCAGAACTTGACGGCAGAAGCCACAAGGAGGCCATGGTGAAGTTTCGTCGCTGGCCACCACAACATGAGTGATTGAGACTGGTTTTAAGTTTTCACTGTAGGCTTTCCAAATAGCGACGCGTTCGGCACAAACGGTACCACCATATGATGCATTTTCGATATTGCAGCCTGAGTAAACTTTGCCATTTGAAAGTTGAATTGCTGCACCGATTTTTTTTTCTGAATAGGGCGAATGTGAAAATTGTCGAGAATTTAAGGCCATCGTAATCAGATCAGTTTTTAAAGAGTTCATAGCCGCATCCTTTCAGAATGTTTGAAAGCCAAATCAGTGGTAAGCCTTGGATCGCTGAAAAATCGTCCGTTTGAATTTTTTGAAAAAGACAAAGTCCCGATTTTTCAATTTTGTAGCTACCGGCACAGTCCAATGGTGAGTCAATTTGAACATAGTTATTTAATTCATTTATCGTCAAATTTTTCATTGTCAATTCAGTGATGTGATTGATGTGGAAAATTTCCGAAGGTGTCATCACTGTCACAGCTGTGATCAGTTGATGTGTTTTTCCATTCATTTCTGTCAATTGTTTGATCGCATTTTCTGTTGTGTGAGGTTTTCCTCGAACTTCACCATTGAAGCAAACCAACTGGTCTCCGCCGATCACTGTATTATTTCGTTCAAAAACAGATTCTGTTTTTTTTCGGGATAAAAATTCCGCAAGCTCTAAAGGAGATTTTTTTTCTGCAAGTGCTTGGGTTTTGAGATCATCCTCGTTGACTGTAGGTTTCATACTGATAAACGGGATTCCTATTTTTTGCAGAAGTTCTGCTCGGTATTTCGATGAGCTTGCTAATATCAGTGGACTTGTCATTTAAGAGGATTGCTTTCTTTGTTGAACTTTAAATTTTTCGACCATAAATCGAATCCGATTTTCGGCACGAAATTTTTGAAGAGCATTTTCATATTCAAGAGAAGTATATAATTTTTCAACTCTTTTTTCGCGCATTCTTTCTAGTTGCACGGCTGCAAAGACGGTGTTTGCCTTGCTGTAAAGTAAAAACTTACGATTCTCAGGCAAATACAGGTTGATATCGAAGGGGAGCGGCAAGCTGATTGGAATTTCAGAAGTTGTAATTTCAAACATATCATGTAACTCATGCAGTTGTAAGGAAAGAATTTCTGGCGCAAAAGCGAAAAAACTCAGTACTGTTTTTTTATTATTCACCATCATTGATTGAGTATAGTCGGCGAGTTCCGCCGAAAATTTTTCAAAAGGGACATCATACAATTTGATATCAAAACAGTTGAGTATAAGTTGAGTTGAAGTGTCTGCGTCAGATTCTAAATTTTCAGTGATCCAATTCGTTAAGAGCATTTCAAGGCTTGCGGGATCAAGACCGTCCTCTGAGGCTACGATCAAATAACCAGACCACAACGTATGTTCAACGACAATGCAAAAACCACTTTTCGTCTTTTCAAGAGATTCATTTTTGAATCTCGAGAATTGATCATTTTGCTCACTGTCGACAAGAGTTTCAATCATTTCTTCAATGGGAATTTTGATTTGCTCATCAAACTTTAGATTCAGTTGAGTTTTAGACCGTTCAGTTAATTGAGGTGGGGTGGGGAACGAAGAATTTGTCGTCGAGCTTTTTGATTGGAAACGAGAGAGTGATACTCCGTTTTCCTCGAGTTGTTCGAACTGAGCGCTTCCCATTTGCGGTTCAGACGAAGTTTGAAAATGACTCCTTTTTTGATGTTCGGACAAAGTTTGAAAATTGTTGCTTTCAATGGAAGGTAATACTGAATCTTGGGGGTTAATGAAGAGGGATTTGTTTTTATGTCCTTTTTGAAAGTTTCTTAAATCTGCAGCTCGCTTTCCTTTGTCCAAATAGACTTCTGATAGTTTTTGCATCTGTGTGTCGGAGTTATCTGGGAGATCTTTCATGAAGTTGTCTAGGTCTTCACTTTTAAAACCTGATTTAACTTGAATCATATTTGAAGTGGGTGCATTTTTTTGCGATTCATTTTTTTTATTTACAGAGTCTGTCGAAGCGTTCGAATTTTCTTTATCTTTTTCGAGTCTTGAAATCAGCCGCTGGATGGCTGGGCCAGAAAGCGGAGGAAATAGCTTAAGAGGTTGTCCGCTGCCTTGCAGTTTTCGGACTTGCAATTTATCATTCGACGAACAATAGGCAATGATCGTTGTCATGACTGATTGTAAAATTAATTTCGGCAAATTCGTGATGCGATCACTGGGATGATCCCATGCAATCAGGATATAATCTGGTGAGGTTTTCATAATTTCTAATATGGCGATTTTCAAATCACTTTCGCTAACAACATTGAAACCACGTTTTTTTAAGAACAGCTCAATTGCAGTAATATTTGCAATTGGACTTTTTATGAAAAACAATGTCTTTTCGGTACCTTCAGCCATCACTCCTAATTTACCATTTTAATATTTATTTTCACAATTTATAGAGGGATTGTCTCGACGATAGTCCTTACATTTTGAGTCTCTTTGTGTTATCAGAAAGCATGTCGTTGATCAAATCTGATGCTCAATCAGAAAAAAGTTTAGAGTTTATACCTTTGGGTCTTGTTGGGATGAGTCACATCGAAACCTTTATTCGTATTGGTTTGGACGCTGATCACATGATTGTGCCAATGCTTCTTAAAGTAGGTGTCAATTTATTGGAAGGTCACCGCGGAATACATATGTCGCGTTTGTTTCAATTGCAAATGGACCATATTTTAAATCAAAGTTTATCATCTTCATTGCTTCGTGATTTTCTACAAAAATCAATGGCCTCGCAGGGTGGTCTGTCGACGAAGTCTTCAGCGGAACTGCATTTTCAGCTTCCCGTCATTACAAAAGCTCTTAAATCTGACTTGTCAGGTTCACGCAGTTATCCGGTTGTAGTTCGTTCCGTATTTGACTCTCATTCAAAGACGGATCAATTTAAATTGCAAATTCAGTTTCAAATACTTTACTCGAGCACTTGCCCGCAATCTGTTAAATTATCTAAGGAATTCTTAAATCAAAAGTACGATGCACTGACGATTCAAGAGTGGCTCGCCGAAGGCACACAGTTTCCAGCGACGCCGCATGCACAGCGAAGTTTGATGACAGTTCAAATTCAAAATTCACGATTTACAGAGTCACTTGATGGGACTTTACTGAAGTTCATCAAGCTCGTCGAGGCCACTTTGAAAACACCTGTTCAAACGGCAGTGAAGAAAAGCGATGAAATGGAATTCGCAAGGCTGAATGGTGAGAACCCCATGTTTTGTGAAGATGCTGTTCGTCTTGTTGCGAAGGCTCTTCAGGCAGTCTCCGAAATTGAAGGTTTTAAAATCACGACTGAGCATCAAGAAAGTCTGCACTCTCACAATGCAATTGCTGAAATATCGAGCAACTTCGATAATCTTTAATTTAAATAATAATGATAATGATTCTCATTTCAGTTCTCAACCTCACAAAGATCATGTAGTCTTCTGAGCTTCGGAGGACCCATGAAATTATTGAATGGAAATGACTCTCAATTTAGTCCTGTTTTACCTCAGCACTCTGATGGTGAAACGATCGTTTTTCAAGAGCGTTACAAATTAGATGATTTCAAAAAAATGATTCGTTCGATGAATTTAAAAGTTACAGATCAAAGACTTTTGATATTGGACTGCCTCAGTGATGCTGAAAGTAAATCAGGTCAACGTCACGTCACAGCTCAAGAGCTTTTTGAAAAAATATCGGAAAAAGATCAAAGTATTGGGTTTGCAACAGTCTACAGATTTTTACGAGCCTTGGCTGATAATGATCTGGTGACTGAAGTGCGTATGGGCGGACAAGCTTCAAGGTACGAACTGACTCCGAAAGAGCATCATGATCATCTAACGTGTACTTCGTGTGGTAAAATTTGTGAGTTTGAAAATGATCAAATTGAAAAATTACAAATCCAAGTCGCCAGTCATTTTGGTTTTCAACTGACAAATCACATATTAGAGCTCTACGGCGTATGCCCTGATTGTCAAAAAAACAAATCCAGTCAACACTCTAAAAATGGTAAATCAAATGAGTGAAAAATTTTCGGATGGCATCATTATTAAAGGCGCCAGAGAACACAATTTAAAAAACATCTCGATCACAATTCCCAGAAATCAAATCACTGTGTTTACAGGTTTGTCTGGATCTGGAAAATCATCTTTGGCTTTTGATACTGTGTACGCGGAAGGCCAGCGCCGTTATGTTGAAAGTTTATCTGCTTATGCGCGAAACTTTTTAGAGCAACTTAAAAAACCAGATGTGGATTCTGTGACGGGTCTCAGTCCTGCGATCGCGATCGATCAAAAAACAGTGGGCTTAAATCCTCGTTCCACCGTCGGAACGATCACTGAAGTGTATGATTATTTAAGGTTACTCTATGCCAAGGTCGGAACTCCTTTGTGTCCGACGCATCACGTGCCTGTGTCTTCACAGACTCCGCAGCAAATTATCAATGATATTTTAAAAAAATCTGCAGGAACAAAATTTTATATTTTAGCGCCGATGGCTCAAGGTAAAAAGGGCGAATTCTTAGCTGAATTTCAAAAGTGGGCCAAAAAAGGTTTCG
This sequence comes from Bdellovibrionota bacterium, assembly GCA_052034855.1. GTDB lineage: Bacteria > Bdellovibrionota > Bdellovibrionia > Bdellovibrionales > Bdellovibrionaceae > Pseudobdellovibrio. Next base: position 5,852 of record JBPOIE010000066.1, on the reverse strand, counting down.
CTAAAGCAAAAATCGACGGCGTTTTCAAAGACCTTGAGACCGCGCAAAAATTAGCAAAAACCAAAGAGCATGATATTGATCTTGTTGTCGATCAGCTCGTTCTGAAAGACGGTATCAATCACAGACTTTCTGAAAGCGTGAATACGGCATTGTCCTTGGCCGCAGGTCGCTTAGTGATCGAGACCATTGGTAAAAACGGGGAATCTACGCGCACCAATTATTCGATCCATTCAGCCTGCCCAGAATGTGGTTACAGTTTTCCGGAAATGGAACCGCGACTGTTTAGTTTTAATAATCCTCGTGGTGCATGTGTCACGTGTCATGGTCTTGGAACTTTAGATCTGGTCGAAGAAGAACAGTTTTCTGATTCTGAAGTGGGCGGAAAAAAACTGGATCAAGTGAAATACACGTACAAAGGTAAAAAAGCCTCTGAAGACGACGATGAAGAAGAGGAAATGATTATTTCATCGTGCCCAGATTGTAAAGGCACACGTCTTCGGGCTGAATCTTTGAATGTTGTGATCTCTGAAAAAAATATTGCTTATTTGTCAGAAATTTCAGTTCTTGAATTAAAAATGTTCTTAGAGAAAATAAAATGGTCTGAAAAAAATAAATTCATCGCTGATAAAATAACAACTCAAATTATTAATCGTTTAAATTTTTTGGACCGTGTGGGCTGTTCTTACTTATCGCTCTCTCGACCGGCCAGAACTTTATCTGGCGGCGAGGCTCAGCGTATTCGTTTGGCGACACAAGTGGGTTCCGCGTTGATTGGTTGTATGTATGTGATGGATGAACCAAGTATTGGTTTGCATCCCAGAGATCACCACAGGCTTTTGGAAATTATCAAAGAACTGAAAGAACGTGGAAATACAATAATTCTCGTCGAGCATGACGAAGACACGATTCGTTTTGCAGATTATGTTGTAGACCTAGGCCCGCGCGCGGGAATGTTGGGCGGCGAACTGATGGCCGAAGGGACTCCTGAAGAATTGATGAATAATCCGAAATCAATGACGGGTCAGTATTTATTAGGGACAAGGCGTATTCCGATTCCTGCTGTTCGGCGAAAGGGAAACGGTCAATTTATAGAGCTCACGGGCGCAACTGGAAATAATCTTAAAAATGTGAATTTGAAATTACCGTTAGGCACTTTTACGTGTGTGACCGGAGTTTCTGGCAGTGGCAAATCGACTTTGATTATTGATACGCTATATAAAATATTAGCCAAAGAATTTTACAAAGCTCATGTGCAAATTTCACCCTATAAAAAAATTGAGGGTTTGCAGCATATCGATAAAGTGATCGATATCAATCAACGTCCGATTGGACGTACTCCGCGCTCAACTCCTGCAACCTATGTGGGGCTTTTGCCATTGATCCGAGATCTGTATGCGACTTTACCGGATGCAAAGCTGCGTGGGTTTGAACCAGGGCGCTTTAGTTTTAATGTTAAAGGCGGGCGCTGTGAAACGTGTATGGGACACGGTCAAATCAAAATGGAAATGCATTTTTTATCGGACGTGTTTGTTCTTTGCGACACCTGCCAAGGGAAACGCTACAACCGAGAAACTTTGCAAATTAAATTTAAAGATAAAAATATCGCTGAAGTTTTAGCAATGAATGTCGAAGAGGCGTTAGAATTTTTTAAAAACCATTCGCACATTCATCGAAAGCTAGAAACGCTACATAAAGTTGGTTTGGATTATATGACGTTAGGTCAATCTTCGACGACGCTTTCGGGCGGAGAAGCGCAGCGAGTGAAACTATCTAAAGAATTATCAAAACGTGGCACCGGTAAAACACTTTATATTTTAGACGAGCCCACAACCGGTTTACATTTTGATGATGTCCGAAAATTAGTCGAATTGATTCAAGAATTAGCCAACCAAGGAAATACAGTTTTAGTCATTGAACATAACATGGAAGTTGTCAAAACAGCAGATCATGTGATTGACTTAGGACCCGATGGTGGAATTTATGGCGGTGATATTGTGGCTCAAGGAACACCCGAAGAGGTCGTCAAAAAGAGTCTCAAAATCAGTGAAACTGCAAAATTTTTAGCACCGCTTTTAAAGTAATTGTGATGATGGAGAATGAGAACATGTTAAAAGTCGTTTCAAAATTCGGTGGAACTTCGATGGCGGACAGCCAATGTATGCTACGCAGCAGCCAGGTTGTTTTACAGCAAAAATCGTGTTTGGTTGTTGTGTCGGCAACATCGGGAACGACGAATGATTTGATTGCTTTGGCCAAACTCGCACATAAAAGTTCATGGATTGAATGTGAAGCCTTGATTCAAAAAATCACGCAGCGCCATCAATCAATTGCTATGGAATTAAATCTGACAGCAGATTTAATGAAACAACTGAATGTTTTATTTTCTGATATGAAATCCTTAGCCCAAGGAATTCATTTGCTTGAGGACTGTTCACTGAAAGCCATGGATAAAATGATGAGCTTCGGTGAACGCATGTCATCTGTATTGTTTGTTCAGGCGTTGAATAATGTATTGACTGAAAAAAAAGACTCTCACTCAGCTGTATTTTTAGATGTCCGTGATGTTTTAAAAACGGACGACCAATTTGGAAAGGCAAAACCACTGACTGAGGAAATTATCAGACTTTGTCAGAAACAATTACCCTCTGAAAATTTTAAGAATAAAATTTATGTAACTCAAGGTTTTATTGGTCAAACTATGGATAACGCTGTGACCACACTCGGTCGTGGTGGCAGTGATTACACAGCGGCAATTCTGGCTGAAGGCATTGGCGCAGATACTCTTGAAATTTGGACGGATGTCGCGGGCATTGCCACAACGGATCCACGCATCACTTCAAAAGCAAAACCAATTTCTGAAATTTCATTTAGCGAAGCCTCAGAACTTGCGACATTTGGTGCAAAAGTGCTGCATCCAGCAACTTTACTGCCCGCGATGAGAAAAAACATTCCCGTTTTTGTGGGCTCGAGCTTTGAATCCAAAGCCACGGGCACTTGGGTTAAAAAAGAAGTTAAAGACTATCCCTTGTTCAGAGCCATTGCGATCCGTAAAAAACAAGCTCTTGTGACATTAAGTACTCCGGAAATGTTACAGACACATGGTTTCTTATTTCGTTTATTTGAAATATTTAATAAATACAAAGTCAGTATTGATGCGATCACAACGTCTGAAATTTCAGTCAGTGTGACTGTTGATAATGATGTACTGACTCAGACTGAATTGTTTTCAGATCTTTCAAAATTTTGTGATGTTCATGTTGAACAGGATTTGTCATTGGTTTCTATTATCGGAAATAATATCAATCATACGTCTGGTTTAGCTCAGAAAATATTTTCATGCATTTCAGATATTAATGTGCGGATGATTTGTTTAGGCGCTAGCCGCCATAATTTTTGTTTCGTCGTGAGTGAAAATGATGGAAATTCGGTCGTTCAAAAACTTCATGATCAACTTTTAAATTAAAGAGCTAAAAAAAAGAGGCTCACAGTCGTGAACCTCTTTAATCAGCTTTTTTAAAAAAATTAATTATTTACAAATATAAGCAGACATTACAACTTCACCAGTTGGGACATCTGAACCTGCAGGTAAAGTGTTCACTAAAGAGCATCGTCCACCAACGCCTTTAACTTCCATTGAAATCTTCTGACTTGATACAAGCCATTTTCCGATTTGTTCTGCGCCACCTAATTCATACAAGCCATCAAATTTTTCCCATGAACATGTTTTTGAAGGAGTCGGTTTTGGTGAAACGTAAGGATTTTGAATTGATTCAATCATACCAGAACGTAACTGATTTCTGTAGACATTCCCTGCAACATAAGCAGGGCTTTCTTGACAGCCAAAGCCTTGATTGTAAAAACAATCAAGCATTGCTTTAGATTGTAAAAGACTTGTGTTGATGGGTGTAAAAGTAGATTCTGTACTTTGATAACAAAGTTGATAAACCGCTTCTTTGACTTCAAGACCGAAATAAGTTTCAAAAGCATCCGAAAAAGGTGGTTGGTACCATAATCCACCAAACATTTTTTGTTGTAATGCTGGATTTACTTTAAGTCCTTCAATCGTACTGACTTGAAATGCAGTCATTGAAGAATCTGGGTAAAATACAGGTGATAAGCGATTTAATCTTGAAATTAATTGTGCCTTTGTTGGTGGAACATAGTTTTTCGGTGCACTTTTGTTCGGTATTGAACAACCGATCGCCATCACATCAATCAGAGATTGTCCTTTTTGCGAAAATTGCGGTGGCAATGGCGGATTCAAAGGCACATTACATTTTTGGCACGAAGTTAATGTTGTTGATGAATCGTCTGCACAAGCTCCATTCGATAAAACCGGTAAGGGCTTCGGAACAACAACTGGTGGAACCACAGGTGGTACAACCGGTGGTGGAGTCACTGGATCAACTGGAATGGCTAAAGAAGTTTGAATATCCTCGCTGACGGGTGCAAACTGCATTCGTTGGCAAGAAAACAACGCAGCAATGACTCCTGTCGTAACTGCAATTTGTAACATTTGATTTGATGCATTTTTCAACTTCATAAACACTCCGTTTGTTAAAGTTTTCAGACCACTCATCGACCTAGGGCTGGCTGTACTTTAGTGTTGTTTTTTCTGTCAAAAAAATCGACGATATAAGTGAAAAAGGTTTCAAGGCATGTGAAACTCGACTGTGAACAACGTTCACAGGATGTGAAACTCGACTATAAACAACGTTTGCATGAAACGGAGCTCGAAAATGATTTTAAAATATTTCAAAGGTTCATTATTGATTTTATTTTTTGGATTAATCCTTGCGATGTCGATCGTCTGGTTTCAAACGCAATCAGTTTCACTCACATTGAAAGCAGGATTCACGGCGTTGCTGTTAGCCGTCCTCGAAATTTCACTCTCATTTGATAATGCCGTTGTGAATGCCACAGTTATTAAAAAAATGACACCGCTCTGGCGCCACCGGTTTTTAACATGGGGAATGATCATAGCTGTTTTTGGAATGCGTCTGATATTTCCTCTGATTATTGTAGCTCTGATTGCTCATATTAATCCATTTGCTGCTTTGCTGCTTTCGTTTTCGGATCCTGTGAAATACGCAGAAATTATGACATCTGCACATTTATCTGTAGCTAGTTTTGGTGGAATGTTTCTACTGATGGTCTTCATTCATTTTTTTATTAATGAAGAAAAAGAACTACATTGGATTCACATGATTGAAAAGCCAATGAAAAAAATGTCAGAGTTTAAAGGAGTCGAAATCGTTTTAGGTTTAGTCTCTTTATTGATTCTGTCGCAAATGCTGTCTGGCGATGATGTTAAAACTTATTTGGTCTCTGGTCTTTGGGGTGTGGTTACATTTTTACTTGTTCATAGTTTGGCGGATTGGCTTGAAGAAATGGATGTTGTTGGTGATGCGAATGTGGTCACTGCGTCGGGGGGATTAGGTTTATTTTTATATCTTGAAGTCCTTGATGCTTCTTTTTCTTTTGATGGTGTTATCGGCGCGTTTGCTTTAACAAATAGTTTGATCCAAATTATGATCGGTCTTGGTATTGGAGCCTTTTTTGTACGGAGTTTGACGATTTACTTTGTCGAGAAAAACACTCTGGAACAGTTCCAGTTTTTGGAACACGGCGCTTTTTATGCGTTAGGAGCTTTGGCCTTTTTAATGCTACTAGATCCCTTTTTACATATTCCTGAATGGGTGACGGGCCTGACAGGAGCCTCTATTTTGGCAGCCTCAGTGCTGTGGTCGATCCACATAGACCGAAAGAGCTGAACTCACCAAAATCAAAATCGCTCCAACGATTTGTAAACCGACAAGCGTTTCTCCGATCAACAAAGACGCAAATATAAA
>JBPOIE010000008.1:0-49530 GCA_052034855.1 Bdellovibrionota bacterium | reverse complement strand
CAAATTGAATCTCAGTTTTATACTTATGACATTCAAATATATTATAGACAGAAAACTCACAATTTTCTTTAATATGTTTTTTAACTTTTGAATAGCCCTCTGCACTGCCTTGTCCTTTTACAAACTGATTTTGGATGTACATCACAGGCGATTGAGTCAGTTCTTCATTTTTGTAAACTGCATTTTGAGCTTTATGAACTGATTCTGGATCGATATCAGTGCCGTAGATTTTAAATTTAAGATCAGGAGCCATTTCCGCCAAATGAAATGTATAAAACAAAGCTAACGAATAACCTTCTTCTCCAGAACTACAAGCCGCAGACCAGATATGAATCGTTTTATCAGGACGTTTTCGTGCAGCTTCAATATGCAGAAGCAACGTCTTGTTTAATAAAAATTCAAAATGATTAAACTCACGAAAAAAATAAGTATAGTGTGTTGTCATCAAGGAAACTAAAGCAATCGACTCTTCGTCGAAATTTTGCTTGAGGTATTCCATATATTCATTTGGGTCAGAAATTTGTAACGTCAGCATTCGATTTTGTAGTCGATTTTCAACCATTGACAATTGCTTCGGCCCAAGTTGAATTCCCGACAGTTCCGACACAATTTTACTGACTTTTTCTACGGCAACCGCAGATACTGCGGCGCCTGAGTTATTAAATTTCATTTTTATATCCTAAGATTTCAATCTATAATGAATTCTATTCATCAAACCCAGGATCATCTGATGAAGGCGTAAATCCACCACCTGAAACTTTTTTCGCAGCTTTTGCAACTGATGTCTGAGCCATTGGAGCGGGGCTCGATTTTTTAATAAATGGAACAATATTAGTCATTTTTTTCAGAGAAGGTCTGTTCGACGAAGTCTCTGTTGGACCATCGCTACCGAACACAATTTGATTTAAATCGGCGACAATCAATTGTAAGCCATCTGACTGAGCTTTCAGTTGCTCTCCGGCCGAAGCAGACGCTTGTGCTGCTGTTGCATTTTGTTGAGTCACTTGCTCCATTTGCGCAAAGGCACTTGAAATTTCGCGGATACCTGTTGATTGCTCACGCGTTGCTGTCGAAATCTCTGTAATCATCGAGTCAACTTCTTGGACGTTGTGCAAAATAGTTTCTAATTCTTCATTACAGCGGGCAGCTGTATCAATACCCGTTTTAATTTTATTTTTAGAAGTGAAAATCATTTGCTCTACTTTTGTTTTTGAATCAGCGACGATATGATTTACTTTTTGTACTGATTGGTCTAATAAAGTTGAGATGTCTTTTGAGGCTTCACCAGACATTTTCGCCAAATTACCGACCTCTTCAGCGACAACAGCAAAACCTTTTCCATACTCACCAGCCCGCGCTGCTTCCACAGATGCATTAAAAGATAAAAGTTTAGTTTGGAAAACGATTTCATTGATTACTTTTGTTTTATTACTAATATCATGAATTAATTTCGTCATCTCAACGAGCTGTTGATTTGAATCTGCCATTTGATCAGAAACTGCCATATTCATAGATTCAATGTCAGTGATTGCTGACATCATTTCTTGAACAGTTTTTTTACCTTTTTCACAAGCGCTAATGCTATCATTTGAAACATCTCTAGATCTTTCAGTCGCTTCAGAGTTTTTCTGAATCGTAGCTGTAATTTCATCAACAGCAGTGACCGTTTCCTGAAGTGCTGCGGCCTGTTCTCGCGAAGCCACGGATAACTGCTGTGCTGAAACCGCAATTTTTTCTGCAGCTTGCAAGACTTCTTTTGAATTATCATCAAGTGTACGACTAGACACTGCTAAACTATTTGAAATTGAACGACTCGCCAAAAATGCAAAAGCAAAACAAAGTCCAACACCTAATGCCATAACGATATAAAAACTATGAATAGCCGCATTTGCATTTTTGTAAGCATCACCAAGATTATCATGAACCAATGCGATCCAACCCATTGAGGCAATGGCTTTTGAATTATCAATGAGATGAAATCCTACAACATCGTAGTCATCATCTGATACATATTTAGATTCTGCTGATCCTGTTTTCGTTGTGGAAAATAGATTATAGGCCTGTGTATGATTTTTAAAGAATTCTTCTTGTAGAATTTGTTTCGGATCAGTGACAATATTCATTTTGCCGCCTGCTCCATCAACAAATGAGATCATTTTTCCGTCTTTGTTCACCACAGTTAGTTCTAAATCGTTATAGCCGATTTTATGTAATTTTTCGTAGGCTTGACTTAGTTCTGCTTCGAACCATCGTTTTCCAGCTCGATTCGAAATAACACCGATCACTTGCCCTTTAGCATCTTTAATTGGAGCAGAAAAACTTGTCGAATACCGATTTTCACCAAATGCTGTTTTCATTAAAGGATCATCAATGAAATCTTCGATAAATGTACCTGTATAATTGTTTTTCTTGTCTTCTGTAAATCGACCTTCTAACGCTGCTTTAAACCAAGGCGTTTCAGAAAACTTAAATTTCTCCAATTCCTTCGTATTGACGGGAACACCTGCAACGTCTTTGCTATTTACGCTGATCAAATTTCCCCGAGTGTCTAAGACTACGATAAGGTCATAAATTCCATATAAAGGAACATACTCATCCAGACGACTTTGAATTTTTGACCAGTTCATCGAATACATAACGTCGTTTTTAGCAAAAGCCTGAACATCACCGTAGCGTTCATACAATTGAGCGGTGATTTTTTCACCAAGTTCTACAGCATAAGTTTCAAATTGATCATTCACCTGATGTTTGTATTCACCAGCTAATTTATTGATACTATAAAAAGAAAGTGCTCCTATTAAAAAAAGCACGGAAAATGATAATCCCGTGATTTTGAAAGCGAGTGAGGTTTGTTTTATTTTATTCCACATACTTGTTCCTTTGTTTATTTTATATATTTTTAATTCAAAATTTAATTTAAGACGCCATACCAATTTGACGAAGTTCTTCAACAGACAATGCTTTGGCGATATCTAAAATGAGTATTAACTCATTGTCTTTGCGATAAACTCCTGTGATATAGTCCGTATTTTGTGTCGAAGAGACTGTTGGTTTCTCAGAAATATCAGCCTCTGTAATTGAGACAACATAGTTCACACAGTCCACCATAACTCCGAGTTGATTTTTACCGAAATTCAATATCATCACTGTCGTTTCTTGCGAGTTTGACTCTTTAATTGTTAATTTTTTCCTCAAATCCATGACAGAAATCACTTGGCCGCGCAAATTCATAATACCTAAAAAATGAGGCGCTGTTTGCGGGATTGGAGTAAGCTCTGGCACACGTATGACTTCTTTAACAGTTAGTAAAGGAATGGCGTATTTTTCGACGCCTAAATTAAAACATATATACTTACTCGTTTCTATCGAGTTTGTTTCACTCATGAGGCCACCTTTTGCATTTCTATTTTATTTTCTAAGCGGAGTTCAGTTCTTTTTCTTAAAATTAAATCTTGAGGCTCTAGAATAAGAGCTGGTTTACCATCAGCTAAAATTGTACTGCCACTGACGCCTTTTAGATTTTGCAGTTCTAAACCTAAGGGTTTCGTGACAATTTCATTCTGAATTAAAATATCATCCACCATCAGACAAAATGGTTTCTTGCTTGAACGAATAACCAGCGCAATCAAATCAGTTGTTTGTGGAGATGTTTTTAAACCAAAAAAATCACCAACTCGATAGACTGGTAAATTTTCACCACGCAGGAGTAGCGTTTCACCTAAGTTTTTGTTCGTTTGGATTTGATTTATATGCGGCCTTAAAGTTTCATGCACATGAACTAAAGGCACAGCAAACTTTTGTCCTCCTGACAAAATAATTAAGCTATCTATAATAGCCAAGGTCAGAGGTAAAATAATACGAAATGTCGTGCCTTTTCCGAGTTCAGAAATAATCTGAACTTCGCCGTTCAGTTCTGTGATGTTCGTTTTTACAACATCCATTCCAACACCACGCCCTGAAACATCTGTGACTGCTTCTTTTGTTGAAAACCCAGGGGCAAAGATCAGATTTCGGCATTCATCATCTGATAATTTTTGTGATTCACTAATAATTTTTTTCTGAATTGCTATTTGACGAAGTTTTTCTGGATTTAAACCACCACCATCATCACTGACTTCAATCACGAGCTTGCCTGATTGATGATAAGCGGACAAGGTCACGTTCCCTTTTTCAGATTTACCTTGTGCAGATCGAACGTCAGCTTTTTCAATACCATGGTCCACAGAATTTCTGATCAGATGAACCAAAGGATCATTTATTTTTTCTAAAACAGTCTTATCCAGCTCGGTTTCTTCACCGACTAAAGTTAATGTCACTTCTTTATTTAAAGCCAGTGAAGTGTCTCGTACAATTCTTTGCATTTTTTGAAAGGTCGGCTTGACAGGCGTCATACGAAGACTCATTGATGATTCCTGAATCTCTTTTGAGATTTTTGATAATTGCAATACCGTTGCAATTAATTGATCGTTTTGCGTCGTAAGAACTTGCTCTTTCAATACGGACTGTAAAATGACCATTTCACCAACAGAATTTAGCAAGGCTTCGACTTTAGATAAAGCCACACGAATACTTTCGTCTGCTGACACCGCGATCGTGGGTTTAGCAGCAGCTGATGGAGCTTTTGCAACTATTTTGGGTTGATTTGCTAATGCTGCTTCTTGAGCTAAAATTTCATCGATTGAGGGTTCCGATGAAGCCTTTGGGGCTTCAACAATAGGTGCAGGTTGTTCTTTTGTTTCTCCTGGCGTGTAATTTCGCATTTGATTCAATAAATCGACTGAGTTAAATGTCGCTGCCAAGTCACCTTTTAAACCTTGAATCATTTTAGAAACATGATCGTTCGACTGTAATAAGATATTTACAACCTGCGGAGTACAATCCAGTTGTCCATTTTTAACTTTTAAAATAAACGTTTCAAATTCGTGTGTAAATGCACCAAATTCGTCAAATCCGACAGCTTTGGATGAACCTTTTAGATTATGAGCTAATCTAAAAATTTTATTCAGATTTTCTAAATTCTGAGGTTCTGTTTCTAAAATAAGAAAACAATTTTCGACTTCAGAAATCGATTGCTCGGCTTCTTCCAGAAAACTTAATTTCAGTTCTGTTTCAAAATCCACTGAACGCACTCCATATAAAAATAAAATATTGCGACTTTATATCGGTTTATTAATCCGCAGAATTAAGCCTACAGGTGGCCGTAAATGACCTTTTTCAGCATCTCAAATTCACAAACTAGCTGAAGATCTGTATCTCAAAACGATTCAATTGAACCAAAACTGTCACAAAATGAACAATTTGCCTGTCAGAATTCTAACAGTCGCGAATCTGTTCAAGTTCAGATATATATTCGTTACCTAATGGGAGGTTGTATGAATAGTTTAAATATATCATTGATGTTGGTACTGACTGCATTAATTATCACTCACGTCGTTATCGTTTAATTTCAAAAGATGAAATATCCTGTGTCGATTTTAACTCTAGCGGTTCTTGTGATTTCGGCGATGGCACAATCTGTTGCTGTCGCTGAACGTCCGCAAGATATTTCTTATTTATGTTCAGCAAATCGTAATCAGCTCAGTTTCAATCAGGGTATTCTTCCTTTAGAAAAATCATCAGAGAAATCGTCTCTGACGGTTTTATCTTGGAATGCACACAAGCTGGGAGATACCCAATTTTTTATTGATCTTAAGAAATTATCACAATCCTCGGATCTTGTTTTTATTCAAGAAGCCATGCACTCATCGGGTTGGCAAAATGCATTTGCGTCACATATGCCATTCGACTGGAGCTTTCATAAAAGTTTTTGTTCAGGAAACCAAGCCACTGGTGTGATGACAGGCAGTCGTTTTCCTCAGATCACGCCACGCACATTAACCTCTTCAGGTGTGGAACCAATTTCATTCACTCCCAAAGTCAGCGCTGTCAGCTACATCATTTTTCAAAATAAAAAAGTGATGTTGATCAATACACACGCTTTGAATTTTAATCTAGGAACTGACTTCGAAGACCAAATTGATCAGCTGATCGAAATGATTTCACAAACTGATGCACCAATTATTTGGTCAGGGGACTTTAATACATGGAGTGCCGGTCGACGATCGTATTTATTTAATCAAGCGATCAGCCAAGGGCTTGATCCGCTGATTCCGCACAGCGACTCTCGTACTTTGAAACTGGATCATATTTTAATTCGCGGATTTCGTTCATTAAAAACTAAAGTCCTCGACCAGTTTAAATCTTCTGATCATTATCCCGTCATGACCGAATTAGTACTTCAGTAAATATCTACAGACACTGACAGCTTGAGCTGGTCGAATCCAAACCCGAGCAACTAACAGTTTTTCCACCTTTAGTTAAAGAAATCGATTCCAATTTTCCATTGCGTTCAATCATGACAAGCTCTTCACCCTCTTGATAATAAGAACGACCACCTTTTTCTTCCAACGATGTTTGAAAATCCGAACCAATCAATGACTCCATAAAAGCTTCCGATGGATTTACGGATTGCTCAGGATCAATTGTTTGCAATTCCGGCATACCTTGCTCGTTCAATTTATAGAGCTGAACACGTTTTGTGGGTGATGAGATTCCCCCGTCTTGATAATTCACTTCTGTCCGCAAGCGCTTACGCTCCCCTTGCGCATTTTTTAGGTCTCTTTGTGTCCAATCATCCATTTGAACAACAACTTCACCTAAGGCTGGTCTAAGGCTGACCACCAAATTATCGTAAGTAGGATCAACTTTTTCACTATCCACAGAATTTTTAATTTCTAAGCAGGTTCCAATAGTCTTTAAATGTTCCGAGAATTGTTTATGTACAACTTGATTTTCCTCTGGCTTTGCAGGCTCACCCGGCGACACACCCATAGGTTTTGCGACCGTGCCATCACTTGAACCCACCATCGACTCAGCCGCAGAATTTTCCTGGATTTTCTCCAATGACTGCTCAGTTTGTTCATCTTCATTTTTGACGGGCACTGATCCTGAGTGATCAAAATAATAATACAGACCCATCGCTAAGACCGTTGCAATAATACCAATTAAAAAATCTTTCCGCATTTCAGTTGATCTCTTTCAACTACTTCACGAGTCCTATTTCACGCAAACGTTGCATCAAAAACTCGTGTGCTGTGATATCAGCATACTTTGCGCCAGTACCTTTGCATGAGGGCAAACAAGACAATAAAGACTCAGGATGAGGATGCATAAAGAACGGCATCGAGTACCGCGATTTATTTGTTCCGTCTTGTGGATTAATCACTCTGTGTGTTGTTGAGGGAATAACGTCGTTTGTAATTCGAGCCAACATATCACCCGCATCAACGATCAGAGTTCCGAAATCAGATTCGATATCCAACCACTGACCATCACGATCTTTCAACTGTAAACCTGATTGAGTCGCTGCAGGTAAAATGGTAATGAAATTAATATCCTCATGAGCCGCTGCGCGAATACAACGAGGATCTGTGCCTTCAGGAATTGGAGGATAATGAAGAAGTCTTAAAATCGAATTTCCTTCTTGAACCATGCCTTTGAAAAAGTTTTTTTCAACTTGCAATGGATATGTCAGAGCTTCCATCATTTGAATTCCGGCCTGTTCCAATTGTGCAAATAATTTTTCAAAAAGAGGTCTGAATTCTGGAATTGTATCATCCGGCCAAATATTTTGCGGATAGTATTTTGCAAACGCATGATTTGCGGGAACTTCTCGACCCACATGCCAGAATTCTTTTAAATCCATAACCGGAGATCCTTTGGCATGTTCTTTTCCGAATGGAGTATATCCACGCTGACCGCCTCCGAGTTCAGAAATATATGATCGTTTTTTTTCGACAGGTAATTGATAAAGTTTTTCTAAAATCTGGTAGGCTTGTTTCAACACATCCGCAGAAACATCATGGTCTTTGAGAACGATAAAGCCATAATCTTTCATGCCTGAATAAAGCTGTTCAACAAAACGCGCCTTATCAGATTCTGAACCTTTCGTGTAACTACCAAGGCTTAATGTTGGAACTTTGCGAAGAGTACTATGATTTGGATGATTGTTTTGTGTTTGCATGAAAAAACGATATCAGATCTCAAATTTGATATCAATCACACGCGCATGCTCTGGCGTTAAAAATTCAAAATGAATATCCCCGTCATAAAGCCTAAAAGCATGTTTATTTCGATATGGCGATTCCCCAGACTCAAAGCCTTTATAAATCACCGGACGCGGGTCTTGTTTTAACGTTTGGATGATTACTTCTTTAAGCTCACTGCGTCCTGTTTTTTGAATCCACTGCTCCAGCTGTTGATCGGATTGGGGTGTGAAATCGACTTTAATTTCAATGGGATGAGTTGCAACTGCCCAGCCGCCTTTAGCTTGCGGTTGATTTTCAAACTGAGGTAAGTACGGCTTTATATCCAAAACGGGAGTGCCATCGACCAAGTCTGCACCAGAGAAAATAATCTTGTCTTTTTGAATTTCAACAATTTCCACGAGAGATAATCCAATCGGATTTGGGCGATGTGGAGAACGTGTCGCAAACACTCCGATCGACTCTCCGTTCATTCGCGGTGGATGAACTTTGGCGTGATAACGAGATGTTTTATTCAGATGAAACACAAAGACAATCCAAACGTGTGAGTAACCTTCAAGCCCTTGAAGGGCTTGTTCCGGTTGCCACTCAGGTGAAATAACGAGTTCGGAAAATGCCTTGGTCACAAGGCCAGACTGACGAGGAACCCCGAATTTATCGGGGTAGCAAGATTTTAAAAAACCTATCGGTTTAAAACTAAATAGAGATTTGTCCTGATTTTGCAGCTAAAGCCTCGCGATTTAAAATGATAATTTCTTTACCATTAATATCGATCAAGCCTTCGTTTTTAAATTCAGTCAAGTGACGAGATAGCGATTCATTAATCGTACTTGCCAGCTGTGCAAATTCGTTTCTTGTTAATTTCAAATTCAAAGATATGCCCTCCGGCGTACGAACACCAAATCGATCGGCTAATGTCACAATTTGATAAGCAATGCGCTCTTGCACTGATGCCAGATAATGAAATTGGCTCATTTTTTCGTAATTTTGCAGATCGGAAACTGATTGTTGCATGATCTGTTGAATCATAGGATTTACTTGTGACATCATTTGTTTCATTGAATCAAAAGAATATAACCAAACCGTAGAAGTCTTCACGGCTTTTGCAAACGATTTTGTTTCTGTATCCGTCACAACCGCTTTGTAACCAAAAACTTCTTCTGGAGAAACAAGCTTTGTCACGTATTCAGGAGAAGTTGTACGGCCACGAGCGGCATCTCGATTAACAAAAATCTTCACACATCCAGATTTTAAAACATAGATTCCTTTAGGTTTTTCACCTTCTCTATATAGAGTGTCTCCTTCTGAAAAAGTCAGAACTTCGTAAGAAAGGGGAAAACCAACAGCAGGCGACAAATTCGCAGAAAGCATCGGGTTTTGACGTGCCTCGTGTGAACCTGTGGAACCATTGGCTACGCTATTGTAACCTGCCATCAACTGAACCGTATCGTTATTGAATTGACTGTTGAACTTTGTCATATATCCGTCCTTTTTTGACGTAGTTTAAGTAAATTTAAACTATGTATTTAGTTTATACTTTTTTAAACCATTGTCTACGCAAATTTTAAATCTAGACTGTTAGGTGTTAAAAGTTTCAGAATTGTTGTTTATTTTCATGTATTTAGATCTTAATAGATTAAATCTATATTCGTTATTTCAAGAGTTGGTTGAGACATGTTATGTGCTTTAGCTTTGAAAACAACTGTGGTTATACTGTGACCTTAAAAATAAGATTTTTATACAAAATACAAAGGACACTATGAATAATTTAAAGATACTTTTCACTGCGAGTTTGATTTTTTTCAACCTTCCCAAAGCACAGGCTTGGGGTGGACGTGGACACGATGCAATTTGTGAATCTGCAGTCTTTTTGGTTCAAAATCAAACTCTGCGCGAATACTTACAAAACAAACCACACATGATGGGTCACCTTTGCAATGTGCCAGACATTTACTGGCGCAATCTCAGTTCTGAATTTACAAATCACGGAAATCCAACTCATTACGTAAACCCTGAATTACTCGGATTGTCAGCCAAAGACGTAACAACAGATTTAAAATCACTGATTGAAAAATATACGGGCAGTGAAAATCGAATTAAAGAAAATTCAAAAATTTCATCTGTCCCTCAAGACATGGGTTCAAACTGGTGGCGAGCAGATCAATTTTATCGCCGAGCAACCGAGGCTGGAAAAGAATTTAAAAAACTAACTCCACCATCAAACTCAAAAGAAGAACAAGACGATAACTTAGCTTACAATAAGGCTTTTTATGAAATGATTATTTCGATGGGTATCATGGGTCACTTTGTGGGGGATAACGGCCAACCTTTTCATGTGACTTCAGACCATGATGGCTATGCCGCAGGTCACGGGGGAATTCACGCCTATTACGAAGACTCTGCGGTTGCTTATTTCGGCCCTGATTTACACGCAAAAATAGTTGCCACTGCAAAAAAAATGCAACCCTCAGCCAAATTTTTAAAAGGCGCAAATACAATTGAAAAAATGCGTGCTCTTGGTGAAATCTCTGCCGGCGAAACAAAAGCAATTTTAAAAGTTGACCCTGTGACTGCGCCTTCCGTTCTTAAAATTGAACGAGGCATGAGTTTAAAAACTCCAGCTCAGAGACAGTCAGCACAAGTTGGCTTTAAAAAGTTTGAGAAATTACTGACGACTCAAATGGCGCGTTCTGCACTTTTGCTGGCGCATCTTTGGGATGAAGTCTACAAGACAGCTGGAAATCCCGAAGTCAAAGCTTACAAAAGTTATCGCTACCCGCTCATGCCTGAATTTGTAATGCCAGATTACTACGATACGAAAGCCGCTGAAACTAAGAAGTAAAGCTAAAAAATAGCTGTCAGCGATACTTGCGATAAAAACTGGTTTGCATCGACGATTCCCGTCTGAGTCGATCCGATCAAACCAGCAAGCACTCCATCCAAAGTTAAATTTTTAAATCTGAGTCCCACGCCGAACGCGGCTTGAGTTGAATTTACGTCTGCTGGAATATTTTCCGATTGATTTATAAATACAGTTTGCTGAATTGACGATCGTAGGATGAGCCATTCAGCTTGTCGAGATTCAATTCCCAGAGTCAATGGCAATTGGTTTTCGTGCTCTTTCAGACTTGAAATTTTATATTCCAAATTTTTAATAATCAGATCAATACGATAAAAAAATTGATTCTGATCAAATTCAGTTCTGTCCGAGAGCGCCATTTGTAAAGTTTGATAACTGATCTGATTTAAGTGCGCGCCGGTGTTTACCTGATCAGACGAAAATGTTTCAGCCTCACCTGAAATTGCAAAATTATCAACTTCGTACAAAACCGAGACTGAACCAGAGTTATTAATAGAGAGTTCTTTATTCAAGGCAGCGACAACTTCTGATTTCAATTGGTAAGCCGCCGAAACTGTTAAAAAACCAGATCTGTATCCTCCGCGAATAACCTGAGTAGACTCTGATTCACGACTCAACACATCTCTTTTTTCTGAATAGAACGCACCCAAAGCGTAAACCGTGCCTTTATTTTTGTAGGACCAAATCAGATTCAATGGATTCTGAGACAATTCAAAAAATTCAGTTGTTAATAGATTAAACGTTTCTCGTTGGGCACTCGACAGATCATCTTGTCGACCTATTCCAATTGCAAAAGCAGAGGGACCATACTGAACAAGACCTGAGGCATAGGCAGTCTCTAAAGTCTTTAGCGTTGTCGTTTGTCCTGACTCAACAGTAACAAATGAATCTAGCTCTGAAGCCTTTGAGGGTAAAGAAAAAATAAGTTCGGAATCTAAAAGGTGATTTGTATTCTGCAAAGACAAAAGCCTTGCACGCGATGCAAGGCTTGTATTGCTGATAAACAATAGAATTAATAAAGAAAAGAGCGAACTAGAATTTATAAACAGCGCTCACTTGTGAAAGTAAATTTGTACCATCAATTTTTTGATTTGCGGTTGAGCTTACCAAACCAGTTAATGTTGCATCTAATTGAACCTTGTTGAACATGACGCCAACACCGGCTGCTGCTATAGTATTATTTCCTTCAGCTGCGAACTCAGCATCAACAACTCCGGTACCACCTGTTAAAGCTGCCGCAGGGTAACCAGCTTCATCTTTTGATTGAGCAACTAAAACTGTTTGTACGATAGAGCTACGAACAACTAACCAATCTGTCGCTTTAAATTCCGCGCCCATGATGAACGGAGCTGTTAAACGAGAAAATTTCTTGTCTGCGATTTTGTTTTTAACATTCGTTTGATCCAAAGTAATACCGTAAAAGAATTCACCGCCCTCGATTTTGTTCACATCAGTGACGCGAAAATTTACATTTTGAAAACTGTGTGATTCATTTGGCTCAGTTGCTGCACTTAAAGTTTGAGAAGCATCCCAAACAGTGACATCAAATCCGTAGCGTAATGTTTTTTGAGCATATCTTAATCCAAGATTGAAGTAAGTGTTATTGTTTAACTGATCACCAGCAGTATTGACTGCACTGTTTGTTAAACCGATATTTGCTTTCCATTTAAAATCACCATATGAAGCCGACGCTCGAACACCGTTCGAAGACTCTTTTTCACCACTGACTTTATTATGAAAATTTGAATAGTATACGCCGGCAGCCCATACTGTTGATCCGTCTTTCCAACCGTAAATAAATTCAATTGGATTTTGTTGCGTTTTGTATGCTGTTACGCCCGCTAAGCCATTAACAAATTTTCTTTGACTCTGAGCAGACTCATCAAGGTGACCTAACGAGAAAAACAATTTAGAATCGGGAGTGATATTTGTTAAAACTGAACCCTCAGCACCATTATCAACAGTTGTTCCTGTTGTTAATCCAGATTCAATCGCAATGAAATTATCTTGCGACATTGTGTGATACGGGCTTGTGAAGATTGTTTGAGTGCCAGTGATGTGGAATGAATTACTTAAAGCCTTCGTGCGCGCCTTCGTGGCAAACGCTGTTGAAAAAGCCAAAGTTGCAAGTACAGATACCACTATTTTTAACGTGTGTTTCATAATTCTCCTTTTACGATCTTTGGTCTAGCCTAGCGACTTTCGTCTTATCCGACAAGAGATGATTTATTTCAACATGCATAGAAAATAAACATCCAATTTTTAAATGTCTGTTTATTTTTTGTCAAAATTGTCCGATAGAATCTTCGAGGTACATCAATCATGAAAAAAGGAATTCGATTTTTACTTGGATTTTCAGCAACAGTATTTCTTATTTTTAACATCCTTACATTTGGTTGGCTGTCGTTAAAGATGAAAGAAAAAGACGAGCTTATAGTTAAATTGACAGATGTCGTTATGCCTTCAGTTTTAAATATTACCGAAGTCCACAGTCAATTTAACCAATTAAAGTCTTTGCACCTTGAAGGTGCGCTTTCCGAACAAAATCAAAAGGCTAAATTCGTTGAAGAAATTGATACGATGGTCAGTTCAATTACAATTTACAAATCACAAATTGAAAATGTCATACCTGCAGATAATAAAAATATGATTGCATTTTCTACGGGTTGGGAAAAACTGAGCGAAATAAATCCGAAATACGTTTCAGCGCTGACAACCAATGACAACAAACAGGCGAATGATCTACTGAAGGAATTGGTTCAGATTCACTTGACGATTTCTGAAAATTTAAAAGCGATGTCAAACACTTCATTTGAAACGAACATTGCCGAGGCCCGCGCAATCATAGCGTCTTCAGAACTATCTCAAAAATATTTTTATCTGCTGATCGCCATCAATTCCATTCTGTTTGCCCTTGGAGCTTACTATTTAATCCGCGTGATTTCTCAAAATTTAACGAACACAACACAGAGTTTACGTGCGTCGGATACTCAACTCGGAGAAGTTTTGGTCGACCTGAACAACTCAGCAGAGCGCTTGAATGAAATGACATCACAGTCTGCAGCCGCAGTAAATGAAGTTTCAGCTTCATTAACTGAGATCAGCTCAGTGTCACAAATTAATTCGACGAATCTGAACCAGACAACAAAATCGGTCCAAGCAGTACTATTAGATCTGGAACTCTCAAAACAAAAAAGCTCTGAACTGATTTCAAAAATCACAAATGTTAAGAGCTCTTCTAAAGAAATCAAAGGCATTGTCGGCATGATTGAAGACATCGCCTTTCAAACAAATTTATTGGCTTTGAACGCTTCCGTCGAAGCCGCTCGCGCAGGAGAACTTGGAAAAGGTTTTGCTGTTGTTGCTGATGCCGTTCGAAGTCTCGCGCACAGATCAAGTCAGCTGGTCCTTGAAATTTCAAAAATTGTTTCTAATTCAGAACATTATGTTGAAGAGTCTTCGACTTTGGCCCAAGAAACTATTCAATCATTCACTACAATTTATGAGGCCATGAACTCGTTCGTTAAAACAATCTCGGACTGTAACTTAGCGATCCAAGAACAAACAAATGGAATTCAACAAATCGACCAAGGCATTCAACAGTTTGAAAAAACAAATCAAGACAATGTCTTTGTCAGCGAAAAAATATCTTCATCAATAGTAACTCTTAAACAACAATCCGAAGGTCTAAGTGAAAATATTTACGATATACATTCACTGGTCAACGGCTATAATTCTAACAAACAACAACACAGGAGAGTCGCATGAAAAAAATCATCTTAGCTTCACTATTTTTAGCATCTACAACTTTTGCAGCAGATTGCATCATTAAAACAGATCGCAAACCGTGCCCAGGAAAAGAAGCGGAAACATTAAAACCATACGCTGGTAAAAATCCAACTGAAGACAAAAAACCCGCTGCAGACGGCGCAGCTTGCAAAGCACTCGCTGAAAAATCATCTAAAATTGTTCGCAAAGGAACTCTTTCAGAAAAAACAGTGACAGCAAAGTTTGACAAAGAATCTTTTGGACCGTTCAAAGACACTTCCGCTTGTAAATAATTTTCTACTCAATTCTTAACTTAAAAAGGCCTCATTTCTGAGGCCTTTTTGTTTTTAAAGCTTCTTAATCATCTCTGCCAAACTCTGCATATGAGCGAGAGGGTGAAATAAGGCTTCCTCCGATATTAATTTTTTAATCACTTCGGCTCTGGAAAAGCCTTCGAAAGTTAAAAGTCGATCAGCTTTATTTGCCGATGCTACGATTGTCGCCAGCGGATCCTGTTTTTTAAGATCAAGACCGAGTGGACCGCTTCCGTCGACTTTTTCTTCGTGCTGATTGATTATATGAATAACAGTTTTATCAAAATGCTTTTTCTCTTGTGCGGCTTTTGCTCCGACCAAAGTATGAGTGTGCCACAAGCTTTGCTCTTGGGGTGTCATGTCTGAAACTTTTTGATTTAAATTGATGGGCTGAAGACTATGTCCAAAGTCATGCAATAAGGCCCCGATTGCCAAAAGCTCCATTTGCTTTTCATCAAATTTTGCAACTTTTTTTGCAAGAGTGATGGCAAATGTAGAAACCGTAACTCCGTGATGAGCGAAATTCTTATCGAAATTTTCGACATTTAACATAGCATTCGTCGCTTCTGAATTATTAAGTATAAATTCTACATATTTTCCAGCATCGTCTTTGATTTTTTGATAGGATTCCTGACTCGATGGATCTTCGAACACTTCCTCGACATTGCTCTGTTGTGCACCTTGAATAATTTCCGCACGCGTTCCAATTTCAATTTCCGAAGCCATATCGTAGGCAGACTCGATGTTCGTCTTTAAATATTTTTGATACTGCGACTCATCTTCTTTTAAAATAAACATTTTTCTAAGTTTTTTTTCAATCAATCTCTTAAGCCTAGGACCTTCAAAACTATCACCTTGACGAAGATAGAGGATCATTTTTTCATTAATTTTAATATACGTGTTAAAATTAATTTTTTGCTCACCTCGCAAAGTGCTCGTCCTGACAGAAATATAATTCATTGAAATAAGCTCCCGAGAATTGTTACAATACATACATGGATAAAGAAATTGTAGATGACTTTGTTGAAGAATCCAAGGACATCCTTGTCGAGGCATTGAGTCTTCTTGAAAAAATAGAAACACAACCACAGCTTGCAAAAGAATTGCAGAACTATGGCAATTGTATCGACAGATTAATGGGTGGAGCTCGCACTGTTGCAATTGGAGTTAGTAAGGATCACGCTTTGCATATGGTTGCTGATTACTCAGCGATCTGCAAAGCTTTGGGCTACAAAGCTTCACAAATTAATGCAAAAGATGCTTTTTTTAAAATCTGCGTAGCTGTCCTTATTGATGCGACCGAAATTCTACAAGAACTGATTAAAAACATTCATTGCTCAACAGATGAATTGAAAAAACGATTTCCACAAGAGTTCATAACTCGAGTTCAATTAGTTTCAGATCATTTCAGTGGCAACGCACCAACAACCGTTGGTAAAAGTACATTAAAAGATAGTGATCTCAAAAGAATGATCAAAAAATATTAAGAAAAAGGAATTTTGTGTCATTAATATGCTTAGTTGATAGCGATTCAAAAATTTTAGAACAAATGGATCAAGCACTTAAACCTCTTGTTGAAAAAGCAAACTGTAAAACATTACGCTGCTTGAATCTGAAAGAACTCGACAAAAATATTAAAGCTGCTGAACTTGGAGATCAGAAAATCGCTCTCCTTGTCATCAAAGCTGAGCAAATTAAAAATATCAGCGATGGAACTTTATTTGCCTTAAAAGTTAAACACAAATCAAAATTAATACTTGTCTGCTACGACGATCCCGAAAATCAATTTCACGACATTGAAAACTGGCCTGTTGAAAGTTTAATTTACAAACCATTTTCAACTGAATACTTTCAAGAATGTGCAGCCCTCGCACTGAATGAAGCTGATTTCTTAAAACCACAGTATGTAGATTACAAATCCGAAGTGGCCATTGAAAAGATTCGAAAAATAAATATCTCTGCAATTTCAGATTACGGTTTCAAAATGACGTCCAAATCGGTGTTTAAAGTTGGGAAAGCTTACAAATTTTATAACTCATATTTTGCTGAAAAAAAGAACAAAAGTATGTGGGCCAGAGTCATAAATAAAAATGGAAGTCAGTACGAATTGATTTTCTGCGCGCCAAAGCCATTCATTATTTCAAATATTCGTCGTCGTATTATGGCAGCAAAGAATCGACTTAAATCGGTTGATTGGATCGGCAAAGAAAGTCTTGAAGATAAATACTCATATACTTTGATTATTCAGCTTTCAGATAAGAAATTACTCGCTAAAATTACTGATTTTTTTGAAAGAAAATTTCCTGAAATCAGTGTCACAGACTTCAGCACCCACTCATTTGAAACAAAAAAAGAGTGTGATTTGTTTATTAGTGACGAGGAACACGACCAACTGACAATGTCGAAAATGTTCATTAAACACCCGCTACTGATTCGGATTGCGGATCCCTACGCAACACGAGAAGAGGCCGAAAATAAGCTCGAATATGAAACTATACGCATCGATAAAAATATCGACAGAAATTTCCTTGGTCGTATTGTGAATTGTTATTTTGTGAAATGTAAAGACGAAGACCCTATTGTCGCTCGTTGGGTCAGTTGCGATGAACACACTCTACAAACAGAGGTTCATGGGGCTCATCATTTCTCAGAAGCTGGCTTTGAGTTCGACCGGGATTCAATATTAGAATATGGCGCCTATCAAGAATTCGCTCTTTCTGAAATAGATGAAACAAATATTAAAATCCTGAAGGCCAAAGTTTATAAAAGTAATCCGAATCAATTAGCGAATGGATTGTATCGACATCAAATCACTTTCTTTGCGCTTAAAGAGGACCAGATTGAACGAATCCGGAGAGAATTCACATCGTCGCCTGTAGAACCTCTCATTGCTAACACAGAGAAAAAAAAGGACTCATAAAAAATCTACACCTAAAATATCCTGAAGCTCAAACAATGATTGAAAATACTCAGCTTTAATTTGCTCTTTTGATATCAATGTATTTAGCGCTAGCTCCGAAGCTGATTTTAAATCAGCCGAACTTTTAGCCCCTCGTTTATACTCCTGCGAGACTGCTTTTAAATACTTTTCGACACTCATCGGATTTTTCATATCTAAAATGAGCCTATCCATGATGTGATTTAATCTAGAGACAATCTGCTGAACCTGACTTTTTGTAGCTAATTGATCCATCAAATATTTTGTCTCAGCTTGGAAGAGCTGTGAAGAATACATTTTTTGCCGGCCAGAAGTTTCAAAGCCAGAAAAAAATTCCCATTTTGCAGTAAGTCCCAATACGGTTTCAGGATTTGACTGACTTTCGACTAAACCCGTACTTCCGTATGTTGCCTTTAAAATAACTTGAGGTAAAAATTCTGCTCGACTTCTATTTTTAACTAATAAGGCTCGATGAACTGCTTGCTGACTTTGCTGTAATTTTGATGTTTCATTTTCTAATAACTTTTCGATATCCGCTATTTTTAATTTAATAACGTCTAACTCCAGATCTGTCATTAAATCATCAATGTTCTCAAGATTACATATTAATTTCAGCTCTGCGACAGCACTTTGATGCTCTGTTATTAATTGAACACTCTCGAACTTTAACTTTGAATCAAACAAATCAAATTCTAACTCATCAGAGTCAGCGACCAACCCTGATGACCTTCTCAGCTTGACGGATTTTAAATTTTTTTGATTTTCTAGAATAGTCTGATTGTAATAACGGATAATCTGTTGAAGAGAGTAGGCCTTGCTATATATTGCTTTTACTTTTGATTGCAGAGTTTTATCATATCTAAGGAGCTGCATCTCTGCCAAATACAAAGAGTCCTCAGCTGTCTTTCTGTTATTCAAGTCACGAAACCCGTTAAACAGACTCCATTCAGCGAATACATTTGAAGTTGTACCTTTTAAATCATCAGTATCAGATTTAAATATTTCGTATCTAGACTCAACACCCAAACGTGGATAATCAGCAGATCTTGCAATTTGCAGATCCGCTTCAGCTGATAAAACTTCTGACTTCAATTTTCTATGCTCAAAGCTATTGCTTTGAGCCGCTCTCAGCGCGGATTCAAAATCTAGACTACTTTTCTCAGCTCTGACATTTTGAACTAGTACTGAAAATAAAAAAATATAATCAAATTTAAATTATTTGTTTTCCAAAGTGAATTTAACACTGTCTTTCTCTTTTCCTTTAAGAATTTTAATTTTCAATGTCATCCGATGCGAACCCTGACTATCAATTGGACTTTCCCAATGAGTCCCTTTGTCAGACCAATCAAAAGAAACTGTTTTTTTTCTTGGAATTTCTAATTCTGTTGTTAATTTAAAATTTTTTGTAAGAACAGCTTTTCCATCTTGGCTATAAGCATATAAATAAACGATGTTGTCTTTACGGAGCAATTCAAAATGATTGTCGTGTGTTGACTGCAAAACTCCGCCTTTTGGCGGTTGAAACGTCGGCGCCCCATGATCATGATCTGGGCTAGCAAATGCAATTGTCCCACATAACGCTAAACCTAAAGTAAAAATAGCCACTATTAATAAATTTTTCATAGAATCTCCTCGTTGTTGTTGTTATTAATATATTTTTCTGCCGACTTTCGACCGAATAAATAAAATACTGTGGGTGTCACTAAAATATCGAGCAAAGTTGAGCTGATTAATCCGCCAACAATGACGACTGCGACAGGATGTAAAATTTCACTACCTGATTGACCCTTAGCGAAAACTAATGGCATTAATGCGAGTGACGCCACAGTCGCCGTCATCAATACTGGAACCAATCGTTCCAGTGAACCCCTGATAATCATTTTTTTTGAAAATTCTTCAGATTCATATTTCATCAAATGCAAATAATGCGAAATCATCATGATTCCATTTCTACAAGCAATTCCACATAATGTGACAAATCCAATCAAACTTGCTATCGAAATACTTCGATCAACTGCAAACAACAGAAACAATCCACCAATAAATGCAAATGGAATCGTCAGCATGATCTGGGCAACAATCATTTTAGACTTAAAGTGGGAATATAATAAAAATGCAATCGCCAATATTGAAAAACTACCGAAAAAGAAAATATTTGTGGATGCACTTTTTTGCGATTCAAATTGTCCACCGTAAGTAGGATAAGTTCCTACAGGGAATTGAACTTTATCTTGAATAGTTTTTTTTATTTCCTCAACTGTGCTTACCAAATCTCGGCCTGAGACATTTGCAGAAACAACAATACGCCTTAATCCGTTATCGCGATTAATTTCATTTGGCCCTTGCGTTTCGTACACATCAGCGACATCAGACACTTTAATTTTTCGACCGTCAGGCATAATTTTCAAAATCATGTTTTGAATACTTTCAACTGTTTTTCTAGTTTTATCGTCATAGCGATAAAACACATCAAAAAACTTTTGTCCCTCAATCACTTGAGCCACAATATCACCATTGAGTGCCGTTTCTAATAAAGATGTCACTTCACCAGATGCCAATCCATATGTTGCAGCTAAATCCCTAAGAACGTGAATTTTTAATTGTGGTATTAAACCTTGCTGTTCAACTTTTAAGTCGACAAGACCTTTTGTATCTTTGATCACATCTTTAACCTGCATCGCACTTTGACGTAGCTCTTGCAAATCTTGACCATAAATTTTAATAGCAATTTGTGCAGCAACTCCAGAAACCATATGATCAATTAAATGTGCTATTGGCTGACCAACGCTGACATTCAACCCTTCAAGAACAGCCAGTTTTTCACGAATATCATTTAATATTTCTTCTCGTGATCTCTGGATATCAGATTTAAAATCCACATCTATTTCGCTAACATGCAAACCCATGGCGTGCTCATCTTTTTCAGCACGACCTGTCCGCCTTGATACTGATTTCACCTCTGGAACTTGTAAAATTAATTTTTCAGATTTCAGTCCAATTTCGTTCGCCTTCTGCAAAGAAATTCCCGGTTGAGCACCGACTGTAATGAGTGCTGTACCCTCATTAAATTCAGGCAAGAAATTTTTTCCCATCAATGGAATCAATGATACCGAGATCAGGAATAATATTCCAACTACAACAAATAAAGATTTTGGTTTGTCTAAAAAAACATTCAACAGTTTTTCATCTACTTTTTTTAAACGAGCCACAAATTTTGTCTCTGTATGCTCAACTAAAGATGATTTTCCAAGTAAAAAATAACACAGTACAGGCGTTACAGTTAACGAGACAACTAAAGAAGCCACCAGAGCCGTCAAGTATGAAATCGCAAGCGGTGTGAATAAGCGGCCTTCAATACCCGTTAAGTTCAACAAAGGAATAAACACCAAACAAATGATTAATGTGGCAATAACTATAGAATTTCTGACTTCGCAAGAAGCGTCAAAAATAACTTGTAACATACGTCGTGGTCTTTCGAGTAAACTATTCTCGCGAAGTCTTCGAAATATATTCTCAACATCCACAATTGAATCATCAACAAGTTCCCCGATAGCAATCGCTAAACCGCCCAATGTCATAGTATTTATTGTTAAACCAAATAGCCGGAATACAATAAATGTAATTAGAAATGATAAAGGGATGGCTGTTAGTGTGATTAAACTCATTCTGAAATTTGCTAAAAACAAGAAAAGAACAAAGAAAACTAAAATCGTGCCTAGTAATAATTTACCTTTGATTCCCTTGATTGAAGCTTCAATAAAATTTGATTGCTTAAAAACATCTGTAGACACCCCAATACCTTTAGGCAAAGTTGATTTTAACGATGCCATTGCATCATCTACTGCTTTGGTAATTTTAACCGTGTCTGTACCAGGTTGTTTTTGAATAACCATTACAACCGAAGGGTTTCCATTGTAACTTGAATCGCCGCGCTTGATTGCTGCGTCTATTTTAACTTCGGCGATATCACCTAATAAGACTGGCTTACCTAAATGCAGGCCAATCACTGTATTTTTGATATCTGCCAATTCAACGACAACGCCCATGTTGCGAATTAATAATTCATTATCGCCTTGGGTTAAATAACCACCAGTCGTATTTTGACTTATTTTTCTAAGTTGATGGTCAATATCTTCAATTGCTAATCCTCTCAAATTTAATTTTTCCGATGAAATTAATATTTGATACTGCTTAAGACCACCACCCATTGGTATGACTTGCGCAACTCCAGGAATAGTTAATAAGCGTGGTCGAACAATCCACTCTGCTGCAGTTCGTAAATCGATAGCTGAAATTTCATTTGTTTCTGCATACAGAGCGATTTGCTGAATCTGACCCATCAGCGAAGCAATGGGTCCCATTGTAGGCTGAGCCTCTGCAGGCAAAATATCTTTTGCCAAATTCAATTTCTCAGCCACAAGCTGTCGCGATCTGAAGATGTCCGTCCCCCATGAAAACTGAACATAAATAACAGATAACCCGACACCAGATGTGGATCGAATAGATTCTAATCCTGGCAACCCATTGAGTTGTGCCTCGATAGGCATAGTTACTAAAGTTTCAACCTCTTCAGGCGCCTTCCCATGAGCTTCAGTAACAATCGTCACCGTCGGTTTATTCAAATCCGGAAAAACATCAACAGGCAAAGTATTTAACGATGTCGCACCAAAAACCATAACAATAAGAGCAATGAGCAATGTGGCCACTCTTCGGTTCAAAGCATTTTTAATAAGTAAGTTCAGCATAAAGCCTCGTTTAACATAGAAGTCATTTTTAATTTTTTATTAATAAAATCGAAAAAGAAACTAGCTGAACAAAATAGGAGGTCTAAAAAGAGCTTTTAGATAATTTTCAGAAAAAAGAACTTCTAAAGATTGCTGATGAACTGCCTGCAGTTTCTCAAAAATTAAACTCATTAGCTCTTCAAAATTAAGTATTGAACTTAAACAATGGCTTGAAACACAATGCCCAGCAGTAGAATCACAATTATCAGACGGTACTGATTCCGAATGAGATTGCTCTGAATGCTGATTTTCTGATTTATGACAAAAGCTTTCAGCATAAATTTCCAGAGATAAGAAACAAACTAAAAATAATCCTAAGAAAATCTTAAGATATTTCACTTAACAACTCGCTTAATAATTGTTTGCAAGTCACTAATGACTTTTTTGGAAGAAGAGGGAACGATTGGCAATACGCACGTTGTGATATGATCTTGTAAAAGACTGACTCGACAAGACTCTAGTGCAGATATAACCGCCGATAATTGCTGTAAAATATCAACACATTGTTCCGCACTCTCTGTCATATTTAAAACCTTATTTAAATGACCTGATGCTCGCTTGAGTCTTAATACTGTTTCGGGATGTGATTCGTGACTATGAGGCGTTTGCAAATAAGTATGTTGTATTTTTATTTTTTTACTTTTTAAAGCCATTGTTCAACAAATTCACTTTCTTTAAGACAACCTACCCCCTAGGATAGGTTGTCTAGAAGTTACCTTTGACTATAGATAATGGCAACTTTAATTTTTAAAAGGTCTTTCGTCATATCTACCTCTAAGTCATTTTACGGTAAATATAACGAAAGTCTCATCATATTTACCTAGAATATTACACAGACCGAATATATAAAGGCTCGGCTCCAGTATCATTTAACTTTCAATCAGGACTATTATACACATATTTATTTACTGCGATCTTGCGCTAGTATAATCTGATCGACTAAAGGAGATTCTATGAGATCTATTATAAAAAAAATTTTTATCGCTGCGACTTTACTGTCGTCATTTTCAACTTTTGCCGAACCTGTTGAGGACAATTCATACCTCGTCGAGGAAGCCTACAACCAAGAACCAGGGGTTGTACAGTTTATCAATGTCTATCAACGATCTAAAAATAATAAAGATTGGAGCTATGTCTTTATTAATGAGATCCCTGTTGTTTCACAGAACCATCAATTTTCATATGAATTACCCTACAGTTTTTCAGAGCTGGCCGACAAAACAGGCTCGGGTGACATTAAATTTAACTATCGTTATGAGTTCTTACGTAACGATTTCTTAGTTACAACTGGTCGAATCAGCTTTATAGTTCCAACCGGTGATTATAAAAACGGTTTCGGATCAGATGCTGTCGGATACGAAACTTCACTTCTAGCATCAGCAAAAATTAATTCAAAGTGGGTTCAACACTGGAACGTTGGCGCAGCACTGACTCCAAAATCAAAAAACATCACTGGCGACACTGCCGATAATAGCAAATATTTTTGGAACCTCAGCAACGTCTACTTACACACAGATACACTGAACTTTATGTTAGAAATGAGTTCATCATTAGAGCAGTCAACAGTCGGCCCAGATGCCGTAACTTGGTCAGCAGACACAATTATAAGCCCTAGTGTTAGATACGCAATTGACATAGCAGACTGGCAATATGTTCCTGGTTTAGCGTTTCCTACAAATATTGCAGATAATGCAGGTTCTCAAAATCAAACATTGGTCTACTTATCCATTGAAGGTAAAATGTGGTAACTTACTGTTTCAATTAAATACATTTATTTTCACATCAGATCTACTTCTACGAACGTAGAAGTAGATCTGTAAATGATGTTTAAGCCAATTTAACAAAAAACTAGAAAAACTGATCACAAAGATAGAAAAAGAAATACTGAAAATAATATTTTTTTCATAACGACCAATTCTCAATTGTATACAATACAAACAACTTACAAAAAAATACAATGATATGCTACGGCGCAGGCAATCCGCTGATTGTGAAGAGCGACCGTTCATGGAGACTTTTCTGGTCACTCACACTAAATTTGTGAAAAAGTTCTCACTTGAGAAAAAGCAGCACAATCCTAATCCCATATCTATTTTTAAAATTATAGTTACTTACACTATTTTTTAATCTGTTTATATCCAAGCAACCTAAGCGCATTAATAACGACTAGTAAGGTAGAACCTTCATGGGCGATGACAGCAAGTCCCATTTTTAAACCAAATATCGTTGCTGGAATTAAAAAGGCTACCATGCCAAGACTTACCCAAAGATTTTGTTTCACAATCCTTCTTGCTTGTCGACTTAATCCAACTGCAAATGGTAATGCGGTAAGATCATCAGCCATTAATGCAATATCAGCAGTTTGTAACGCCACATCTGAGCCCGCAGCGCCCATAGCAATAGCTACATTCGCTTGGGTCATTGCAGGAGCATCGTTAACGCCGTCACCAACCATAGCGATTTTTTCATTTTTTCGAAGCTCTTGTATTATACTTACTTTATCTTCAGGCATTAAATCACCTTTTGCTTCTGATAAACCCAACTCCGCAGCAACTGCTGTTGCAACTACTTGGTTGTCGCCAGAAAGCATAATCATTTTTCGAATTCCAATTTGTTTAAGGTGTCCGATGACCAATTTAGCTGATTTTCTTGGAGTATCCATCAGGCCCAATGCACCTAAAAACTGATCACCTCGCTTAATAATCATCACTGTTCGACCTTGAACTTCTAAAGCAGCCACCGCATCTGAAATTGCCTGAGGCAAATTATGATTTGAAAATAATTTTCTTTTTCCAATCAAAACTATATCACCTTTAAGGCTTGCACTTATTCCCAAGCCGGTAATACTTTTAACATTCTCGACAATAACATTTCTATCTAACTCGAAATCCTTTTGCTCTTCACCGTAGCGAACAACTGAAGTAGCTAGTGGATGATCACTCATTCTTTCTACGGCAACAGCGATAGAAATGAGGTCACTTTTGTTTATTTCAGTAAATGTTTTCACATCAGTTACTTCAGGACGCCCCTCAGTCAAAGTTCCAGTTTTATCAAATGCAATTGCGGTTAACATCCCTAACTCTTCAAGGGGAGCTCCACCTTTAATAAGTACACCACCTCTGGCGGCCCTTGCGACAGCGCTTAATACAGCACTAGGTGTAGCTATCGCCAATGCACATGGACTAGCAGCTACTAGAACGGCTAACGCTCGATACAAACTTGCTTGCCAGGTTTCATTTATAAAAAAACATGCGGAAGGTAAAATTAAGACAAGTAAAAGAATAATCGGTACAAAAATCCTTTCAAACCGATCCGTAAAAAGTTGAGTCGGAGATTTCTTTGTTTCAGCTTCATTAACCATTTGTATGACTTTTGAAAGTGTAGATTCAGAAGAAAGTCGACTCACTTGAATTTCCAAGGTACCAGATCCATTAATGGTTCCAGAAAAAACTCGGCTTAAAGGATTTAACTTCTCTTTTTCAGAAGAATTTATTGGCACAGGCTGTTTATCTACAGGCATACTTTCACCTGTTACTGCAGACTGATCAACAGAGCTCTCACCTTTGATAACAAAACCATCGGCAGCTATTCTTTCATTGGGCTTTACAAGAATAATGTCACCGACTTTAAGCTCGTCAACTAGAACTTGTACAAACACACCATTTTTTTGAACCAAAGCTTTTTCTGGTGCTATTTCAGAAAGCGATTCAATAGCTTTTCGTGCCCGCCCCATGGCATAGTTCTCTAAAGCATGCCCCATGCTAAAAAGAGTCAAAAGTAAAGCGCCCTCTGGCCATTCACCCAAAAATGCGGCACCTACTGCTGCAAATACCATTAAAGAATCGATTTGTAGTTTTTTCGATTTCAAATTTTCAAAAGTTTCTATAACAGCGTAATAACCACCAAATAAATAGGACATTAAATAAAGAATAGTAACAATTGACGAATTCATTCCAAATTTTTCAAAACACCAGCCCACTAATAAAAGCAGTCCTGAAAGAATAGAAAATATAATTTCAGTTTTTTCACCAAACAATGCATCACTATGATCGTGATTGTGGCCATTTTTTTCATGATTGTGCTTCCTGCAGTCGTGAGTTCCGTGATCATGATTGTCATGACCTTTAGTGCTATGGTTTTTCATAAATCCTCTTATTAAAAAATAAGAGATTTTTTAGATCCCTTATTTAAAACATGATTTCTAAATTTTATTTAGAATCTTTTTTTTCTTCTTTGTGTTCATTTACATCTTTTTCATTTTTATGATCACAAGTACAATCTTTTTCAGATTTTTTACATTCTTGGCACATTTTCTCTTTTTTATTATGCTGTTCGCCTTTTTTATGTTTATGTCCTTCTCCAGCGTGCGCTGAGAAGATGACAACAAGTGAACACAACATGGCCGTTAACAAAATACTTTTCATAAAATCTCCTTATAGTTAATTGCGGGAATAACCCCGCATATTTAAAATAACTAATGTGCTACTTTACCTGTCATTTTTGATTCAAACATTGAAAACAAAATTGGTAATACTATTAAAGTTAGAACGGTTGATGAAATAATTCCGCCAATAACAACAGAAGCTAAAGGCTTTTGAACTTCAGCACCAACTCCACTAGAAACCATCATGGGAATAAAACCAAATACAGCGACAAGTGCTGTCATCATGACTGGTCGTAGTCGCACTAATGTTCCTTGAAGAACTAAATCCTTCCCAGATTTTCCTTCAGCTTTAAGTTGATTAAAAAAGTTAACCAGAACCACACCATTTAAAACTGCAATACCAGATAATGCTATAAAACCAATTCCCGCAGAAATACTAAATGGTAGACCATTCAAAATAAGCCCAATAACACCGCCCACCAAGGCCATTGGAACGCATGCAAAAATAAGTAACGTTTGTGCCACGCTGCCAAAGGCTGCGTAAATCATCATGAGAACTAGTGCAAAAGCAATTGGTGCTAAAATGAGTAACCGGTTTCTTGCTTGTTCTAAGTTTTTAAAATTTCCACCCCATTCAAAATAATATCCGGTAGGAAGTTTAACTTCTTTCTCTACTATTTTTTGCGCTTCATTAACAAATGACTCTGTGTCACGACCACGAAGGTTTATGAGCACCGCTGACCTTCGATTTGAATTCTCTCTGTTTACCGAACTATATGTTTCTTTAAAGCTTATTGAAGCCAGATCTTTCAAGGGTACTGTTGTGTTCGCACCAATTCCCACGGGAAGATCTCTAATCGCATCAAGATCAGACCTAATATCGTCTTGAAGCCTGACAACAATGGGAAATTTCTTTTCAGCTTCATAAAGAAATCCAGCTTCTTGTCCACCTAAGGCAATTGATATTGTTTCAAGCACATCTGATATAGAAGCATTGTATTTTGTTAAATTGGCTTCGATAGGTTCAATTTTTAAAACTGGAGACGTTCCTGCTAAATCAACTTCCACGTCACCAGCACCTGGAACTTTAGAAATGACTTCTTGAGTTTTTTTTGCATATTCAACCAATTTATCTAAATCGGGACCAAAAATTTTTACTGCCACATCTGCTCTTGTTCCTTCCAGTAATTCGTTAAAGCGCATTTGAATAGGCTGGGAAGCAAGATAAGTTTGACCTGGAACTTCGCGATTTAATTTATTCACAATAGCTTCAGTTAATTCAAGATAAGTTCTTTTTTTACCATCAGCAGGGGCCCAATCTGATCGCGGTTTTAACATGATATAAGAGTCAGAAACATTCACTCCCATTGGATCTGTTGCTACTTCACTTGTACCAATTCTTGAAAAAACATGACTTACTTCAGGAAAGCTAGAGGTCACTTTATCGGCTTCTTTCTGAAATTCAATCGACTGAGTTAAACTTGTATTTACAGGTCTAATCATATGAAACGCGAAAGACCCTTCACCTAACTGCGGTAAAAATTCTGCTCCACGAGTCATAAATAAGCCAATTCCTAAAAATATAGAAGCAGCTGCTATTCCGACTGTCATTTTTGAATGCTTAAATGCGCGCTCAAATAAAGGAACATACATTTTCCGAATCCAAATCATTAACTTTGGCTCTTTATCTGAAAGATTTCCTTTTAAAAACAAGCTAGCTAATGCTGGTGCCGTGGTAAACGACAACACAAATGCAGAAAGAACAGCAATCGCAAACGTTGAAGCCATAGGGATAAACATTTTTCCTTCAACTCCAGTTAAGGCAAATACGGGAAGGAAAACCATAACAATAATAAACTGTCCAAAACCTGCAGCTTGCCTTATTTCAACAGTTGATTCATAAACTGCAGATTTAACTTCATCTTTAGTCAGACTTCGCCCTAAGTTTTTTGTTTTGTTGTGTATAAAGCGCACACAGTTATCTAACACAATAACCGTTCCATCAATGATCACACCGAAATCAAGAGCTCCTAAGCTCATTAAATTTCCCGAAATACCTAATGGCTTCATAACCAGAAATGTTGCCAACAACGAAAGTGGAATGGTAATTGCCGTAATAATTGCAGCTCTTATATTACCTAAAAGAATAAGCAAAATAATAGTAACAAGGGCAGCTCCTAAAATTAAGTTATGTTCAACGGTTCCAAGTGTTGCATTAACTAAATCTGACCTGTTATAGACGGTTACTAATTCCATATCTTTAGGAATATTTTTTCTAATCTCATCAATTTTTTCGTGAACCCGAGTTGAAACAGTTCGACTATTTTCACCTAACAACATCATTACAGTTCCCAAAACTGCTTCATTACCATTATGGGTAGCTGAGCCTGTTCGAAGCTCTTTTCCTAAAGTAACACGCGCTATATCGCCAATTGAAATCACTTTAAAAGATTCCAAAGTCTTTACTGGAACGCGTTCAATTGCTTTTGCACTTTTAATTAGCCCAACACCTTGAACAAGGAATTGTTCGGCAGTTTGCTCAACGTATCCACCGCCCACATTTTTATTTACCTTTTCTAAAGCTTCTAAAATCTCATCAAAATGAATTCCATAGGATGCCATCAGTTTCGGATTTGGTTGAATATGAAATTGCTTTTCAAAGCCACCAGAAGCATTAATTTCAGCTACGCCTTCAACGGTTAATAGTCTTGGTTTAATAAACCAATCTAGAGTGGTTTTTAATTCCATCAACTGTTTAAGTCTTGCATCAGGCTCTGTAGCTTTATCTTTATAATCTATAACGAACTGATAAATTTCTCCTAAGCCTGTAGAAATAGGCCCAAGTTCTGGCTTTGCATTAGACGGAATATTACTAGAAACGTTTTGCAGTCTCTCTGTAACAAGCTGCCTAGCGCGAAATATATCGACACCATCTTTAAATACAACGGTGACTTGCGAAAGACCAAAACGAGTAATTGATCGAACTTGCTCAACTCCCGCAATTCCACGCATAGATGATTCAACCGGAAAAGTAATAGTTCGCTCGATCTCTTCGGGCGCTAAGCCTTCAATAACCGTATTGATTTGAACCTGGTTATTTGTAATATCTGGAACAGCATCAATCGGAAGCGACTGAAAACTGTAAATTCCAGCAACAATCATCAAAGCCGTCAAAAATAGAACAACTCCGCGATTATAAATAGAAAAATATATAATTTTATTTAGCATAAAAAACTCCTAATTAGTGTGAATGACCTTCTGGGGCTCCGCCAAAGGCAGCAAGCTCTGCGATACGAAGAAAACCTAAGCCGCGGACAACAACTTCGTCGTTTGGTTTTAGATCTTTAGATTTTACTAATACTTTATTATTAAGTTGACTGATTGTTACGAAATCAATTCTTTTATAGTAACCATCCCGATAGCGAAAAATATTAACTTCTGAAACCGCTGTTAATATCGCCTCTTTTGGAACTTCAATTGTTCCCGCGCTTGTTACTTTCGTTTTCTGAATCTTAAAGTTTTTTTCAGCTTCAGGGGATAGTTTAAAACCAAGTGATTCATTGAACTCTAGGATTCCTTTAGTGGGTCCTACTTGTGGATTTTCCTCAGCACCCTCAGTATGCTCACCATGTTTTTCACCTTCACCATGATCATCCTCTTTATGCTCACTATGTTCTTCAGGTTTGTCTTTACTGCCGTGCTCTTCATCATCATGATCATCATGTGATGAATGATCTTCATCCTTACCGGCTTTGACGCTATCCTGTTTCTTACCTGGTTTTTGAGTTTCACCATTTTCGCGATCATGTTCATGATCAGCTTTTTCTTTATCTGCAGCCATCAAATTAAAATAAATAACGAATACGCATACAAACAAACTAATTAAAATTTTCATAACGACACCTCTGTGAAATTATTATCGATAATTTGCAGCAAGCCCAAAGTCTCTATCCCACTCAGCTCAAAGGCATTTCGCTTTTGCTCTAGCTCAACAAGCTGTCTATGGGCCTCAATAACTAGTGGGCTTGAAACTAACCCTTTGAAAAATAACCTCTCCATTTGGTTATGCTTTTCTTCAAGTGATTTTGTAGAAATTGTTTTTTTTAATGAAGAAACAATATTTTCATATTTTTTCGCAAGCTGTGCCCTTAATGCTGGAACCTTTTTACTTGTTAGATTATAATTCATTTCAGCCTCGACAAGTTTTTGCTGACTATATTTTTTCCCAGCACCATTTAAGTTAAAAAGCGGGAGTGGCACTGAAAGCGCAACTCCTACGTAGTTTTCAGATGAACTTAAGTCTTTAACTTGTTTTATAACCGGACCAATTTTGACATCAGACCAGACTTCTGCATCAGTTTTTTCTTTAAAACTTTTAGCAGATTCAAGTTCACTCTGAGCAATTAACATCTGAGGCGACTGAGCCTGTTTGTTTTGAGAAGCTAATTGTGGCCACGTGCTTTTTTTTGTGGGAAGGTTTTTATAAAAAAGTTCTTTATTTAGGCCTGTTGAAGCTACCAATTCTTGAATAAGTTTTTCATCTTCTGAAGTTAATGCCGCAAGATTCAACTCATGATCAGACATCGCCATTCTAAATATTGAAAGAGACACTTCTTGTTCTGGTGAAAGGGCAGGTTTTTTCTGAAACTGTCCGACAATCTTATTAAATGTTTCAACAGCCTCCTGCTCAATTTTTATTTCAGTTTTTATATGGCTTAATCTATACAATTTTAAAATCAAATCTAATTTAGTTTGCGATAAGCTGACGGTATTAACTGTTTGAGCTTTTTTAAATTCAGCTCTTGCCTCTGCTGCCCGAGCATGTCTTTTACCACTAAGGTCTAAACTAAACAAAATTGATGCCGATATCTCAGATTTCTCCGAACCTTTTTGTACACTTTCAACATCAAGATCGGGATTTGTCCATTGAGTAGCTACTTCCTCTAAGCCAGCCGCAGCTTTTAGTTGTTGATTAGAAATATTAATTTCAGATGACTGCTCGATAGCACATCTGACTAGATCATTATAATTATCAGGACTACAGTTTTTAGATGCAGAGTCTGAGAAAACCTGCTGCGAAAAAATGAGCACAATAAGAATAAGTTTAAGTTTGCACAAATACATAGAACCCCCAATGCTAAATGTTAATAATTTTAATTTAATTGGGCCATATGTGCTGACCTAACTAATAAAACACGACCCCTCAATTTTGAAAATATGAAGAGTCCAAATTTTTTTACTTAACTTCAAATTCTGTAGCGTCATTAATTTCAACCGCGGGATCAAACTCAACTAAGCTCACTTTATCTTCAAGCTGCTTAGTTATTTTACCTTCTCCCAAAAGCTTTGAACTACATACGGTCTTTGCAAACCCCTTCAATGATACTGTTTCAATACAAGTTTTTGCATACGCTCCAACTGTAGTTCCTAGCTCAGTCTTGTCATCATTATGCAATCTTACTTTAACTTGTGTAGACCCATTTTCTACACGTACTGGCGATGTCACTGGCTTATGTGGTTTGAATGCGCAGCCAATAAATAAGAACGGTAATAGAATTAAAAAAAAATTATTTTTGTTCAAAATAAGCTCCTTGAATATAAATGATTATATTTATTAAAAAAACGTAAAATTTAAATTAGACAATTTATAGAAAGGCTTAGCTGATTGGAGGTCTTTTGATCAGTTTCTGATCAGGACTTAAATAATGTAGTTGTGCAGATAAAAGATAGTTAGAATTAATTATACGAAAAGAATCGATATTTACTAGATCAGGTATATTAAAAAAACACCCGCCATGCCCAACATGACAAGTATGAGTTTGCATAGCGTTCGATGTTGAAAGTTTTTCGCTACAAGCTTCAATCATAGGATTAATTGACCCAAAAGATCCCTGTTGTACTGCAATCTCAAATGAATCATCTATTGGATGAAACTTAGAAAAAAATCCTAAAATGATAAATAGTATTAAAGTTATTTTTACCAATCTCGAGAAAAGCATTAGTGAACTCTACATAGGGATTAAACATTAATCAATGTTTAAATAACAATCAGAATATGATTTTTTAAAAAATGACTGAATGCAAATTATGGGCACTACACCGTGTATTAAGTAGCAGTCTAATAATAGTAGCCTTGAGTCTTAGCAAAAAGTAAATCATGTCAACTAGCTGTTTGGCAGAGCCTACTTAGATTTAGGCAGGCTTACACCGATATTTTCCAATTGTCCACTTTGGACATTTCGAAAAAGTTACGACTATTTCACAACGAATATATAAAAACACATTTTAAAAACAAAAAAGCCGATGTTTCCATCGGCTTTTTTTAAATCTAAATTTTATATACTAAGTATAACTGTACAAAAATTTAAATTCTTTAAATTAGAACGCGTAAGTTAATCCTACTTGGCCTAATAAGTTAGCTGAGTTAATAACTTGGCTTCCAGAAGCTAAGATAGAACCATCAACTGATACCTTGTTAAATTTCAAACCAGCACCAGCTGCTAAAGTTGTGCTGTTAGCACCTGGAGAAGTTTCTACAGAAGCTACACCCGCAGTTTCTGTTTTATCAGAATCTACTAATAATAAAGTCTGAGTTACAGAACCACGTAATGTTAACCAAGAGTTAGCATCAGCTTCTAAGCCAATGATCAAAGGCATTTTCATTGCAGTTACTTTTGTAGTGCTTGTTTTTTCTTCTGTAGAAGCTGATAACAAACCAGCACCGTAGAAAAATTCTGCGCCATCTTTTTTAACAGATTCAGTTACACCAACAGTGATGTTTGTGTACGCGATATCAGCAACAGCTGCAGCATTGTCTTCTAACTTTGCTCCACCAGTTGCGAATCCAGCGTTAACGTACATAGTTTCAGTAACGTTGTAACCACCAGATAATGCAATCGAAGATTTACCTTTGTATGAATCATTTGGAGACACATTTGTTGCTCCAGTTTTCCACTCATCAGTTAAACCTAGATCTAAAGCAACGTCCCATGCAGCAGAGCGTGCACCGAAGTTTAATGCCATAGAAGATTCTTTTTCATCATTCTTTTTGTCATCGAAATTTGAATAACGAAGACCAGCACCAACAGACATATCGCCCATTTTCATCGCATACGCTAAGAATAATGGATTTTGTTGAGGCTTGATTGTCCAAGTTAATGCCGCATTAACTGCAACAGAGTTCGCTAAACCACGGTTAGAAAATGATGTTGAATCATCATGACCTAAACCTAACGCAAACTTTGCATCGCCCATAGAGCGAATTAATAAACCTTCAGAGCCTAAATTTACGTTTGAAGAGTTTGTTGCGTTTGGTGCTGCACCAAGTGTTGTAAAGTTGTTCGCAGTTGTACCAGATTCAATTGTTAATGAATCTGCAAGAGTCATCATCCAAGTTGCATTTCCATAAACATAAGTTACATCTGTTAAATGAGCTGAATTTCCTAAAGCAGTAACGCGAGCACGTGTCGCGAAAGCTGATGTAGAAGCTAAAA
Source organism: Bdellovibrionota bacterium (assembly GCA_052034855.1). Taxonomy (GTDB): domain Bacteria; phylum Bdellovibrionota; class Bdellovibrionia; order Bdellovibrionales; family Bdellovibrionaceae; genus Pseudobdellovibrio. The sequence goes on along the minus strand of JBPOIE010000008.1, from coordinate 14,905 downwards.
CTAGAGCTAAAGTAATTAAATTTTTCATTCTATATTCCTTTTCGTATTTCTATTTATTTAAACGTTAATATTCAAACAATTAGAACATGTAAGTTACGCCAACTTGGCCTAACAAATTTGTACCATCAACTTTTTGATTCGCAGCTGCACCAGTAAGGCCAGTCAATGAACCATCTAAAGTTAATTTGTTGAACTTCATACCAGCACCAACAGAAGCTGTTGTTGAGTTTGCACCCGGAGCAGTTTCAGTTGTTGTAGTTCCAGCAGTTTCAACTTTAGAGCTGTTGATTAATGTGTTCTGAGCTACAGAACCACGTAATGTTAACCAAGAAGCAGCATCAACTTCTAAACCCATCCAAACAGGTAAAGTCATATTAGTTGTAGTTGAATCAGCAACTTTTTCTTTACGAGTTTCTGATGTTAAACCAGCGCCGTAGAAAAATTCGTTACCATCTTTTTTATGAGATGATACTGCAGAAGCAGTGATTGTAGTTCCTGTGAAATCTTTAGTTTCAGTTCCAGCAATGTTCTCAGCTTTGAAGCCAGCCATTGTTACAGAACCAGAAACATAAAGGTTATCCATTGTGTAACCTGCACCAGCAGTGATACCCATGTTACCTTTGAATTTTCCATCAACTGTATTTTCGTATGTGTTGCCAAGACCTAAATTTAATTTAGCATCTAAAGCGCCCATTCTTAAACCAGTGCGGATACCCATAGAAGATTCTTTTTCAGAAGCTACTTTATCGTTGTAGTTTGAGTAAACTAAAGTTGCAGCCCAAGCCATATCAGCAGATTTTTGACCATATGAAAATTCAACTGGATTTTGCTGAGATTTCATTGTCGCGAAACCAGCTAAAGCACGTAAACTCCATGCAGATGCATTTGAAGATTGGTGACCTAATGCTAATCCCATTTTTGAATCGCCCATAGAACGAGTAACCATACCTTCAGCGTTACCGTTTGCAGCAGCTGCACCAGTTACACCAGATTCCATAGTTACATAGTCGCCCATCATCATCATATCAGCTGGATTGCTGTACACAGTTTGTGTATCCATTAAATGAGGAGAGTTTCCTAAAGCGTTAACACGTGCGCGTGTTGCGAATGCATTCATTGAAGCTAAAGCAACAACTACTACTAGTACTTTTTTCATGTCGTATCCCTTTCGTTATTCGTTTCGTTTTTGTTAAAGTGTTTAAAACTTTAAATTTTTTTTATAACTTATACCTAAGATGCTAATAAGGTCTTAGGTCGTGCGCAACACTAAAAATTTCGCACACTTAACAGTTGATGATATTTTCTTGATTAAATTTTAGGCCCTGCTGTTTTTATGTGACTTTATGACATCTGTTTTTAATTTTATTTTTTATTTCAAATTTGCGATGTGAAAAATTGTCACCAAAAAATAAACATCTGCAAATTTCTCGAATGAAAAGTATGATTTTTTTCAAATTTATTCGTTTTTATTACATCCGTTTTTTGAGTTTATTTTTTAGAATAATAAGTCTATTTTTCATCTTTCGTTTCGCTTTAACGCGCGCGCTCAACTTGCATCATGTTAAGACCTAGACCATCGTCGAGATAATGCTACTCAACACACCGCTCTTACGATTTAAACAGCTTTTAAAAAAAATAAATGCTCGATTTTTAAACTATTTTTCAAACGATAAAAACAAAGTATATCACTCAGAAACTACAGAAATACATCGCTTTCATCACATTTATATCAAACGCACATCTTGAATATTACAGCAAATACAGTGACTTCCCTTCCAATTAACCTAAACTATATATATGAAATCGCAAAAAATTCTTCAAGGAATGATCAAACGCCACCCCGATGGATTTGGTTTTTTTATCTCTGAATCTGCTGAACAAGTTGATGTTTTTATCCCCGCAAGCGCCATGAAAACGGCAATGACGAACGATAAGGTCTCGATCACTGTCGAAAAAGAACGTGATGGACGCTTTCGCGGCGAAATCGTACGCATTATTGAACGCTCGCAAAAACGCATTGCCGGCAAATTCACAAAGTTAAACGATAAATATGGCGCGATTAAAGACGAAGGCAAAGGCTGGGGAGCCGATCTGAAGATCGAAATGTCCCATTCCATGTCCGCAAAAAATGGCGATTTGGTTGCAGCAATGATCACTGCTTATCCAGATAGCGGTGATTTTACAGGTGAAGTTGTTGAAGTCATCGGCGACGCTGCCAGTGCATTGAATGACATTCGCCGCGTGATTGTGAATCAAAATATTCCTGATGTATTCAGTGATCAGACACTGGACGAAGCTTCAAAATTTGGAAAAAATCCTGAAGATAAAGATTTCGCCAACCGCAAAGATCTTCGCGCTCTACCTATAGTCACAATTGACGGAGCCACCGCGAAAGATTTCGATGACGCTGTTTATGTCGAAATGAAACAAAATGGTTTTCATTTGATCGTCGCGATTGCGGATGTCAGTCACTACGTCAAATCAGGATCTGCGATCGATAAAGACGCTTACGAGCGTGGGACTTCTGTTTATTTTCCAAACTTTGTTGTTCCGATGATTCCAGAAGCCCTTTCGAACGGGCTGTGCTCATTAAATCCAAATGTTCCGCGCTTGGCTTTAGTGGCTGACATGAATTTTGATTTCACAGGACAGATGATGAATTCCAGCTTTTATGAAGCTGTCATTGAAAGTAAAGCACGTATCACTTACGGCGAAGCTCAAGAAATTGTCGAAGGCCACGAGATGTTGAAACACACTCAAGTGCCAGGAGTTCAAGAAAACGTCCTTCGTTGTGCTGATCTTGCGAAATTATTGATGGCAAAACGCTTCAAAGAAGGATCATTGGATCTTGAAGTTCCCGAAACAGAACTTGTGATCGATGGCACAGGCGAACCAATCGATGTCATTAAATCAGAACGTCTTTTTGCGCATAGATTGATCGAAGAAATGATGTTGGCAGCCAACGTTGCTGTGGCAAAATTTTTAGGTGCCAAAGAAATTCCTTCTTTATATAGAACGCACGAACCACCCGATCCATTAAAAATATCACTCCTTGAAAAGTATCTTCATACAATGGGCTCAACAGCCAATCTTGCGGGTGAACGCTTACAAAAAAAATTAACTCGCATGCTGCATGAATTTACGAACGAAGCGCAATCAAACATTATTCATATTTTAACTTTGCGTTCAATGAGCCAAGCCAAATACACGATTGAAAATTTAGGCCACTTTGGCTTAGGTTTTGATTTTTACACTCATTTTACATCTCCGATTCGTCGTTACCCCGATCTTGTGATTCACCGTCTCGTCAAAAGTCAAATAGGTGTCCCAGGATATCGATTAATGGCTGAAGAAGATGTTCAAACCGCAGGAACGTGGCTTTCGGCCTGTGAACAGCGATCTGCAAAATCAGAACGACAAATTCAAGCGATCAAAAAAGCACGGTTTATGAAAAAATTTGTCGGCGAAACTTTCGAAGGCATGATCAGTTCTGTTACTAAATTTGGAGTCTTTGTTTTACTTCGCCAATATAATGTCGATGGATTAATAAAACTTGAAGATTTGGGCGGACAAGGCCCGAGCAGTTGGGAATTTGACGAAGAAAATTTAAAATTAGTTTCAAAGCGTTCTGGCTTTGCTTACAGTATCGGAGACATTGTCTCGGTCACTGTGAGTGCCGTGGATGTTGAACAAGGTCAAATTAATTTCGTGCTTGAAGGCCAAACCGCTGTTGGTAGCAAAGAACGAACATTTGCAAAGCCATTAGGTTTTAAATCAGGATCAAAAGGCCAAGGCAAAAATAATAAAAAGTTTTTTGATAAAAATTCGGATCGAAAATCTGACAAACGCGATCAGAAAAAAGAATTCAAAAAATCAGCCAATGACCGCAAAGAAAGTTTTAAAAAACAATCTAAAGAAAAATCACCAGCTAAAAAAGAATTTGAATCTTATAAAGAAAAGAATTTCGGACCACAAAAGGTGAATTTAAAATTCACACCAAATCCACTGGCCGTGAATAAAACTAGTGAAACTCCAAATACTGGCGGATCTCAGCCGATGAAAGCACGTTATTCTTCTTTGGCAGATTATCTCGATAAAAATTCAAAAAAGGTTGATCATGGCAACGACAAAAACAGCAGCACATCGTCATCATCAAAGAAGCCCGCTTTTGGGGCCTCTGAAAATCGGAAAGACTTTAAAAAACGCAGCTCGACTCAAAACGATTCTGGCGGTGTTCGCAAAGCACGGCCTGAAAAATCTGGTCGAAAAAATAAATCTCGGTAACTTTTTATCTGTTACCGATTCTGCGACCGAAAAAGAACACCTCTCAATTCCCGAAAGACTCAGACTCAGCTTTGAAGAGCTGGGTCCGACGTTTGTTAAATTTGGTCAATTACTTGCTTCACGACCTGATTTAGTTCCTGACGACTACATTCAGGAAATGTCGATCCTGCATGACAACGTTCAAGTTCTTGATTTTTCAATCATCAGCGAAGTGATTGGTGAAGAGCTGGGTTCTGATTGGCGCTCAAAATTTGAATCCATTGATGAAAAAGCTATTGGTTCAGCCAGCATTGCTCAAGTGCATGCTGCTCGGTTGAAAACCGGCGAAGATGTCGTTCTGAAAGTGCAGCGACCGGGCATTGTTCACAAAATCAATGATGATCTAAATGTTCTGTATTTTATTGCCGAATTGCTAGAGAAATACATTCCTGAAGTTCGTCCATTTAATCCCATCGGTATGGTGGATGAATATTTTAAAACTTTAGAACTTGAAACAAACTTTGTCGTTGAAGCAAATAACATCCGACGATTCAAAGAAAACTTTAAGAACGATTCGCACATTATAATTCCAAACGTCTTTTTCGAATTGACCAGCGAACGCGTGTTGACCATGGAGCGCTTGCAAGGAAAACCTCTCAGTCAGCCTGAATCACTGAAACAGTCAGACAGTGACCCTGAAGAAATTATTAAATTGGGCTTACGTGCCTATTTAAAAATGGTTTTCGTCGATGGATTTTTCCATGGCGATTTACATGCAGGGAACTTTTTTGTCTTTCCCAATAATGTGATTGGCTTGATTGATTTTGGTGTCGTCGGACGACTGAATTCAAAAACACAAACTTCGATCGTGAATATGCTTCTCGCTTTATCGAAAGAGGATTACTTGCGTTTAGCCTACGAATACGTGGATCTGGCTCCATTTTCTGAAGACGTGAATGTGGATCTTTTTGCAAAAGACCTGCAAGCCGTCATTGCGCCTTACTATGGTCTCACTTTAAAAAATGTGAACGTTGGTAAAATTTTAATGTCATCATCCAGCACAGCGGCTCGTCATGGCTTGTCGGTTCCCACCGAATTGATGCTGTTTTTTAAATCGATTATTTCCATCGAAGGACTTGGCCAAAAAATTCAAAAAGACTTTGATTTCTTGGCCTTTACTTTATCACAAGTCGGCGATGTGGCTCAGAATTTTTTTCAACCGATGAAGCTGGCTAATGAGGCTAGTCTTTTATTTCGCGAATCAAAAACTTTTCTGAATGCCCTGCCAAGACAATTGAATCTGATTTTTCGCAGACTCAATTCTCCGGACTATCATTCACGTGTACAGATTGATGGTCTGACTGAGCTTCGCAGAACAGTGGCCGACTCATTTAATTTACTCTTTCTGGGAATTATCATTGCCGCATTGATTGTCTCAAGCTCAATGATTTATTCGACCAAATCAGATTGGGAATTTGCAGGCATGCCTGCGATGAGTTTTATCGGCTTTGCAGTGGCCTTCGTTTTAGGGGTTGTGGCCTTTTTTAATTATATCCGCGGCAAGTGATTTGACTGAAATTTTGTATTTTTACTGTTTTTTAAGTGTTTTTTAGCAGCAAAAGCCTGTAAAGTTGAAGTTTAAGAAAAATTAAACTAAACTGAGGACATGTTGGATCAAAATAATAGACGACTTTTCGTACCAGCTCACATTGAGGCCCTTGTGGACCAAGTGGGTTCGTTTATTCAGTACTGGGGATTTAAAAAAATCCATGGTCAGATCTGGGCCCATGTATGGCTAGCAAAAACACCAATTGATGCCACCACCTTAGTTCTTCGTTTACAGGTCTCTAAAGCCCTTGTTTCTTTAGCTATCAAAGATCTACTTCAATATGACGTTGTTAAAATTTTAGACTGTGGCGATCGTCGCAAAATGCTGTTGGTCCCAAACACAGATGTTCAAACAGTGATTTCTAACGTACTTAAACATCGCGAATCTGTGATGCTTTCTGCGATTTTAAAATCTCAAGATGCGATTGAAAAAATGGACCAAAAAACGAAAGAGAAATTCGATCTCGATGAGGATCGTCTCGAACAAATGAAAATGATGACGGCGATGGCCGAGATGGCCCTGTCCGCACTTATCAAAAACAATCTTGATCTCGAACAGTATAAATAATTTTTAATTTTTTGAGTTATTCACGCCAATAGTGACATGTGTAACCATTTGGATTTTTTTGCAAATAATCCTGATGGTAATCTTCAGCATTAAAAAATTCAGACGCAGGAACTATTGCAGTCACGATAGGACGTGGCCATTTCCCCGATTTTTCAACTTTAGACTTCACACTTTCGGCAGTTATTTTTTGTTCTGCACTCAAATAAAAAATAGCAGAACGATACTGAGACCCAATATCATTCCCTTGCTGATTCAATGTCGTCGGATCATGCAACTTAAAAAAATTCTCTAAAATATTTTCGTAGCTCAACATGCTAGAATCAAAAGTCACTTGCACAGCTTCTGCATGGCTTGTTTGCCCTGTTTTGACTCTCAAATACACAGCCGATTCAGCGTTGCCACCGCAATAACCCACTTGTGTATCAAAAACACCTGGAATTTTTCGAATTAATTCTTCAACTCCCCAAAAACAACCTGCAGCAAATATGGCAATTTCTTTTTTCACGGACTACCCCTGAACAATTTATAGATTTTTTTTAATCTCGCAGTCCAACGAAGCTTCATCGGATTGAACTGTCAGTTTTGTGTAAAGCGATTTTTGAGGAATATCAGCACTCGCCACAAAGTTAGAAACACCTTGTGCCTGATGCGTGATTTTCATCGAGTTCATTCTTTCTTCTAGAACATCGGCTTCAAAAATAAAACCACTTTTTTCTTGTCTAAAATCGACGACTCCATATTCAGAAATCGGAAGCTTCAATAGAGTTGTATAATCACCTTTGACCCACAAAATACAAGATAATATCAATGCAGTTGTCATTTCACAGTCTCCTTCATTTTTTGTTCTGACATGATTGTTAATAATTCAAACATCACATCCACAGCGGCAAGACCTGTGATTTGTGACTGATCATATGGCGGCGAGACTTCAACAATGTCAGCACCGACTAGATTTTTTATTTTCAATGCGCGCAAAATTTGTTGTGCTTCATACGTTGTCATCCCACCAGGAACAGGTGTTCCTGTGCCTGGCGCGTAAGCTGGGTCCAAACAATCAATATCAAAACTGATATAAGTAGGCCCCTTCATTTTTGCGGTCAGTGATGATATTTTTTGTGACAGCTTTTGAATTGTATTTTGCTTAATGAAATCCATATCTAAAACTGTAATTTTGTGTTTTTGAATAAAGCTCAAATCCTCTGCTGCGGCCAAAGGACCGCGAATTCCAATTTGAATCATATTCTTTGAGTCGACCAAACCCTCTTCAACAGCGTGTCTGGCAAAGGCACCATGATGATATTCACATCCCCAGGCTGCTGGATACGTATCAAGGTGTGCATCAAAATGAATGAAATTTAATTTTCCATACTTTTGATGTAACGCTCGCAGAATCGGTAATGTCGTTGAATGGTCTCCCCCGACAGAAATAAATTTCTTATCTGCATCAATTAAGTTTTTTGTGAAGTTTTGGATCTTTTCATAGGTTTGCGCTTGATCAATCGGTACAATAGGACAATCACCAATATCCGCTGCCTTCATTTTTTCAAATAGACTAATGGCTTTGGTCATGTGAAACCCACGGCCCAAACTTGAACACTCTCGCACCAAGGTGGGAGCGAAACGTGATCCTGGACGGTAAGAAACACCGCCATCATACGGGGTTCCAAATAACGCCACATCAAAATCTTCGTTCAAATCCGCCATCGGCAGTCTGAAGAAAGTTTTAATCGCAGAAAATCGCGGAAATTCTCGTCCACTGATGGGTAGGTATGACTTTTTTGATTTTAAATTTTTTTTGGGCTTTTGCATGTTTGTATTTTCGCATTTTGACTTCAGCGATCAAGGTCGCTAGTGTCATGACCTATGAATTTGCGCATCAAATCGATCGAGAACGACCGAAATCAACTGATTCAATGGTACAAACAGAATAAGCGAGAGCTTCCATGGCGGAAATCGAAGAATCCCTATAAAATATGGATTTCTGAAGTGATGTTACAACAAACAACCGTTGCTGCCGTGATCCCATTTTATGAAAAATTTATGACCCGATTTCCGACCATTGCAGATTTAGCAAAAGCTTCAATTGAAGATGTTTATGTGATGTGGGCAGGTCTTGGCTATTATTCGAGGGCACGCAATTTACACAAAGCAGCGATTGAAATTAACAAGCAAATCCTCTCTGGGCAAGGATTTCCACAAAGTTACCAACAACTTTTAGAACTCTCTGGATTTGGACCTTACACTTCAAGAGCTGTATCTAGTCTGGCCTTCGGTGAAAAAGTAGGTGTTCTTGACGGCAATGTCATCCGCGTTCTCAGTCGAAAATATGGAATCGATTCAGATTGGTGGCAAACAACTGCGCGAAATGAATTACAAACTCTTGTCGATGAACTCGCTCAAACAAATTCGGTTTCGGAATTAAATCAGGGCCTTATGGAACTAGGAGCTACGGTTTGCACTCCTAAAAAAGTTCTGTGCTTGATGTGTCCTTGGGTTAAAACATGTGTCACACGTAAAGAAGATAAAATATCTCAACGCCCTCGCCAACGTCCGCGCGCAGAATTTGAAATTTGGCAATGGGATTTTCAGGTTCACATCCAGAGAAAAAAAACGATAACTGAAATTTTCTTGGCCGAAAATAGTGCGACCCCGTTCTTGAAAAAAAACTGGCTACCACCCTCAACGGCTCAAAAATTAAAATCGAAGCCTAAAAAATATGACCTTAAACATAGCGTTACTAAGTTTGATATTTTTTGCAAAGTGTCTGTGAGTGAGAAGTCACCTAGACCTAAGTCTAAAGATATTCAAGGAAAATGGGTCAACGTGAATAAAGTTGCCGAAATCAATCCCACAAGCTTAATGAAGAAAATTATTGGATTAATTCCTCAAGAATAAAGTATGATAGTTCTATGACTGTCATGGTATATCTCTTTTTATTTTTTGGCCAAAACTGTTTTTCAGCACCTCATCCTGGCGTTGGTTCATCCGCCTTAAATCAAATCGATAAAAATATTTTTTTTTCGCAAATGGGCTTTAAATTAAACGTAGTTCCTGCCGGCTGGGAACTATTGACTGCCCATGACAACGATTCAAACAAGGATCTGCAAATAGAAATTGGTAAAAACTTTTCTATGACCAACGACCATGTTGGACGCATTAGTTTTAAAACAGAGACAACTAAAACTAAAGTTGATCTTGAAACATATGTTAAAAAATTCTTACGCGATTATAACCAATATGGATTTGATGTTTCGGGACTGCAGTCGATACGCGAAAAAAATTCTATCATTGTGGATATCAATCAAAAAAATAAAAAAACTAGGTCTCGTCAAATGTTCTTTCAAAATGGAACTCGCATACTCACTGCGACCTGTGCAGATGAATTTGAAAATTTCGATAAAACAATCACTGAGTGTAATCAAATATTTAGTCATCTTGTTTGGCGCTAAAAACCAGTTGCATTATTTTTTCTCCTCAATAGACTAAATCTACAAAAAACTTAACTTGGGAGCATTATGAATCAAATCATTTCGTTGATTATTTTGAGTCTGATCACTGCGACTTCACAAGCTGCAAAACCGATCACAAAAATCAAAGTCGGAATTTCTCCAACAATCACTTCGTCAGGGGTTTATTTAGCTTATGAAAAAGGTTACTTCAAAGCTGAAGGCCTTGATGTTGAACTGAGCCAAATGAAAAGTTCAGGGGCTCAGATGACTCTTTTGCTTTCTAAAGGTGAGCTTGATGTGGGTGGCGGCAATTTAACCGCCGGCCTTTATAAAGCGATCGCAGACGGACTCAATTTTAAAATTGTGGCCGACAAAGGCCACATCAATGAAACGATTGACTCTGTCTCGCTCATCATCAGAAAAGATTTGATTGATTCTGGAAAATACAAAACAACAAAAGATTTAAAAGGTTTGAAAATTGCGCTGACATCCATTGATGGTTCTTCTCAACAAATCGTTATGGATCAAATTTTAAAAGATGCCGGCTTGAATGGTAAGGATGTTGAGTATGTTAAACTGTCTTATCCAGAATCCAATGCGGCATTAAAAACAAAATCAATCGACGGAGTTATTCAATTAGACCCCTATTTAACGATGGCACTCAATGAAGGCTATGCATCAGAGATCGTCGCCAGTAGTAAAGTTTTAAAAAACCAACAATCAGGCGCGCTCTTCTATGCTCCAAACTTTATCAAGTCGAATCCGAAAGCAGCTCACTCATTTATGAAGGCATACCTCAGAGGCGTTCGACTTTACAATAAAGGTCTGACAGACAAAGCCGTTATGGATGACGTTATTACAAATTTGAAAAAGCATATTGAGATCACTGACGACAAGGTCTGGGCGTCATTACGTCGTGTCGGATTAACAGATGATGGCAGTTTGAACGTCGAATCCATGGAGAGTGATATTCAATGGTATAACAAAAACGGCTATCTTGCTCAAATGCCAACAAAAGAACAGTACTTAGACGATCAGTTTGTAAAATCCGCAACTGCGGAATTAGACAAAAATTCAAAAAAAGAGAGCCCATCTAAAAAAGAGAGCAAAAAAAAGAAGTAAATTAAACTTGTCTCGAGGACTTGAAACAGTAAAACTAAAGACTCGATGGATTTAATTAAAAATAATTTCTCAGTTCAAGACTTAAATTTAACACTCCGAGATGAAAAAATTCTTTGTGGATTGAGTCTTGAATTATCACCCTCAGAAATCCATGTCATTACAGGGCTGAGTGGTTCGGGGAAATCCCAACTGCTTCGCACACTCGCGCAGTTAAATCAAGAACACAGTGATTTTAAAACTGTTATAAACTCAAACATCGTATTTCAAGAAAACAATTTAATTCCTTGGCTAACACTTAAACAAAATTTACAGATCACTCAGCAATTTTCTAATCCCGAGATCGATGATCTTTTCGCTGATGTCAATTTAGAAAAATATAAAGACTATAAGCCTCATCAAGTTTCCGGAGGTATGCAACAACGTGTGAGTCTGATTCGAGCGCTCTCTAAAGACTGCAAATTGCTTTTGCTCGACGAGCCGTTTTCTAAGCTCGATTTAGCTCATAAACAATTAAATTACGAATTACTCAAAAAAGTTTGGCTCAAATACAAACCGACGATTATTTTAGTCACTCATGATATAGACGAAGCCATTTATTTTGCAGATCGAATATCTATTTTATCTAAAGTGGATAAAAAAATAAGTCACACCGAAACTGTTTCAATGCCTAGACCTAGAAATTTTATCGAAATGAAACAAACTCCCGAGTACCGAACTATTTACGAACGGATTAGTCAAAAAATTACAAGCGATTATAACAATGCAAAAAATTAATCAGATTTTTCGATTTACTCTTGTTGTTTTGTTTTGGGGCCTATTATGGCAAATCGTAAGTACAATCATGATCAAAGATGAAACCCTATTTCCTTCAACAACTGCCATTTTAAAAAATTCGTTTTCACTTTTATTTATCAATTTTAAAATGCTTCCACATTTAGCTGCTAGTTTTGAACGTTACCTCATCGCTCTCGTGATTGCGGCACCTGCATCGATCCTGACTGCTATTCTTATTGCTGGTAGCTCAACATTTCGCTGGATATTTTATCCAATCATCAATGTCACGTACCCATTACCTAAAGTTGCACTATTTCCATTTCTGCTACTTATTTTTGGAATATCAGATTCGGCAAAAATTGCGATGATATTTTTAGGAATGTATTTCCTTTTGTTTTTTAGTATGTACACAGGACTCACTCGGACTTTAAATGGACAGCTGGGTGATATTATCAAATCCTACCGCATTTCGGGCGTGAATTATTGGTATCATTTTATGTTCAAAGGTTGTCTTCAATATTTTTATATCGGATTACAAACTGCGCTTGGATATGGATTGACTCTTGTTGTTGTCAGCGAGATCAGTTTAACGAAAAGTGGGCTTGGATTTTTTATTTGGTCAGCTTGGGACTCATTTCGAATTCTCGATTTGTATTCAGGGCTTTTTATTTTGGCACTGATCGGCTACCTCATCAATGCAATCTGTGACCTTCTCATTTTAAAAAAATCACACTAGAAATCTATTGGAATAACCATCAAGGCCTCTAATTTGTATCATTTTATTTCATAGAATCAAAACCCATCTAGGTACATCTAGATGAGGTTTGAGAATGAACTCAATGACAATAAATGTCGTGGTGTAAAAGCATTAAACACGACCAGAAGGTTGCCTATGAACGTTTTAAAGACTGCTTTGATCACCTTGGTTGTATTTTCGACCTTAAAATCCGTAGCTGCTCCCATTTATCTGGAGGGCTATGAACCAGACGCACGGATGCCCGAAAAACGCTTACGCAAAGTCTATCTTTTATTGAATGAAGGTAAAATCGTTGAAAAGTCCCTGAAGGCTTTTACTCCACCTGAAGGATCAGAAATATATAATGAATCGCGTGTCGGTAAATTATTATTGTCACCAGGTTTTATCGATTTACACGGCCATTTAAAGTACCATGGTCTACCGATTTGGGAAGAGGCCAAAGGCCAATTTCGAAATCGATTCGAATGGCGTGCACTTTCAAGTTATAAAAAAGCAGTTTCTGAAATTATGTCTAACCCCTTATTTGGCTCATCAACAGATATCAATTCTCCGCTGTGTAAAACAATTCAATATGCTGAAATGAAAGCACTGATCGGCGGAACAACTTCGATCCAAGGTATTGGCGCAGACTCAGGTTGCTCGAAGGGAATTCTTGCACGCAATGTTGAAATCGAATCAGATTATGAAGAACAATCGGACGTTCGGGTTGCAACAGATCTTATCACACCAAGCATAGCAAAACTTTTTCATGAAATGGTATTTCCAAAGATGATCGAAACTGGAAAAAACTTTGATGACTCTTATTCCCTCCTCACAACTGAAGAAAAATCTGGAATGGCCGAGTCTTCACAAAAGCGCTTTCTGGATTTACGTGCAAGTTACTTAAACTACTTAGATCAACTGGTTCCAACAAAGCAAATCCGAGCTTTCATCGTTCATTTAGCAGAAGGTCGATCAAAAGATGAATACAACAAAATTGAATACAAACTTTCTGAAAAACTAGGATTCGCCAAAGAAGGTCTTGTGATTATTCACGGTGTTGGTTTAGATGCGAATGATCTGAAACATGCCGCCGATCGCAAAATGAGTCTGGTATGGTCTCCGTATTCAAACTTACTATTATATAAAGAAACCACGGATGTTGACACAGCTTTGAAAGCTGGCATTAACCTTACTCTTGGATCTGATTGGAGTCCCACAGGATCTAAAAATTTATTGGATGAAGTTAAAATTGCAAAGCGCTATTTAGTTTCTCAAAAAAATTCTGTCATCAGTGATCGTATGCTCTTTAACATGATGACAATTAATCCCGCAAAAGCTCTTAAGCTGGACAACAAAGTGGGCCGACTTGAAAAAAATTACCTAGCGGACATCGTAGCCATTCGCTTAAAATCGACTCAAAAAAATTATTACACACAAGTGATTGAATCAGATTCAAGTGACGTTCAAATGGTTTTTGTGGGTGGAAAATCAGTCGTTAATCAAGCTCAGTATTTACATCCATCAGATAAATCAGAGCGTTTTTTAAATTCAGAATCAAATCTTGCGAATGAATCACAAAATAGAGTTTGTTCAGGATTTGCAAACCACGTTTTTACAAATATGGATCAAAGTATTTCTGAAATAACGAATACACTCAAAACAGTGATCCCTCAAATGGATGACTACCTTGCTTGTCGCGATCAAGCCTACCAAGCCAAGAAGAATCGATTCTTTGATTCCGAAATCAACGAACCTTTACAAACTAAGCTCGATTCACATCAAGCCGAATACGAAAAACTAACACAGCAGCTCGAAATCTTGACACAAAACCAGACCAAAGCCCAATAGGATTAACACTGGCCTTTATGACAAAGACCAGTGCACGTTAAACTAAATAAGGACGAAACAACGCCTGTTACGTTTTTATTTTTTATTCCATGAATGGAGATCACGTGAAAAAAAATCTATTGGTATTACCAATTCTTGCAATCGCAACACTGATATCGTGCACACATAAATTCAGAAATCCTTCGAATGAAGAAGCTGCAGTTGCACCAGCAGTGACAACAACTCCAACGAGCGTGGCTTTAAAATATGATTTGCGTCGCGGATCTCCTGCTGAATACGATGCTGGCGCGCCCGCTGATTCAAAGTGGATTGAGCTATATGGATCAACACCAAATTATCGTTCATTGGGTGTTGAGATCTTGGGTGGGCAACCTAAATATGACGAAAAATTTCGCTGGGTATTTGGTCCCATGTGGTACCGCGGTCGTTTAACAACAGAAAGTGTTTAATTATTAGTTGTGGGTGAAGAAGGCGCACAAAATGAAAATTTATCAAAACCTGCATTCACCGGATCAACCCGCCCACCTGTTAAAA
>JBPOIE010000084.1:0-48531 GCA_052034855.1 Bdellovibrionota bacterium | reverse complement strand
TATGGCCCAATATACCTCACCGCGCCCATTTCCCCAAACGAGGTGTTATCAGTTATTAAAATCACTCTTTTTTTCAGACAAACTACTCTGTGGTTAGTTCTAGCTTGAGATCCACAAATTAACTTCAGGAAAAAGCATGACTACGAAGCTCGCTTGTGTTGCACGTTGGTTCAGAATAGCCATTGACAGCTCAGAGTGAGCCATATTCAGATTCGTATGTAGATTGTACACGAACCGCGTAATACTGTCAGGACAATGAGCCGTTTCGTTCAGAAATTTGAGTTGCTGATTTAATATCAATGGCATTTTAATTTTTTAACATCATTTTTTGGTCCTCACAAGGAACTTAAGGCTAGAAGAGGTGGAGTCTTTAAAAGATTAATCCGTTTTCTTTTCCACCTCAAACAACAATGGTGAAATTGTTTTTTTAACATCCAAATCTTTCAATTGAAAAAGAATGCTATCTAAATAATAGTGTGAATACTCGAGGATTATCGCAATAACCAAAAACCAAATCTTGAAAACATCAGAAATCCCGAGAGCGCTGGCGATACTTGCGTGATAACCCAAATAAGCAAATATTAATATTAGGATCGTGAATATCGTCACCATTGTAATTTTCCAAATTGGCCACCTTGCCGCAGATCGTGTGGTCATTTGAGAGGATAAAAATAAATATTCTAACCCATGAAGAGCTCTTTGCGTAAGAAAAGCTAAGTACGTCATGCTTTGCAACGAATATAAAATGTTACCGAATAAAAACATTCGCTTACTTGATTTTTTAACTCTCGGATATGATAATGAATTTAATATGATCAAAAAGGAGAGCGATACCATAAAGATAGTTTCCAATCTCGCAAGCGGTTGAAGAGACTCGGGTCCAAACCTACTCCATACTGGCAAAAAAACTCTAAAAACTATAAAAATATCAAACAAAAATCGCTCGCGCTGTTCTATTTTTTCTTGTACAAAAACTTCCGCTGCATTTAAGTACGGCCGCTGCAAACGATTATAAATTAACGATAATCCTTTTGTCTGGCTAATGTTGTGTGCGAAAAGCAAGATGAGAAAAATATATTCTAAAAAATTTTTCACTTGAGTGGTGTTATTATAACCATTGGCTCTTATGATGGCCGCGTAAGCGATCACGGCCAAAGCACTTGCAATACTGATAAACCTGATTGATCTAATTTTGGCCCAAATCCAGCCTCTTACTTCTGGCAAAAAAATAATCATGAGGTGCGTATAGATAGTGTGTGTTGTGTTAAAAAGTACATACGCTACAATATGTGAAAAAAGTACGGAGTTTTTTTCAACAAAATTTTTAGGAATAATATCTGTAAGCGCCATAAGCGATGCAAATACAAATATAAATAATAATGTAAAATAAATTTTTTCTAACTTTGGTGAAAACAAGTAGATGCGCAATGTTTTTCCTTTTATAAGTTAACACCGTCTTAGGATTGGTTTATTAAATTGACTTCATCGATTTGATCGATACTTTTTGAATCACTTTTTTACAAAATTTAGAATTAAAATATGTTTTTTAATTCCTTCTATTACTTTAAGCACAACACGCTATTTAGTCAAATAGGTTGAGTTCTAAAAATTCGAAAGCCAAACGATTCGAATTAATCTAAATGATTAGATTAACTATGACAATCGAAGAGCTTCGCGAGTCTTTACTGTTATATCTCGACGAAGTTTTTTATGGAATATCTCCAGATCGCGTTCAATAATTAATTTTTGAGATTTCCTTTAGTAAATTTTCAAGTGTCACTTTCGTCCTTTTATACTTTTCGGGAGCAACCTTAATTAGCTCCTGAGTTTTTTCAATCAAAGCTATGGCTTCTGATTTCTTGTCCAAGGTTTTCAAAATTTTAATTTTTACTAGATTCAGTTGCGGCTCATTGCCTTCTTTAAACTGAAGGGCTTTATCAATTTGAACAAGGGCCTCTTCATGTCGTTTTTGACTTGTTAATAAATTTGCATAGCGTTGATAGTAAACATAGCTTTTTTAGTTGGCCGAAACGAGTTTTTGTATCCACTTTTATGCATCTGTTGGACTGCCTGCTTGGTTAAAATAATAAATTGAATTAATGAGCTTTCCTGGGAACCGAACATCGTGTTTTTCATTTAGCAAAAGCACTAACATTTGCTTTTGAGTATTTTTCTTTTCCTCAGAAAGACCTAGAAAATCTTCGACTCTTCCGCGCATATCCAATGTTTCAATTTTTTCAAATCCGGCCATATCACCAATGGTCGATTGTTGATATTTTACAGCAATTTTTTTATCAGCAAGAAGCTTGTTGAGTTCAGTAATCAGCTTTTTTAAAACACTCGTTTCAAGCTTTTCTTTAGGTGTTTCCTTTGTTTCAAAAAAATCAATCTTCCAACGCATTTGATCTACAATCGAAGTGGTCAGTGCAATGGCTTTCTCTAAGCCGGCCAAATACTCATCCTTTGCTTTTTCATCGTCGTCTTTTTTGTCAGACAAGAAATTAATTTCACAACTGAGTTTTAAATTTTTACTTCGCGCATCTGAAAGAAATTCGTAATACTTAGCTGCTTTTTCCCAAACCATTTGGCTTGAAAAAATTTGCGCCGCCTTCAAAGCAGCAACCTTGTCGCCGGAATCCGCCAATTTAACGATTTGTCCAAAGTCTTCTTTGTTTTCAATTTCGGAAGCGAGTTCTTTCGCAAAAGTCTGTGCCGGCTGAAAATCCAACCATCGAAAAACCTCCTCACCATTTGAATTGATCAGAACCAGACTAGGAATCGCTTTTACATTATACTTTTTGCTGATCTCCTCATTTTCCACCAAATCGATATTAATTTTTTGCACATTAATTTTTGAAAATATTTTTTTCACGCTGGGCTGAGTATATGTTTCGGTGGCCATGCGAATGCAGGCCGGACACCATGGCGCAGAAAATATCAATAATGTCGATTTATCAGCTGAAATTACTTTTTCTGAATTAGTTTTTTTTTGATTCGTCTCTTGTGGAGAAGCCGCTTTAATCGCCGCACCATCTTTGTTAACAGCGATTTCTTTATTGTGTTGCTCACAAACAGTTTTAGCATCATCACAAACAAAGTATTTTAAATTTGCCTTTTTTATTTTAGGCAAAACATGAAATGTCATTTTTTGTTCGATTTTAATCTTTGGCTTGTAAATAGCCTCTAAATGATCATAAGTCGCGGAAGCGGGAGCCTTGTCGTTAATGTGAAATCCTGTGTTTGGCGTAAGCTCGATCACACTGCCAGTGACTTTAATATTTATTTCGTTTTCTGTAATTCCAGCAAAAACACCCTGGGAAACCAACAGCATAATCAAAACAACTCTTTTCATAAAACCTCCGACAAAATCAGCTTACCTCAAAAAAAAAGAAGAGAGCAAGGCTCTCTTCTTTTTAAAGAATTAATCTTTTTTACTGAAAACTTAAATTACTGCTTTTCAACAGCAACTTGAATGAATGTTTCCATTCCTTCAGCAAACTTAATAGTCGCTTTGTGAGTCCCCAAAACTTTGATTGGCTCAGCTAAAACGATATCTTTACGGTCAACAGAAAATCCTAAAGTTTCTAACGCTTTAGAAATATCAGAAGTTGTCACTGTTCCGAATAATTTTTCATTGTCTCCAGCGTTTAACTTGAAAGAAACTGTTGTTCCTTTGATTTTATCTAAAACTGCTTGACGCTCAACAAGAGCTTTTTTCTTTTTAGATTCAGCAACGCGTTTTAAGTGATTCCACTCAGAAACACGCTTCTCAGTCGCTTCTACAGCCAATTTTCTTGGGAATAAAAGGTTACGTGCGAAACCCGCAGAAACTGTAACTAAGTCGCCGATTTTTCCTAAATCTTTAACATCTTTTTGTAAAATAACTTTCATTGTATTTTCCTTATTAAATAAGTTTAAAATATTTACTTTAAACTTTTACGTACCATTTTTCGAAAGTCAGCCCAGAAGTCTATCAGGCCCATAAAGCCAATAGCTGGAGCTAACCACACAAATATTAAAACATATGTAAGACTTTTATTGAAAGTCCCAACACGATAAAAACGCGTCACATATTCAAACACCGCTATGCCCTGTAGAAAAAATGCAACAACACTAAATATCGAAATATTAATGGCTACAATTTTAATTTTTTCTGCGACGAGCGAAGAAACCAAAGTATCAATTTTCAACAGGCTAAATAAAAAACCAAACATCGAAAGCCAGATAAATTGATCCGGCAATCTGAACTCTAGCCATTTAAGGCCAGAAATGGTTTTTTCGCGCTGAAACTGAAACAGCTGAAAAATTTTAGATTCGAAGATAAATCCAACCGCCAAAGAACAAAGAAGGGTCGCAATCAAAGCGCCAGGCATATATTGAATTAATTGTTCGATCGAAATTTGTTCATCGGGATTTATTTGTTTCAAAGTTTGTAAAATGGGTGCCGTGAGTTGTTCTGCTAAATCAAGTTTTAACAGCCCTTTCACCGCAAACATATAACTGAGTACTCCAAATAAGGCCCCTGACAACAAAGCAATTAAACTTGTTTTTTTCCAAGAAACTCCTCGTTTTTCCAATTCACTGTAGAAGCCTAAAGTCGTCCACACGGCCCCTACATAAACTGCACCAAGAGTCAGTTGTACTAAAAACAGAACGGCTACTATTGTCGCGCCGACACCCCAAAATAAAATTGGTTTTGCTTTTGCTGAGAGCGCTCTTAAAAATGGAGCCCCCATAAACGAAAACAAAACAGAGACAACGGCTGTTGCATAAGCCAATGTCCATATTTTTTTATTTTGCGATGTAGAGATATTGTTCATCTGTATATTAGTGTTTTTTACTATGTTTTGCGAAAACAATTCATAAATGATTTCTCATTTATAAATTAGTCTTCATCGCGCTCCATGCGTGCTTGTTGAGCTGCTTGACGACGCAATAATGATTTTGCTTCGCGCTCTTTTTCACGTTGTGCTGATTCAGCTAAACCTTTTTTGAAAGATTCAACATGCTTAACCATAGAAGTTCTTTCGTCTAATGCTGTATGCATGAAACGTAAAACTTTATCGTTGATACGCATAGTACGCTCAAGCTCCATAATGGCTTGTGGCTGAACTTCATAAACTGCATGAAAGTAAACGGCTTTTCTTAATTTGCCGATTGGAGTTGCTAAAGTGCGCTTTCCCCATGTTTCAACAGCTTGAATGTTGCCTTTGTATGTAGCGATTGTTTCTTTGTTCTTAGAGAACAATGCTTTTTGTTGTTCTGCTGTTGCATCTGGATGCATCAAGATAACAACTTCGTACGGACGTTTTGAATCGGTCGTTTTGACCATAATTAAATCCTTTCGGTTAAAGCTCTAACCACCATTGGCAGAGCAAGGACGACTTTTAATGTGTTATCTGATGTAACAGCTTTTTCCTCTGGGGACAAGGCTTGATCTCGAGGCGCTTATCATCTTAAACTATCACAATGAGCCTAGCCCTAACCATTCTTGATGGCCCTCTTAAAGGTAAACTGATTTCTCTTAAAAAAAATCAAATTTTAAGTGGCTCGTTTTTTTCTGATGAAGAAATGGGCAAAGATCACGCGATTATCGATATTGATCGAAATTTATCTTGGAATATCAAGTGTTTAGGAAGCAACAAGGTGCGAGTTGGTTTGGGCGAAACCGAGAAAATTTCTTTGCTTCAAGGCCTTGTTTTTCATCTCGGCCAAACAGGATTTAAGGTCGTTGAAAAACCAAAGCTAGATCTAGAGGGCTGGGAGGCTGGGTTAACCGACTGGATGAGCGAACAATCTTGGGAGCAAAAGCAAACCGATTTCTTTTTTTTCCTTTACCCCGTTCGCATGACGTTCTTATCGGGACCCCAGTCGGATGAGTTTTTTACAATTAGTTACGGTCCGAGATTAATGGGGTTTAATAGTTTTGATTTGAATATCAAAGACCCCTCGCAGCCTAAAGAAATTCTGCGTTTCTACCAAATTGGAGAAACGGCATACATCGAAAACCTTGTCGACGGCTTACAATCAGATAAAGTTCTTGTGAATAAAAACCGATTCGATCATCATCCCATATCTGATGGCGATCGAATTCAATTCGGGCCCCATCTTATTGAATTTACGATACTCAGATAATGCGAGGACTAATTATATGAATCTCGAACTCGTTGAAAAAAAAACAGGTTACTACAAAGCTTTTGACGGCACTCCGATTTATTACGAAACCCGCGGCAGCGGCGAACCCATCGTATTTATTTATGGTATCGCATGTTTAATGAATCATTGGCACCATCAGGTCGAGTTTTTTTCTAAAACACATCAAGTGATATTATTTGATATTCGTGGTCACCACAAAAGCGTTCCTGTTGGAAATGTAGAAAATTTAAAGTTCGAACATCTTGCATTCGATCTTCAAGGTTTATTAAAGCACTTAGGACATTCAAGCGCCCACATTGTAGGACATAGTTTCGGCGCGCCTTATGTTTTAAAATCTTACGAACAATTTCCTGAAATTTTTAAATCCTTAGTTTTGATAAACGGCTTCGCCAGAAACCCGCTTAAAAAACTTTTCGGATTCGAATTTGTTGAGCCACTTTATCATTTTCTAAAAGAACAACATCGGAAGTCTCCAGACTTGTGGAATGCTTTGTGGAAAACGATGATTGACAATCCCGTCGCCTTTCAAGTGGCCGCACTTGCTGGTGGATTTAACATTAAGCTGACTCAATTTAAAGATATTGAAATGTATGGGCGGGGAGTGTCGCGATTAGAGCTGCCACTATTTTTTGAATTGTTTGGCGAGATGCTTCGGTTTGATGGAACAGATGTTTTATCAATGATAGACAAACCAACAATGATTATTGCCGGCGAAAAAGATTTTTTAACTCCGCCGGCTTTTCAAAAAGAAATTGCAGATCGTATTTCACATGCAGAGTTTTGGCTTGTTCCCTATGGTTCGCACTGTTGTCAGCTTGATTTCCCAGAGCTTGTTAATTTTAAGCTTCGTGAGTTTTTTAACGCGAGCGAAACAGCGTGTCCTTAAAATTATTTTTTAATTTATTAAAACAACGATTAAATATTTTTATATTTTTTAGTATGGTTTTTGTGTCAGTTGTGCTTTTGCCTGTGTACAACAACTCAAAAGATTATTTTATTTTTTCACCATGGAACATGTTTGCTTTTGTTTCTACAAGCCAGTGTGTTGACATAACTTGGGACGGCGGAAAATCATATTTGTTTCGTGACCATCGAAAAGATGCGGCCTCTGCGGGAATTAATATAAATACATTATTTTATTTGATGAACGCATCAAAAGTTGAATTAATTAGAAAAGACCATTTGCTTAAAATAAAATCGTTTTGTCGTTGCGAGAACGTTGAATACTTTGTGTTGCGCTCAAATTATTTCGATCATTTTTTCGTTCATACAAATTCAAATGTTTTAAGTCGGTTTTCTCTATGACTCGACTGTATCTTTCGATCTATTATTTACTTACACTTTCTATTACAATATCTTCGCTTCGATTATTCTCTAAAGTATCAATCCTCAGCGGAGACATGAGTAGCGCATTACGCTGGTTATTTTTTTGCGCACCTTATGTCGTAGTTTTTATTTGTGTTTTAGGTATCGCAGGTTATCACAGGCGTAGCGCATTGGCCTTAGCCGTTGGTTTAATGTTTTTTTACACTTTTTTTGCTTATTTTGTATTGGGAAAAACAAACAACAACCTACATACTTTTTTATACGCTTCTTTAGGAGTAATATTTTTACAACCAAGGGAGTCTTTTTTTGGACCTAAAAATCAACGGGTTCTTAGTTCTATTCAAAGCCTTATTCTAAGCACTTATTTTTCAGCTGGTTTAGTTAAGCTCATATATATTCTAAAATTTGATCGCAGTTCGTCCGAAATCATGCAGGCGCCAATTCAACACATAGCCTACGCCATTGGAGAGGGGAATGGTCCTGCTCCGCTGCTCTATGGGTTTCTAAGCTCACCCTACGCCATAGGATTAACGGCTTTTGGGTTTTTAATCGTGGTTCTTTTTGAACTTTTTTCTGTAGTCGTTTTATTTTACACAAAATTTATTAGAGCATTTGGTGTCGCGATCATCGCATTTCATTTGATGTGTGCCTTGGCGCTAGGAATTTGGTTTGTTGAAGCCATTCTCGCTAGCGCATTTTTTCTCATTTTGCCGGAAGTTCTTAAACTGGTTTCTAACGAACAGCAGCCTTAGTAATCTTCCAACCCGATTTTTCGACTGATCCATCAGATTTAAACACAATCTTAGCCGCTGAGCCTGTAATCGTTGAAGAAAATGATTCATCATTTTGGCCGCTGATCGTCTGCACTAAGGCACCTTTTGCATCATAAATTTGAACCGTGTCGTAGCTGCCTTCTGTGTCAAATTTTTCAAAATACAGAGCGAATTCTTTCGTTCCCGTAGCCATTTGAATATTATAAGTTTCGTTTGTATTTTTTAAATACGGAGACGCTGAAGCATAATTTAAAGATGTTGTCGGCCAATTTGCTGGATCATTTTGATCGGGCGGTGGCGCTGTGTTTGTCAGAGCCGCGTAAGCATCAACCATTCCGCCGGTACGCGTTTTTCCACGTAGCCCAGAAACGGGACGAGCCGTTACAAGAAGTCTTTGTTTAATTTGTGCAGCAGTTAAATTTGGCTCATTTGACCACAACAAGGCCGCAACCCCAGAAACATGTGGAGTTGCCATTGAGGTCCCTGACCAAGAATCATATTTACCACCTGTCGAAGAATATATATTTACTCCTGGCGCTCCGATATGAACTGAGCTTTTTCCAAAGTTAGAAAAGTTGGCAATTTTTCCTGTGTTATCGATAGCTGCGACCGAAACGATATTATCAATCACATATGATGCCGGGTACGAAGGGCTTGCATCATTATTGTTTGAATCATTTCCGGCGGCTGCGATAAAAATAGCTCCAGCTGCTTCTGATCTTTTTATTGAATCAAAGAGGGTTTGCGAAAAACCACCGCCACCCCAAGAATTACTTAATACTTTTGCGCCCATTCGTGTTGCATAATCGATCGACTTGATTGCGTTCTCTAAAGTTCCAGATCCATTCGCATCCAAGAATTTTACGGCCATGATACTGACGTCCCAATTCACTCCAACAATACCTGCGCCGTCATTTCCTTTTGCGCCGATAGTCCCCGAACAATGAGAGCCGTGACCCTGATCGTCTAAAGCGTTTCCTGATCCTGTGATTGAATTAAACCCGTGAATATCATCGACAACTCCATTGCCATCATCATCAACTCCAGCTTTACCATTTAATTCGACAACGTTTGTCCACATATTATCTTTTAAATCCGGATGATTTTCATCAACGCCTGTATCAATAACTGCTACAATTGTTTTTTTAGATCCCGTCTGAATATCCCAAGCTTTTTCTACATTAATATCTAAACCTTTTACCCCAGCGGTTCCGCCCGAATCTTTTTGACCAACATTTTTCAAGCCCCACAATTGTTCAATCATCGGATCGTTCGACATTTTATTCATACGATAAATAAAATTTGGCTCGACGATGTCGACGAGTTCGTTTTGCGATAACGATTTAACTGCAGATTTTTCAATTTCAAAAACGGGTCTTTGTACGACAACTATGTTTTGCCCAGGAATTGTTGATTTGATTTTTACGCCCAGCGCTTCAGAGAGTGAACGGAGCGATTTTGTTGTTATCACATCTTTTTTTAATCTGACGATGAACTCACCGGGAACAGATTCAATTTTTGGCGCTGCAAAGGCCGACACAGATGTGAGTAAAATCGTAGACAACAATGCGTTTGATAACTTTATTTTTTTAGACATTTCTCTTTATCCTTCCTAGATAATGGCTTCGCATTTAAGTCTCGGCGACCGCTGCGATAGCTAAGAAAGATTATCATGCTGAAAATTAGAGCACATGGGTTTTAAGGGTTCCAGTTTGAAACTGGACTATATATAGACATTCGTCTTTGTGAAAAACTACGAGCCTGTCTTTTTGTCGATGGTTGTCTCGATTTTAAAGTCGCCCTCAAAATCAAATGACATTTGATGAAATTGATTCTCGTTTTTCAAATTCAAAATTTTCTGCGGATTCGCTTGAATGATTATTTTCTCGCTCGGAGTTAAAACATCTACACCCTCTGACGCTTTAATCAGATGTTTGATAAACGCCTCTTGTACAGAAGCTGAGGATTTTGAATTAAATCCCATCTCTTTCATCAAATCTCCGATTTTTTTCATAAACACTCCTTATGACTTATCGTCACTCTGCGGTGGAATATTAAGATGAAAGTCGAGTTTGTGGCCTAGATGTACGTCTTGATGTGTCTATCTCTGAGACGTTTGATGCAAAAAATCATGGTTAATAATGACTTCAAGCGTGAGATTAATTTTTTAAATAAGCTTTTGTTATAGCGGCACTTTTTATTCTGTGCGATTCAAAATAAAAGTTCCAATCGTCTTTGTTGTGCCATTCGGAAGTCGCTCGTAAAAAAAACCTGCAAGCTTACGAGAGCTCTCTATGGAATAAATCTGCAGTTGACGTCCACCAAGCGTCACAACTGTGCCCGAAAAACCTTCTGGGCTATAGCCGAAATGATCCGTTGTAAAATTACTCGTTGATTCCGCCTTATTGTTTCTAAAGAATTCAATTTTTCCTTTTAAAACATCTTCACCTTTGTTGTTTTTTGCTGGAACCATGTCTAGCGTTAGAAAGCCATATTCTTTTTGATTCACATCGAAAACTCTGCCGCTGTAAGAGCCCAAATACTTTTCTGACTTTTGGATATTTGTTTCTGGAACGCCTTTTAGATAAATATCCAAATCTTTAAGCTCTAGTTTCTTTAGATTACGGCGAATTTCTGAATCGGTTTGGCTGTTCACCAAAATCCACTCTTGAGATCGATATTTTCCTGTGTTTTTAGACTGCTTATCAACTTGTGATTGTTGGTTGTCTGTCTTGACCGACTCTGGCTGAGCTTGAGGCTCTGATTTTTGAACTGTTGCAGGTATATCTTGTGTCGGTCGAACAACACAAGCAGCTTTTCCAATCGAAAGATCTTTTTCTTTGTCTTCCGAAAGGTGCAGGCTCAGATCGGCCAAAAACACCGTCATAATTTTTGAAAGGACTTCGTCTGCTTTTTTTAAATCGGAACTATCTAATAAATCTTGAAACTTTGTCTTCAGGCCCGCAAGCTCGGCTTCTGCCTTTTCAGCTTGCGAAGAGTCGCTGCGCATTTTGATGTATTCTTTAGATTCTACAATTGTTTTTTCCCCGTAGTTTCTACCAAAGAGAAAAGCAGTTACAAAGCCACACAACACAAAAAATATTTTTAAAAAATCAGTCATAAAAAAAGGTTACTTTCGAATTGTTCGCTCGACAACGATTAACGGCTAAAGACCGTCAAAATTGTGGACAGCCCAAATCGTATTTAAACGTTTAAAATCAGAGTTTCTCATCTTGAGACGCTTGGCACGGCTTGCAAGTACTTCTTTGAAAACAAAAGGAGTTCTCTATGAAAAAAACAATCGTCGCACTTTCTATTCTCGCTGTTACAGGTTCTGCTTTCGCGCAAGTAAACAACGTCTCTGATGCTTTCATTGGAAAATCCTTCGAGCTTCTCATTAAAACCGCACCAAAAATGCGAATTACAGGTGATGTTAAGAAAAATGAAAAGTTAAAGCCTGTATTAGATGAGTTAGTTCAACATATTGGTGATCGCTTATTTTCATCCGATCTCGATGCTACAAAAAGCAAGATCCGCGATTTTACTGCGGCCTGCGAAATGTATCCTCGAGGAATTGCGGCTAAATGTTCTGTGATTATCCAATATAATCCAATTGGAGAAACAGCAATTAGTTATATCGTCGGATTAGACAAAGAGAAAATGCCCGTATCAATTATGGAAAATCGCGCAGAGATTACACGCGGCGACTGATTCACAGAAATGAATAAATAAATTTTAAATCATGGCTTAGAAAACTAAGCCATGTCTCCACCGCTGACGTGTTCTTTTTGTGTCAATGCGGCTCTTAAAAATTCACGATTCATTTTAGCAATATTAATTAATGAAATTTCTTTCGGACATGATGCCGAGCAAGTTCCTGTGCTCGTACAGGCGCCGAAACCTTCTGCGTCCATTTGTGCAACCATATCCAAAGCACGTTGATCTTTTTCAACCGCACCTTGTGGCAACAAAGCTAGATGAGAAATTTTTGCCGAAGTAAATAATGCGGCCGATGCATTTTTACAAGACGCTACACAAGCTCCGCACCCAATACATGTCGCAGACATAAACGCTTCATCGGCATCTGGCTTTGGAATCGGAACCGCATTCGCATCTGGTGCGCCACCTGTGTTTGAAGAAATATAACCACCAGCTTTGATGATACGATCGAAGGCCGACCGATCAACCATTAAATCTTTAATGATTGGAAACGCTTCAGCTCTCCATGGTTCAATCGTTACTGTTTGGCCATCAGAAAAATTTCTCATGTGCAGCTGACAAACCGTTGTCCCTTTTTGCGGACCGTGGGCATTGCCATCAATCATAAAACCACAGCTTCCACAAATGCCTTCGCGGCAGTCGTGATCAAATGCGATTGGTTCTTCGTGTTTTTTAACTAATGTTTCATTAACCGTATCGACCATTTCTAAAAATGAGGCGTCTGGCGATACGTCAGGAGCATCATAAGTGACGAACTCTCCTTTTGATTGAGAGTTTTTTTGACGCCAAACTTTTAATTTTAAATTCATCGTATTTTTGTGTTCCATATCTATTCCTTATCCTGCGTTTGCAGTGCCCTTATTTGTACGAGCGGGTAGCAAGTTTAACATTTTCAAATTTTAAATCTTCTGTGTGACGTGTTTGTGCTGTTTTCGCAGAACCATTCCACTCCCACGCAGCCACATGACAAAATTTTTCATCATCACGCTTCGCTTCGCCGTTGTCTTGATGTTCTTCGCGGAAATGACCGCCGCAAGATTCTTCACGCACCAAAGCGTCGCGACACATTAATTCACCAAGTTCGATAAAGTCCGCAACGCGACCTGCTTTTTCAAGCTCTGGATTTACACCCTTTGCTTCGCCCGGAATTGTAATATTTGATTGAAACTCTTCTCGTAATTTTTGAATTTTAGAAATCGCCTCTGTTAGGCCCTCTTTGGTGCGAGACATTCCGCACTTGTCCCACATAATGCGACCTAGTTCTTTGTGCATGCTATCAACCGTGCGAGAACCTTTTGTGTTCATCATCTGATCAATAACAGTTTTTGAATCATTCGCCGTCGCCTTGAATGCATCATGTGTTGTTTCCACTTTTTCAAGCTTTGTTCCCGCAAAATAATTTCCAATTGTGTATGGTAAAACAAAGTATCCATCCGCCAGACCTTGCATCAGCGCCGAAGCGCCCAAACGATTTGCTCCGTGATCAGAAAAATTCGCTTCGCCCGCAACAAACAAACCTGGAATTGTTGACTCTAAGTTGTAATCAACCCACAAGCCGCCCATTGTATAGTGTGGCGCGGGGAAAATTCTCATCGGTTGTTTATAAGGATTTTCTCCGGTGATTTTTTCGTACATTTGAAATAAGTTTCCGTAACGCTCAGAAATTTTATCTTCACCTAAGCGCTTAATGCTGTCGCGGAAATCCAAAAACACTGCCGTTTCGCCGCCGTTTGCGCCGTAACCCTCGTCAACGCGAAATTTGGCTTGGCGAGAAGCAATGTCTCGTGGAGCTAAGTTTCCGAAACTTGGATAAATGCGCTCTAAGAAATAATCTCTTTCGGCATCTGGAATTTCAGAAGCTTTTCGTTTGTCGCCTTTTTGTCCCGGCGCCCAAACGCGTCCGTCATTGCGTAATGATTCAGACATCAATGTTAATTTAGATTGGTTTTCTCCGTGCACCGGAATGCATGTTGGATGAATTTGTGTGTAACAAGGATTAGCAAAGAAAGCTCCTTTTTTATGAGCTTTCCACGCTGCCGTCACCGCGCACGCCATCGCATTCGTCGATAAATAAAAGACGTTTGAATATCCGCCCGTCGCCAAAACAACAGCGTCGGCCACGTGCGACTCCAATTCGCCCGTTAATAAATTGCGAACGATGATTCCGCGTGCTTTTCCATCGATGACGACAAGGTCTAACATTTCTCGGCGCGTATACAGATCGACAGTTCCTGCGTCAGCCTGTCTCATCATGCCAGAATACGCTCCTAATAAAAGCTGCTGTCCTGTTTGGCCACGCGCATAGAATGTTCTTGAAACTTGAGATCCACCGAATGATCGGTTTGACAAAAGACCGCCGTACTCGCGCGCCAAAGGAACGCCTTGAGCGACCGCTTGGTCAATGATATTCACAGAAACTTCCGCTAAACGATGAACGTTGGCTTCGCGCGCACGAAAATCACCACCCTTAACAGTGTCATAAAAAAGTCGCTGAACAGAGTCTCCGTCATTTTGATAATTTTTTGCCGCATTAATTCCGCCCTGTGCCGCAACCGAGTGTGCGCGACGAGGAGATTCGTGAACACAAAATGCTTTTACTTTATATCCCATTTCTCCCATTGCGGCCGCCGCAGAAGAACCCGCCAAACCAGTTCCCACAACAATAACGGTGTGTTTTCGTTTGTTCGCAGGATTCACAAGCTTCATATTGAATTTGTGATTTGTCCACTTAGAGCTAATATCGCCTGAAGGAATTTTACTATCTAATTTATTCGTCATTTGAGCGTCCTAGTTTATTCTAAATTATTTGTGAATTAAAAATACATAAAGCGGCTGAGACAAAAACCCACCCACGACAACAACCGCATAAAGCCAAGCAAATTTCTTTAATGATTTTTGCATTTTTCTTTCCAAAATTCCAAACGATTGAAAAATCGAATGAGCACCATGAGAAAGATGAAACATCAACAAAATTAAAGAAACAACATACCAAGCAACGTATCCAGGTTGTTGGAACACTTCTAAAACAAGCTTATGTAAATCGCGCATGGGAACGCCGTTCACAACAGTATTGTATTCAGTCCCGTATTTAAAAGTAATGAGGTGAAGAATGATGAAGGCCAAAACAATCGAACCTTGGAGCGCCATTGTTTTAGAGGCCAACGAAGATCCTTTTTCGCCATTCGGAGTTATTGCGTATCTGCTTGTGCGAGACTTGCGATTCTGAATCGTCAGCCCAATTGCAGTCACAACGTGAACAACTAGACACAGCGTAAGCACTGATTCGGCTCCGTAAAGCACAAGTTTGTTTGAAACAATCGCATGACCGTACCAGTTATATAGATCCGAGCTGACAAGTATCAGCATATTTGCTGCCATGTGAGTCAAAATGAATCCCATCCAGACAAGTCCCGTAAGACCCATGATGTATTTTCGACCGACCGTTGATTTTAAAAAATCGAACATATTTTTTCCTTTATCTATTTATTTTTATACTCTAAATTATTATTTTTTTAAGCGAGGTTCAAATGAAAATATTCGTTTGCGTAAAACAAGTTCCAGATACTGAAACAAAAATCAAAATTTTACCAGATCAATCTGGTATTGACCCAGCAGGAATCAAGTGGGTTTTAAATCCCTACGACGAGTACGCTGTCGAAGAGGCCATTAAGTTCCGCGAAAAAAACCCAACTGCTCAAGTTTGGGCCATTTCAATGGGACCCAAAACTCGTGTTGTTGAGTCTTTGCGAACGGCTTTGGCAATGGGCGCCGACGAAGCCATTGTGATTAACTCTGTGGAAAACACGGATGCTCTAACAACAGCAAAAGCTTTGTCATCTGTCATTCGTTCAGAAACTGGTGCCCATTTGATTTTTGGCGGAAAGCTTTCAATCGACAACAACCAAGCCTCTGTTCCACAAATGGTCGCTGAATTTTTAGGTCTTCCACACACGTCGGTCGTTTCAAAATTTGAAGCCACAACTGAAAATGTCACTGTCGAGCGCGATGTCGAGGGCGGGGCCAAAGAAGTTGTGCAAATGATGACTCCAGCGCTCGTTGCTGCAAACAAAGGCTTAAATATGCCTCGATATGCAAGCTTGCCTGGAATTATGAAGGCAAAGAAAAAAGTCATCAAAGAAGTTGAGTTTTCTTCTTTAGGAATTGCGGCTAATGAGCAAAAAGTTAAATATTCTGGCTATACTTTACCTCCAGAAAAAGCAGCGGTGAAATTATTAACTGGCGACGCGACCGCTCAGGCGAGTGAGTTGATCAAACTTTTACGTGACGAAGCAAAGGTATTATAAATATGGCTAAAATTTTAGTTTTCTCTGAGTTTCAAAATAATAAATTAAAGCGTAGCTCTCAAGAGCTTCTTCAGTTTGCAGCTAAATCAGGCGCAGAATCAGTGATTGGTTTTGCTTTGGGCTCGCAAGCCGGCGCTTCTTCTGCCGAAATGGCACACCACGGAGCTACTGAAATTTTAATTTCAAAGGACTCAGGCTTTGATGCTTACAATCCAGAACTTTTTTCAGCAGCCATTGCAGAAGCGATTCAAAAATCTGGAGCAACAGTTGTTTTAGCTTCTGCAGGATCTTTGGCTAAAGATGTTTTTCCACGAGTAGCCACAAAGCTTTCATGCGGTGTTGTTTCTGATGGCGTCGAGATTTCTTTGTCTGGCGACGCTCTTTCAATCAAAAAACCGATGTACTCTGGTAAATGTTTTGCGACGGCAACATTTGAAAACTCAACTGTCAAAATTGCTTTAATGCGCGCAAATCAATTGCCCGTGGCGGCTGCGGATGGCTCAAAATCAGCGCCTGTTTCCGAGCTGGCATTTACAAAACCAAATTTAAAAACTTTGATCAAAGAAATTGTTAAGGGCACGTCTGAAAAACTTGATCTGACAGAGGCAAATATTATTGTCTCTGGCGGTCGCGGCCTCAAAGAAGCTGGAAATTTTAAAATGTTAAATGATTTGGCTGATGTTCTTGGCGCGACTGTTGGCGCAACTCGCGCCGTTGTTGATGCGGGTTGGGTTGGGCACTCTATGCAGGTTGGACAAACTGGAAAAACGGTTGCTCCTTCATTATATATCGCTGTTGGTTTATCTGGCGCTATTCAACATTTAGCAGGAATGAGTGGATCAAAAGTGATCGTTGCTATTAACAATGATCCAAACGCTCCTATTTTTCAAAAAGCAACGTACGGTATTGTGGGCGACGCTTTTGAAATCATTCCAAAATTAACGGAAGAGTTTAAAAAAGCTCTTCACGGTTAATATTAGCTCATGAACAAACTTCGCGGAGTTGTTTTAGGTTTTATCATCTGGATTGTTTATCGACTTATTTCGATGACGTGGCGGGTAACTCTGATCGAGCCGCCACTGATGAAATCAATGTTAGATGAAAAAAAACCTTTCATGCTGGCGCATTTTCATGGCGACGAGCTCGTTTTATTATCAACAATCCGCAGATATCGAGTAGCAACAATTACCTCTACAAGCAAAGATGGCGAGCTCATGAATACGGCTGTTTTGCTTATGGGTGGAAAAACCTCGCGAGGCTCTTCCACGCGTGGCAGTGTAAGTGCCCTCAAGGGACTTATTAAGCTTTGTAAAAGCGGAAACAATTCAAGCTTTGCCGTCGATGGGCCCAAGGGTCCTATTTTCGAAGTTAAGCCTGGTATTTTTGAAGTTGTTAGACTTATGGAGTCTCCCATTTTTGCTGGCGGAGCCTACGCCGACAACGCTTGGCATTTTCCCAGATCTTGGAATAAAACATTTTTACCCAAACCTTTTGCCAACGTCGCTATCTGCTGGGTCGAAACAAATATTCAAATCATCAAATCAACTGACCCCAGAGATCCAGTTTTGGCAAAAGCCCTGCAAAATCAACTTTTTGATGCGCGCAGACAATCGGCCAATTTAATTGCGGCAAAACGCTCTCAGTCTTAGCATTAATAAGACGATATTTAAACACGGAGAGACAACATGAAACGGATTTTATTGGTTTGTTTTTTATTTATGACAACGACTTCTTTTGCACAAAAAGATTCTGACGTTGTAGCAACGGTCGGGACGAAGAAAATCACTTTGGGCGAATTCAACAAAAAGTACAAAGATGTTGTCGCTCAGGTTTTATCAAACCCACCAAGTCGACAGGTTTTCTTGGAAGATTTAGTTCGCTATGAGCTCGGACTTCAAGAAGCTAAAAAGCGCGGCCTAGAAAAAGACCCGATCGTTCAAGATCAAATGAACCAAGCTATGTACAAGGGCTTACTAGAAAAAGAACTTGGTCAAAAAGTTCAAGACAGTAAGGTTTCTGACGAAGAGATGAAAGCTTGGTACGCAAAAAATCCACAAATCCGAGTTTCTACAATTCTGATCGAAGTAAAACCCGGCGCAACCGAGGCTCAGCGCGCTGAAGCCAAAAAGCGCGCAACAGAAATCTTAGCCGAAGTTAAATCTTCAAAGCGCCCATTTGAAGAGCTTGTTCGTCTGTACTCTGATGATACAACGACAAAAAATTTAGGTGGCGATGTTGGATGGCAATCACGCATCACTTTAAATCCATCTTATTATGATGCTGCAAACAAATTAAAGCTCAATGAAGTGACTCAAAATCTTGTTGAGGTTGCTTTTGGTTTTCACATCATTAAACTGACAGGAAAAAGAACATTCGAGGAAGCTCCTAAGCGCGAAATCAGAATGGCTGTATTTGATGAAAAGAGAAAAGTTTTGTTTGATAAATATTTTGATAGCATAAAAAAGAATTACCAAATCAATGTTAACTCTAAACTGGTTGAATAAGTCTAAATCAATTTTAAAGCTGAACAAAAGCCTCGCTCTTGCGGGGCTTTTTTGCTTGGTTACCAGCGCTCTATCTGGTTGTGATTTGTACTCTCAACGAATTTTTTCTAAGCCTCTGATTCAAATTCAAGATCAAACATTGAATGTTCAAGGCTTTTCCAAGCTTTTAGCTCGCAAACTCAAAGATTTAGATCCCTTGTCGGCTAAAGATCCTGTTATCATTAAAAAATTTAAAGACCGCATTGCCTCGGATTTTATTGTGGACAGTCTTGTTGAAGTTTGGTTTTCAGAAACCAAACAAACAATCAATACACTTGAGTTGAACAAAAAGATTTTAGAGGTAACGAAAAACTACCCCTCTGATGCCGCATTCCGCGCGTCTTTGGCCGAAGAAGATCTTTCGTATGATGATTGGGTTGGCGGGGTGAGACTGTCAATGAAAAGACAGCTGTTGTTTGAAGAACTCAGAAAGAAAACCGAACCTGCGACAGAATCAGATATCAAAAACTATTACGAGTCAGATAAATCAAAGTTTTTTCAAAAAGAAACCTTACAGGTTAAAAGCATTTTGATCGCCGACGAAAGTCAGGTTGATGTTATTAAAAAACTTTCTAAAAAAATGCCTTTTGAAAAACTGATTCAGGATTATTCTGTCGAAAGCCCAAAGCCTAAAGACGGAATTTATGCTTGGATCGAGCGAGATTCCAGCGCGGACCTCGAAATTCTATTTACGAATAAAAAAAATGAGCTGATCGGCCCCATACGAATGAACGAGGGCTTCCGCCTTTTTAAAGTTGTCCAGCGCAGACCCGCTCGGCAAAAGACCCTTGAAGAGGTTATGCCACAAATTAAAAACGATATTGTATCTTTACGCGAAACGGCTCGATTTTCAGCTTGGCTCGACGAACAAATCAAGAGATATACAATATACAAAAATAGCTTGGCCATTGAAGCTATTTCTGTAGAAACCCGCGAGGATTAAATTTTATGAACCTTTTGTTGCCCGTCCTATTTCTAATTCTTTGTTCAACTGTGTTTTCAAAAGAAATTGTTGATCGCGTTGTTGCAATTGTAAATTCTGAACCGATTTTAAAGTCTGAACTGGATGCTATGGGCGATAGAACAAAAAAGGATGGCGCTATCGACGACGCACTTCTTTTGGATGAAAAAATCGATAAACTTAAATCTGACTCTAAATCTCAACTTGATTATTTAATTCGCGAAAAGCTCGTCGAATCGGAAGTTAAAAAATTAAATCTGACGTTATCTGAAGATCGCGTTGATTCTGAAATGACAACTCTGGCAAAGCGAAACCAAATGTCAAAAGCTGAGCTTGAAGCCTATATCAAAAAACAAGGCTACTCACTGACTGAGTATCGAAAAGCTTTGAAAGCACGTCTCGAAAGACAATCTTTCTTTGAGGCCGAAGTTATTTCTAAACTTAGAATCACTGATGAGGATGCCTATAGTGAATTTAGAGCGCAATTTCCAAAGTACAAACCCATCGTTAATGATTTTTCAATTGCTCAGATTTATTTTAATCCTAAAAAGGGCTCAGGATCTGAAGCCCTGACTCGCGCCGAGGAAATTTTAAGTAAATTGTCGGCCGGCGAATCCTTCGAATCTCTGGCAAACAAATATAACGAAGATCCACGCGCCAACAAAGACGGCTATATGGGAAGCTTTAAGTCTGGAGAGTTTTTACCAGAAATCGAAGCTGCAATTTCTTCTCTTGATAAAAACCAATCCTCACAAATTATTAAATCAAAAATTGGTTTTCATATCGTTAAAGTATTAGATAAAAAATTAACTCAGGATCCACAGTTTTTAAAAATTAAAGAACAAATCAAATCTACTTTGGTTGAAAAAAACTTTAAGCGACAGCTTAAAAATTGGTTCGAATCCAAAAAGCAAGATGCTTACATCAAAATTAACTAAATTTAAAAAAATTGCTATCACCACGGGCGATGTTGACGGAATCGGTCTTGAGACTGCTGGAAAAGCCCTGTCTCGTCTTGGTCCGCAAAAAAGTTGCTGCTTTTTTTTATTTAGATCTTTAACAATCGAAAAAAAGCAATCTCGCTATCTTAAGATGATTGATAAAAAGTTCGGACGGTTTACTTTTTATAGTATTGAATCAGCTCTTGGCTTCTATAATATTCTCGAAAAAACAAAGTCTTTAGACTCTAGTTTTCTTTTCGATCTGGCGCTCAAAGACTCTCCTGCAGATTGGGTCATGGCCGCAACCTACCTTTGTAAAAATAAATATTTACATTCTTTAGTCACTGGTCCGATTTCAAAAACGGGAATTCAAAGCGCTGGATATGATTTTGTTGGACACACTGGCATTTTTCGACATGCTTTTCCACAGAAAAACCTATTTATGGGCTTTGTGGGAAAAGATTTTCATGTTTTGTTGGCTACGGACCACATTCCTATATCTAGTGTTCAGGAATCTCTTGAGCAAAAAAGACATTTGTCCGCAGTGACCAGTGGTTGTCGCGAGTTTTCAAAGCTATTTAAATCAAAAAATGATGTCGGAGTTTTGGGATTAAATCCTCACGCCGGCGAAAAAGGAATTCTAGGTTCTTTTGAGAAAAAATATTATAGCAAAAAAAGAGTTGGTTTTTCTTTACCACTTTCACCGGATGCTGCTTTTTTAAAACCGAATTGGAAAAAATTTAAGTTTTATTTGGCCCAGTATCATGACCAAGGACTTATTCCATTTAAAATGCATCACGGGCAAGACAACGGTGTTCACATTACTGTTGGTCTTCCTTTTGTCAGAACAAGTGTAGACCACGGAACAGCTAAAGAAATTTTTAACAAAAACTCAGCGAATGCTTCTTCGATGATTGAAGCTATTGAATTAAATATAAAACTATTGAACGGAGAAAAAATATGATCATGAATTCGGTTATTTTCAGAGAGTATGACGTCAGAGGAATTTATAATAAAGATTTCGATAACGACTTTGCTTATCACCTAGGAAAGTCCTATTATGCCTACGCCAGTCAAAAGTTAAATAAAAAGAATTTACGCTTGTCTCTGGGGCACGACGCAAGAACTTCTTGTGGCCCTTTGATTGAAAACCTAACAAAAGCCTTTGTTGAATCGGGTGGTGAGGTTTATCTACTTGGCCTAGTGACTTCACCGGTCAGTTATTTTTCAATGTTTCAGCTCGATTTGGATGGCGGCATCATGGTCACTGGTAGTCATAATCCGCCGGAGTACAATGGATTTAAAATCTCTCTTGGAAAGACCACGATTTTCGGCGAAGAAATTCAAAAACTAAAACCAATTATTGAAAACAAAAATTACGTTGCATACGTGGGCGGCTCGTCCAAGTCTTATGACATTATCCCTGAGTACCTAGAGCGATACAAAAAAGAGTTCGGACAAATTAAGCCGATTAAAGTTGTGCTTGATTGTGGAAATGGCGCCGGCGGATCTGTCGTGCGCAGACTTTTTAATACGGTCGGGCTACAGCCTGAAATTTTATTTGAAAAGCCAGATGGAAATTTCCCGAACCATCATCCTGATCCTACAGTTGAAGAAAATCTTGTCGATTTAAGAAATAAAGTTTTGGAGACAGGTGCTATTGTTGGAATCGGTTTTGATGGCGATGCTGATCGTATTGGTATCGTCGATCACACTGGAAAAATGATTTATGGTGACGAGTTGATGACTTTATTCGCGCGCTCTGTTTTAGAAACACAACCGGGTGGAAAAATTGTTGGTGACGTCAAGTGTTCCGATCGCATGTACACTGATATCGCTCAACATGGGGGGGTTCCTGTTTTGTGGAAAACGGGGCACAGCCTTGTGAAGGAAAAAATTAAAACAGAAAAGGCTCCGTTCGGCGGAGAAATGTCAGGTCATATCTTTTTTGCTGATCGTAACTATGGTTATGATGATGCACCTTACGCTGGATTAAGGCTCTGTGAAATCATCGCAAAATCCGGAAAGAATGTTCAAGAGCTTTTGGCCGGACTGCCTCCTGCATTTAACACTCCTGAAATTCGAATTGATACAACGGAAGAGAAAAAAGTTCTCATCGTTGAAAAAGTGAAAGAAGCTTTTTCAAAACCTTCTGAGGATTTTAAAGTTAATTTGATCGACGGAATTCGAATTAGTTTCCGTGACGGTTGGGCTCTTGCTCGCGCATCAAACACTCAGCCTGTTTTGGTTGTTCGTTTTGAATCTTCGACTCAAGCAGGGCTAGACAAAATTCAAAAATCTGTGATGGATGTTGTAAATAAATATTTATAGAAATTAATTCACAAATTTTTAAATAATAAATTTTAGATAATAAAAAACCCGATATTTCTATCGGGTTTTTTATTTCAAAATCTAAATAATTTAAATTAATTATTAGAAACCGAAAGATGCAGCTGGTAACTTGATGAAAGCTACTAGGAACGCAAGGATAACTAATGACTCGATTAACGCTAAAGATAAGATAAGCGGAGTAAATAATTTATCAGATGCTGCTGGGTTACGAGCCATACCGTCAAGAGCTGCTGCTGCCGCTTTACCTTGAGCTGATGTTCCACCGTAAACTGCTAAACCGATAGCGATTGCCGCACCGATTGCTACCAAACCGCTGTTTGATGATTGAGCTGCTGCTTCTTGAGCGAAAACGCTAACTGAAGCTAAAACTGTTGCTGCAAATAAAATTGCTTTTTTCATGAGATCTCCTTTGAGGGGTTGTTAGTGATGATCGTCGGCTGTCGCAAGAGCCACATAGACCATTGATAATAAAGTGAATACGAACGCCTGAATGGTACAAACCAACAACCCCATTAAATAAAATGGAATCGCAGGACCAACAGGAAATAAATCTAAAAACACGGCCAACACAGTGTGGTCACCCGTCATTACATTTGCTAGACGCAAACCTAATGTCAAAGGACGGATAAAGTGAGAAATGATTTCGATAATTAACATTAAAGGAGCAAGCCATAAAACTGGTCCCAAGAAATGTTTCAAGTAACCAAGACCGCCATTTTTTAATCCTACAACATTGTAGGCTAAGAAAGAAAAAACGCCGAACGCAAACGTTGTATTAAAATTTTCTGTCGCTGGCGTCATTCCAGGAATAATTCCAACTAAGTTGTTAAACAAAATGTAAGTAAAAATCGCTGCGAAGTAAGGAGCAAATGCTCGACCATGGTGACCAATAACTTGTTCTGCTAATCCACCAATGTACTCAGTGAAAAATTCAAATATTCCGCGAACTGAAAATTTACTTGTAGGAATTACTGCTGTTTCGCCTGCGCCTAAAGAAACTCGCGCGTAAATTCCAATTAAAATTAAAACAAAAGAAACAATCGCAAGTGTTGCTACGTGCGTATAGTGATGGCCAACGCCTGGAATAAGTTGAGTCCAGTTAAAATGCATGATTTCTCCTTTGGGTGTAAATTACGACACCAACGATGCTTAATAAAAACAGCAACATAGCCACAAACACGCCAACGGGATGGACCCAATCCTGTTTGGAGATTTGCCATAAAATTAAAGCAATCAATGGATACTTAAATATAATAATCAAAAGGCCTAGCGCAATAGATTTCTTAAAAAAAACGACCTTCCACAGAAGATAAAGCCCAAAAAGATTCAACAACAACATCGCAGCTGTTACAAAACATGATACTGCGGCATTTTGATTGATAACTGCCCATAAAATCAACGATGTGATCAGACTCAAAAACACCTGAGTCTTTGCTATTGTTTTAATCATTTTTTTCTGCTTTTTTAAGTTTCAGCATTAGGCTGATAAACCAAATCACAAAAGCGCCGACAATGAGTAACGCTTTTATATATTCCGGAGACCCTTTTTTAACGAGCCATTCGCCGCCATAAATTGCGACCAAAATCAAAGAGATCAATTCAAAACCGATAGCAGCGAAAATAATATACTTATTCTTTTTCATTACTTTCGAACTCCTTTTGAAAAGGGTTTGTTGTTTTGTTTTTCTTTCATTTTTTTTATGCGCAATTCTAAATAATTTTTATCTGATATGAGATTAGCGTTTTTTTCTAAATACTCTATGGCGGCCTTATAATCTTTTTTTTCTTCGTGAATACTACTGACTGCTGCAAACAAATGTTCTTCAATAAAATATTTCTGATCTTTTTGAAATATTTCATCATAGATTTTTAATGCCTCGTCATGTTTTTGCAGAGATTGAAAAATTTGCGCTTTGAGTTTCAAAAAAGAATTGGTTTCTACAGTACTCGTTTTCAGCGCAACATCGACATATTCCAACGCGGCTTGGTTGTTTCCAGAAAACCTTTGCGCTTGCGCTATTTTTAAACGGATCGTTTCTTTTTTTTTCGTCTCGGGAAGCAGGGGCTCTAAGGTCAAAAGCTCTTTAAGAGCCTCTTGGTAGTTTTGTAAATGATCAAAATAGATTTCACAAATTGACTCTTGAGACAAGAGTCTCATTTTTGAATCTTGAGATTCTAAAACGATTGTGCGTAAAATCTTCAGCGCTTTTTCATAATCTTGCAATTCAAACCGCAAAAGCCTTGCGGCTTCAAACTGAGCTTTTGTCTTTTTGATATTATCTTTTTCTAATTCAGCCGAGGACTGTAACAGCAGAATGGCTTCAGAAAATTGGTTCTGATTAATTTTCTCATAAGCAGATGTGTATAGTTTTTCAGAGCGAGACTGACACGAAGAAAAGGCCAATAAAGCCGCTATAAATAATAACGGCTTTATAGGCTTTAAATTTAAATTAGTGGATCTCTTCGCCGGCTTTTTCTTCATCATCAACAACGGCAAGGCTTGTTACAAATTCTTGTTTTTCATCTAAGTTAATCAGACGCACACCTTGAGTATTTCTTCCCAGGACAGAAATGTCAGAAATTTTCATTCTGATCACTTGTCCCTGGTCAGTTGATAAAATCAATTCTTGCGTGGCTTTTACTTTCGTTGTGCCAACAACGTTACCGACTTTATCAGTTGTTTTTTGTGTAATAATACCAACTCCGCCGCGGCTTTGGACACGATATTCGCTCGTCTCCGAACGTTTGCCGTAACCTTTTCCAGTGACCATCAAGATTGTATCTGTTGTGTTTTTCTCTAAGACTAACATACCAACAACAACATCTTCTTTTGATAAAGTAATACCTTTCACGCCGCGAGCCGATCGACCCATACCGCGCACATCGTCTTCGTTAAAACGAATCGACATACCTTCTTTTGTCGCAATAAAGATATCGCAAGTTCCATCAGAAATTTTTGCAGCCACAACTTGATCATCAAGATCTGTTGTCAGTGCAATAATACCAGCCTGGCGAGGGTTCGAGAACGCATCTAAAGATGTTTTCTTGATAATTCCTTTTTCAGTCAGCATCACAACATATTTATTTTCTGAAAATTCATTCACTGGTAAAATAGCGCGTACTTTTTCATCCGCTGCAAGCTGAACAACGTTAGCAATTGCTTTACCTTTTGAAGTTCTGCTTCCTAATGGCAATCTATGAACTTTACACCAATGAACTTTTCCTTTATCTGTCAGAACAAGAAGCATTGTTTTCGTCGAAGCCGTGAACAGATCAGTCACATAATCTTCTTCGCGCGTCTCCATGCCTTTAAGGCCCTTGCCGCCGCGTTTTTGAACTCGGTATTCTTCCGTTGAAATTCGCTTGATGTAACCTGTGTTAGTCACAGTCACAACCATTGGCTCATCAGCAATCAGATCTTCGTCTTCGATATCAGTCAAATCACCTGTGATTTCTGTACGACGAGGATTTGAATAACGTTTTTTAATATCTTCTAATTCAGCTACGATAATTTTATAAATTTCTTTAACGTCAGCCAAAACAAAACGTAACCATTCAATTTGTTTAGTTAGCTCATTGAGTTCATCAATAATTTTTTGAATTTCTAAACCTGTTAAACGCTGTAAACGCATTTCTAAAATAGCAACGGCTTGGCGTTCGCTGAATGAAAATTTTGTCATCAAAGCTTCGCGTGCACTTGCGGCCTCTTTTGATGCTTTAATTGTTGCAATTACGGCATCAATTTGATCAAGAGCTTTTTTCAAGCCTTCCAAAATGTGTGCGCGCTCTTGAGCTTTTTTCAATTCAAAAATACATCGTTTTGTAACGACGTCACGACGGTGATCAACAAAGGCCTCAAGCATTTTTTTCAAATCAAAAACAACAGGTTGGCTTTTTGCATCCAACGCTAACATGATGATACCGAAGCTTGCTTGGAGCTGTGTAAATTTAAATAAACGATTTAAAATGACAGATGCATTTTCGCCACGCTTTAAAATAATTACAACGCGCATACCTTCGCGAGAAGACTCATCGCGGATATCAGAAATACCTTCTACTGTTTTTTCTTTCACCAAATCAGCAATGCCTTCAATCAGTTTTGCTTTATTCACTTGGTAAGGAAGTTCAGTGATAATAATTTCTTCGTGATCTTTTTTTGTTTCGATTTCTGTGCGCGCTTTGATCGTGATTATGCCGCGACCTTTTTTATAAGCTTGTAATACTCCAGATTTACCAGCGATTTGACCTGCTGTTGGAAAATCTGGTCCTGGGATTCTTTCGATCAAATCATCAATCGAGCACTCAGGATTGTGAATTAAGTGAATCGTTCCATCGATCACTTCGCCCAAATTGTGTGGCGGAATATTTGTTGCCATACCAACAGCAATACCCGAAGAACCATTCACTAATAAATT
Source organism: Bdellovibrionota bacterium (assembly GCA_052034855.1). GTDB lineage: Bacteria > Bdellovibrionota > Bdellovibrionia > Bdellovibrionales > Bdellovibrionaceae > Pseudobdellovibrio. The sequence goes on along the minus strand of JBPOIE010000084.1, from coordinate 21,040 downwards.
AGGAAATTTTGCAGGTAATACTAAAGGAATTTCTAATGAATCATCATAGTTCGGACCAAACGGGACTGTTTCTTTTTCGATATCTGCTAATAACTCTTCTGCAAGGCGGGTCATACGAACTTCGGTATAACGAGCTGCTGCGGCCGAGTCTCCATCGATCGAACCAAAATTTCCCTGACCATCAATCAACGGGTAGCGCAAAGAAAAATCCTGTGCCATACGAACCATTGTTTCGTAAACAGCGCTATCACCATGCGGATGGTATTTACCGATCACATCACCAACGACACGAGCGGATTTTTTATACGGCTTATCGTGAGTATTTGATAGTTCGTGCTGCGCAAACAACACGCGACGATGAACGGGTTTTAATCCATCTCGAACATCTGGTAACGCACGCCCCACAATTACAGACATAGAATATTGTAGATATGCTTCGCGCATCTCTTTATTAATATCTATATTTGTTACGCCTTTTTCATTATTTTCAAAACTCATAATTCACCTAATTTATTTAAAATTAACTTTAATAACTCAAAACACCTGCAAAAATTAAACATCAAGTCCACGCACCAATAATGCGTTGTCATGAATAAACTTTCTTCGTGGTTCAACTTGTTCGCCCATTAAAATACTGAACGTTTCGTCGGCAGCAACGGCATCATCAATAGTCACTCGCAATAGATTACGATTTGCTGGATTTAGAGTTGTATCCCAAAGTTGTTCAGGATTCATCTCTCCCAATCCCTTGTAGCGTTGGATATAAATACCTTTTTTTGTATTTTCCATCGTCTGTGCATAAAACTGTTGATAATTCTCGAATGACGTTTCTTGACCATTACGAATTGTAGTTAATGGTAATTTTGATACGCCTTGGATGGCTTTCCAAACTGAACGAATTTCAACGATTTCAGAAGCCAACAAAGTATCAGAACTTAAAACCGTTTTTACTCTGTCCGCATACCGAGTTGTGCTGACAGTCGCTTCGATTTTACCATTTTCTTTCGTAATATTAAAATCAAGTTCTGTGATACCCAATGTTGGCTGAGAGAAAATCCACGCTTTCAAGTCTTCCAATGTTGATTTAAGTAATGATTCATCTTTCAGTGTTTTCTCAAGATCAGCAACTTTACTGATCATGTAATAAAGAATATCTGAATCATATTTCGCTGAAGAAAGCTTTAATAACGAATAAAATTTTTGAATGTTTAAAATAAAACTTCGCATTTCTGAAGTTTCTACTTTTGTATTTTTGATTTCAAAAGAATCCAATCCCGAACTCAATAAATACTCAGTGAGCGCAGACTCGTCTTTAAGGTAAGTTTCTGATTGTCCTTTTTTCGCTCGGTATAAAGGAGGTTGTGCGATGTAAATATAACCTTTTTCTAATACGACTGGCATCTGACGATAGAAGAAAGTTAATAGCAGTGTACGGATGTGCGATCCATCCACATCGGCATCGGTCATGATAATGATTTTGTGATAGCGGACTTTGTCTGCGCTCACATTTTCTGCGCCGATTCCTGTCCCTAACGCTGAAATCATCATACGAATCTCATCGTTCGATAACATCTTATCAAAACGAGCTTTTTCTACGTTTAGAATTTTACCCTTCAATGGTAAAATCGCTTGAGTTTTTCGGTCGCGGGCCATCTTGGCAGATCCACCAGCCGAGTCTCCCTCAACCAGATATAATTCACATTTTGCTGGATCACGTTCTTGGCAATCAGCCATTTTTCCCGGTAGGGAACCGCTATCTAGTGCGGTTTTACGACGTGTTAAATCGCGCGCTTTTCTTGCGGCATCACGTGCTCGCGCAGATTCCACACATTTAGTAATAATAGTTTTTGCTGGGTTTGGATTTCGATCAAACCAATCCGATAATTTTTCATTCACCAGCGATTCAACAATACCCTTAACTTCGGCATTACCCAGTTTAGTTTTTGTTTGCCCTTCAAATAAAGGTTCACGCACTTTAACAGAAATAATAGCCGCTAAACCTTCGCGAATATCTTCACCCTCTAATGATTCCTTAAAATCCTTTAAAAGATTTTTTTGTGTCGCGTATGTGTTCGTCGAACGAGTCAAGGCACCGCGGAAACCGATCAGGTGAGTACCACCTTCATGTGTATTAATATTATTTGCATAACAATAAATTGATTCAGAATAAGAATCATTCCACTGCATAGCAATTTCAACTTCGACTTGGTCTTTTTCACCCTTGAAATAAACAACATCGCTGTGAATTGGTTTTTTAGATTCATTTAAATAAGCAACGAATTCAGCGATTCCTTTTGTATATTGGAAATCAACTTTTTTTCCTGTGCGTTCATCAGTTAAACTAATATGTAATCCGGCATTTAAAAAGGCTGTTTCTCTGAATCTTGTCGAAAGAGTATTGAAATCAAAAGACATTCCCTCTTCTTTGAATATCTCAAGATCTGGTTTAAAAGTAACAACTGTTCCTGTTCTAGGTGTAGGGCCAACGATTTCAACGGGACCTTGTGGAATACCCTTCATATAAATTTGACGGTGAAGAGTTCCGTTTTTGTGTGATTCAACTTGGCAACGCGAAGACAATGCATTTGTAACAGAAGCACCAACGCCATGTAGACCGCCGGACACTTTGTATGCACTTCCTTCAAACTTACCACCAGCATGAAGAACCGTATAAACTACTTCCATGGCATCTTTACCAGATCTGTGTGGTCCTACAGGAACGCCACGACCATTATCGTCAACAGTTAAAGAGCCATCTGTGCGAATTGTGATATAAATATTTTTACAGTAACCAGCCAAGTGTTCATCCACTGCATTGTCTGCAATTTCATAGACCAGATGATGGTAACCACGAATTGTTGTGTCACCAATGTACATCCCTGGACGTTTACGAACGGCTTCGAGACCTTCAAGAACTTGAATTGAATCAGCACCATAATCAACAGTTGTTGCGACTGTCGTATTCATTGAATCAGACATAAGAACTTCCTTTTTCGTCTTTTGTTTTTAAAATTTTTAATATAAAAAATTTAATCTGAAACAGATATTTATTTTTCTATATTTCCTTCGCGAACTCTAAAGATTTGGCTTTGATCCATGTTTAATTTTTTTAGCACATCAACATCAGTCGTCGTTAAAAACGTCTGAGTTTGAATTTCATTCAGTGCCAAAATAAGTGCCGCTTGCTTGCCTTGATCAAGCTCAGACAACACATCATCCAAAAGCAAAATCGGATAGAATCCGTGAACCCTCTGATGATACACGATTTGAGCCATTTTGAAAGCTAATATGATCGATCTTTGCTGCCCCTGCGAACAGAAAAAACGTGAGTCATTTCCGTTATATAAGAAAATGACATCGTGCTTCTGCGGACCTACTAAAGTGATTCCGCTGGCAAGCTCTGCTGACGCTAATTCTAGCGCTCTTTTTTGTAAGATTTTGTGAACATTTTCTAAGCTGTTTTCTACGACTTTTTGATCTGAAATAATATATTCAAAATCAAATTGAACATTATTTTTTTGATCGATTTTTTTTAAGTAAATTTCAACATCATTTTTAATTTCATTTAATGAATTTATTCTTAAGCAAGTCAACTCTGTGGCCAGTTTAAAATAGCTTGGATTAATACTTTCAAGTGTTTGTAACGTCATTTCTCGAGAGACTTTTTCATCACGAAAGTCTTTCAGTATTTTATTTCGCGTACGTAATGCTTTTTTAAAATCATTTAAAATGTGAATTCCGTTTTTATAAATGCTTCGAATAACACTATCGATCAGTTGTCTTCGTTCATCTGAACTTTCTTTAATTATACTTAAGCTCTCAGGAGAAAATAACACGACTGGCGGCAGGTATTTTTCTAATTTCGCTGTTTTTTTTCCATTCAGTAAAATTTCTTTTTTTGTAGAGGAAATTAACATCTGTACTCTATAATCAAGATCGTTATTGTGGATAAGTGTGTTTAAAACTGACTGAGCTTTATTGAATTGAATAAGAGTGCTATTCACGCCATAGCGAAACGATTCGCCTTGAAGCAGTAGATGTACGGATTCTAAAAAATTTGTCTTACCTTGGCCATTATCACCAATAAAAATATTGAGTCTTGGTGATAAGACAAGTGAACACTCTTCGATATTTCTATAATTTCGAATCTCGAGAGAACTTAATCTCATCAAATTCGCATTGGCATAACGACGTTGATGTAGTTGTCTTTACCATGAGCTTTAACTACACCAGGCGAGACTTGATCATTGAGTTCGATTTCAATTTTATCTTGTTCAATATTTTTTAAGACATCTTCAATATATCGCGCATTAAAACCGATTTTGATTTCAGGACCTTTGTAGTCAACATCAAGTTCTTCTTTAGCATCGCCTAATTCTGGATTGTTCGAGGTGATTTCTAGTTTGTCTGTTGAAAACGAAAGTAAGATGGCTTTTGATTTTTGATTCGCAAAAAGTGAAACACGTTTTAAAGAAGATAAAATGTGTTCTCGAGAAATAACAACTTTATGAGATAATTTTTGTGGAATAAACTGTTGATAATTCGGATACTTTCCTTCGATCAACCGAATCATTAAAATACAAGTTCCTGATTTTAAAATAAATTGCGAACCTTCAACCGCGACATAAACATCACTCACAGACGATTCAATTAATTTTTTAATTTCAAATAATCCCTTTTTAGGAATGATGACACCAATTTTTTCATTGAAAGAAAGACCAGTAAAAGTTTTTTTGATTAAACTTAAACGGTGTCCATCAGTAGCAACCATAGTAATTGTATTTTTATCTACTGATTCAAAGTAAACACCATTCAAGTGATATCGTGTTTCATCATTTGAAACGCTGTATATCGTTTTATCAATCATCTGTTTAAATTCAGCTGCATCTATCTTAGAAAAATTTTCTGAGTTATATGTTGGGAATACCGGATACTCTTCAAAAGGGACACCGACAATTTTAGAAAGAAATTTTCCCTGCTTTATTTCTAGCCAGTTATTATCTTTTTTAATTAACTGTGCTGGTCCATCAAACAATTCTTTAGTAATTTCAAAAAGGTTCTTTGCGCTCACTGCAACCTTACCAGCCTCTTTTATTTGTGCTGGTACAGAATCAGTCAGACTCACCTCTAAGTCTGTAGCATAGGCTTTGAGTGAGCCCTCAGAGGCATCTAGTAAAACATTAACTAGAACAGGCATTGTATTTCTTTTTTCTACAATATTTTGAGTCCTTGCTATTAAGTTTAACAAATCTTTTTTCTGAATCTCTATTTTCATAACAACCTTTATTATCTATTAATATTATATATAAATATATAGTAGTCGTAGTAGGGACGTTGATACTGCGTACAACACTTTAAATTATTGATTCTTCTACCTTTTATCTGTGGAAAACTCAACTTGATAACACAAGGTGAAATTCTTTGTTTTTGTGTAAAACTTGAATCCACAAAGTTATAAACAACTTACCAGTTCAGTTTTCCACAATCCACATTTAAACTCCTGTGATATTGTGGATCTTAGTTACCAAGTCATCGATATCATTCTTAAATTGAGGATCTTTAGCCTGTGTACTCTCAACTTTTTCTAATGAATTAATGACTGTTGTATGATCACGGCCTCCAAATGCAGCACCAATATCAACCAAAGATTTATCAAGAAACTTTTTGATTAAATACATTGCAATCTGTCGAGGAACCACAATTGGTTTTGCGCGGCTCGAAGATTTCAAATCCAAGACTCGAATTTTAAAATGCTCAGAAACAACTTTTTGAATTTCTTCAATTGTAATTGTGACTGTATTTTCGTGATGAGCTAAAACTTTTTTTGAAAGTTCCAAATTTATCGACAATCCTTGCAATTCAGAAAACATTTTAATTTTCTTTAAATTACCTTCGAGCTCACGAATCGATTTTTTCGAAATGCGCGCTATATATTGAATGGCATCTTCAGGAATTTTTACATTTGTTTTTTCTGACTTGTATCTCAATATGGCTATTCGAGTTTCTAAATCTGGCATTTGAATATCCACACTTAACCCACGCTCAAGTCGTGTTCTTGATCTGTCCTCTAAACCGATGTCTTTGGGTTGTCTATCACTCGCTAAAATAATTTGCTTTTTCTTTTCGATAAACGAATTAATCATGTGAAAAAACTCTTCTTGAACAGCTTGGCCACGACCGATGTATTGAACATCATCCACTACGAGGACGTCTGAGTTTTCTCTGTATTTTTGACGAAACTTATCCATTTCATTTCTACGCATAGCAGATATGCATTCATTCAAAAATCTTTCCGCACTTATATAAGTAATTCTCAGGTGAGGAAATTTTTCACGGATGTGGTTTCCTGCGGCATTTAACAAGTGAGTTTTCCCCATTCCCGAGGGACCGTATATAAAGAGTGGGTTGTAATCCTGTTCGCCTGGATTTTGGGCGACGTTATATGTAGCTGCGTGTGCGAATTCTGAATTTTTACCGACAACAAATGTGGAAAAAGTCAGATGACTATTCATATTTTCATTTGCCAAATGACCATCGATATTGATTTGCGGACGCATGGTTGGCTGAGTTGAATTTTGAAAAAGTTGGTCTGCGTTTTGTAAGACATCTTGAAGAGACGTGTTATAGTCGTGAGTAACCTTCTCTGTAATGACGAAATTAACATGGATATCCACATTATAAATTGTTTTTAATTCTGCATGTATTTGTTCTTTCAGATTTTCGTTGACGTAATATAAGAAAAAACGGTTAGGCACGCCCAAAGTTAAAACAAGTTCAGTTTCTGATTGCTCAAATCCAATAAGGTCGATTGGGTCCAGATATGTTTCAAATAATCGATTAGAACCGAACTTGGTTTTCATCGATAATTTAATCTGTGACCAAGATGATGAATCTATTTGCACGAATCCCCCCTCAAGAATTAGTGGACTGGTCATAACAACCTAGATCAGAGTTTTCAACAGTTGACCGTCATGCCGCAATGTGCTTTATATTGTTTTCTCTTAATTAACGAGTGCGTAAATTAATTGCAAGATGACGATGAGTAAAGTCGTAGAGAATTTTATTCTCAAAAAACAGATCTGCGAAGATCACAGAACTTGAACGAGCGAGGAGACATTATATGCCAAAAAGAACCTACCAACCGAGCAAAAAACGCCGAGCAAAAACACACGGATTTCGCGCACGCATGAAAACTGCTAAAGGTCGTAAAGTATTAGCTAAGCGCAGAGCTAAAGGTCGTAAAAAATTAGCAGTGAAAGCAACCGGAAAATAAATCCGATCATTCCTTTAAAAAAATCGTCAGAATATCTTGCCCTTAGCAAAAGTGGCCATAAGTTGCGAATAGCAAAATGGCTTACTATTGTGAGTGCGGTATCTGAGGATGGTAAAACGCACTTTGGAACAACAGTTTCTGGCAAAGTGGGTAATGCTATTTTAAGGAACAAGCTAAAAAGATGGGTGCGTCATTGTGTGCGAACAGGTCTGTGGCCAAAAAAACTTAGCGGGACTAAAAGCGTCTGTATCTTCAGACCCCAGCCCGATGATTTTTACAAACAACTCGACTTTAAACAATTCAAGTCAACACTTGAAAAAGTTTAGCGTTTCAATTTTTCTCATTCAAACTTATCAAGTTTTATTAAGCCCATACTTGGGCGGAAGATGTCGATTTTATCCAAGCTGCTCTCATTACGCGATCGAAAGTTATCAAACTTTTGGATTCTTTAAGGCAACGTCTCTGGTTCTGAGACGAATTTTGTCATGCCATCCTTTTACAAGTAAAAAAAATTATTATGATCCAGTTCCATTAAGCCTGAAAGGTTTACTATGAAAAACGAAACAGAATCTCCGTTTGGCAGCCCACGATTTTTAGCAGCGCTTGCAATTACATTTTTGTCTTTGTGGGGCTGGCAGTACTATATGAATCAAAAATATCCCCCACAAAAAGTCAAAGCTTCAGAGGTTTCGCAAGCACAAAAACCGTCTTCGACAACAGATGCGCAGGTCCCATCACAAAAATCTCCGCAAGAATCAAGTTTAGAGGCGGCAACAGCAGCGGCGACGCAAATTGATTATTCGAATGACAAGGTTGCGTTTTCTGTCACTTCGAACGGTTTGGGCTTCAGTCAGTTTGTTGTTAAAGATTATAAAGATCGCGAAGGTAAGTTTGTGACTTATGATCCAAAAACCCCATTGTTTTCGGTTCTTTATAAAAATGTACCTGTACAATTTTCTGTCGTCAAAAAATCAGATGTTGAGTTTTTCGGTGAAGCGATTATTGATGGAAAAAAGATTACAAGAACACTCGCATTCAATCCTGAAAGCATGGCAATCTCCTCAGAAATTTCTTTTGAGCAAGGCATCGAAGCCCTTCAAATAAAAATAGATCAAAAAAAGATCGAAGTTAAAAGCAGTAATATTTTGATGCCGTCATTCGAACATCAAGATTTCGTGTTTATTCAAAATGGAAAAACAATTGCTGAGCCCATTTCAACCTTGAAGGCCGGTGAGGGCATCTTAAAAACCGCTTCAGGTGTTGAAATGGCGGGAATTACAACTCAGTACTTTACTACGGCATTTTTAAATAAATCAGATTTTTTACCATCAATTACAAAAAAAGTTGAAGCTGACGATACATCTCTATTGATCGATTACGATTTAAAAAATGTGACAGCGACTAAAATTAATCAAGTTTTTTACGTCGGCGCAAAAAAAACAGAAGTTCTTAACTCTATCGATTCAAAATTTACAGAGCTTTTGAATTACGGAATGTTTGGCTTTATTTCAAAACCATTATTAAAACTGTTGAAGCTTATGCATGACCTGTTGGGCAATTGGGGCTTGGCAATTATTGGAATGACAATCATCGTTCGCGCGATTTTGCTGCCATTCAACGTGATCTCATTTAAATCAGCTCAGGCCATGCAAAGAATTAAGCCGCAAATGGATGCTATTCGTGAAAAATATAAAAACGATCCCATGCGCTTAAACAAAGAAACAATGGCATTGATGAAAGATCAAAAAGCAAACCCAATCAGTGGGTGTTTGCCAATGTTGATTCAAATACCTATTTTCTTTGCCCTATGGAGAGCGATTAGTTCAAGCGTTGAGCTTTACCAGCAGCCATTTTTCGGTTGGATTACAGACCTCAGCAGTCACGACAGTTTTTTTGTTTTACCAATATTGATGGGCATAACAATGTATCTACAACAAAAGCTGACGCCTTCGACGATGGATCCGATGCAGGCAAAAATCTTATCATTCATGCCAATTATTTTTTCTTTATTTATGATCACTCTGCCAAGCGGATTAACGCTGTACAATTTCATCAGTGCCCTTTTTGGTGTAATTCAACAGTACTTTTTACTTAAACAAACAAAAACAGCAGCTTTAAAGCCTGCGTAAATTCTGGGGGATATATGGGATTATTTAGTAAAATATTCGGTAGCAAAAAAACAGATCTAGATTCAGTTGTTGAAGCAACTTTAACAGGAATCTTAGAAAAAGGCGGCTTTGATTTGTCATATAATTTAGACGTGACAAAAAAAGACGAAATCACAGAAATTAAAATCGATTTTTCTGGGCCCGATGAGGCGCTCTTGAAAGACTTCAAGGGTCAGCTGATGGATGCCATTCAGTTGATCGTAAAACGCGTTACTCAACATAATTTTTCAGACCTTCAAACTAACGTTGTTGTTGATTGCGGCGGATTTCGTGAGGAATCTGAAGCGGCGTTGATCGAGCGAGCAGAGCACCTTAAAACAATCGCTATCGAGCAGGGAAAATCAGTATACTACCGCGCATTGCCACCGCGCGAGCGCAAAGTTGTTCATCAATACTTAGCTCAAGATGGGCGAGTAAAAAGTCGTTCTTTAGGCGATGGTCTTTATAAAAAAATCAAAATTTTTCCAGCGAAAAACCAAGCAACTGAACAATCTGAAGTTAATCCTGAAGACAATTAGTCTTCGACTTTGAATGTATTCGGCAGAATTAGACCAACAAACCGTATGTGCTCTGGCGACCCCTGCGGGCACCGGAGCTATTTCCGTGGTTCGCATGAGCGGATCAAGATCTTTAGAAATCATTAAGGCGGCTTGTCCTGGTCTTTCCGGAAAAGATATTGAAAGTCATCGAGTTTATTTTACTAAAATTAGAACCGAATCAAATGAAACCATCGATGAGGTTGTTGTCGCTTATTTCGCTGACAAGAAATCTTTTACGGGAGAATCATCTGTAGAAATTTCTTGTCACGGAAATCCAATTATTTCTAAAAAGATTTTAGATCGATTGTGTCAGCTGGGCGCCAGGCTGGCCGATCGAGGCGAGTTCACGTATCGTGCGTTTATGAACGATCGAATTGATTTGGTTCAAGCCGAGGCCGTTCTTTCCGTTATTGAGTCGCAATCTGACAGCGCGCTCAAAGTTTCTCTTCGTCAGCTTGAGGGTCGCGTATCAAATGTGTTTCTTCAAATCGAGTCCGAACTTGTTTGGTGTTTAGCTCATATTGAAGCTTCGATCGATTTTTCCACCGAAGGCCTTGATGTTGTCGATCAAAATGTTCTCATTCAAAAACTGCAGACGCTGTCTAAACAATTGTTAGATATTGTTAAAAACTATCAAGCCGGAAAAATTATTAATGAAGGCTTAAAGATTGTATTTATGGGTCGTCCAAACGTTGGAAAATCAAGTTTATTGAATCAGGTTGTTGAAAAAGAAAAGGCTATTGTCACGGATATTGCCGGCACAACTAGGGACGTTATTGAGTCTTCGACAATGTTTAATGGTCTACAAGTTATTGTATGTGACACTGCAGGTTTGCGCGACACAAAGGATGTTGTTGAGCAAATAGGTGTCCAACGCAGTCTTGAAGAGGCCAAGGGCGCAGACTTGTGTTTGTATGTCTTTGATAGCAGTGTTGGTATTTTGCCAGAGGACGAAGATTTGATTGCTCAAATTCCGAACTCAAGGGTTTTGTTTGTTGGCAATAAATGGGACAGGGTGGTCGGATCAAACAAGGTCGCAACAACCCAAGAAACTACAAAAAAATTACATCAGATTTTGTTAAAACACCCTCAAGTTCAACAAAATCAGGTGCTTTTCCTTTCCGCCCTTGATCAGTTGTGTAGAAATCAACTATTACATGCGGTGACTGCAGAATTTGAAAACCTCGATTTCTTGAACGAATCAATTATTTCTAGTTCAAGACAGCTTGAAATGTCTTCTGCGGCGCTGGCTGGGCTTAACGATGTTGTTTTAGAGCTGCAACAAAGCACGGGTTCTGAGTTTATAGCTCAGACCCTTAAAAGCGCTTTGTTGTCTGTGCAGAAAATTTTAGGACACACTTTTGATGATCAAATTATGGACCGCGTATTTAAAGAATTTTGTATTGGCAAATAGTCGCCAAGGTTGTTGTCATGAGTAAATCTAATTTTGACATTGTTGTCGTTGGTGCCGGGCACGCCGGTATTGAAGCCTGTCTGGCTCCTGCGCGCCTAGGTCTGAATACTTTGTTAATTACAACAAATGTGGACCGCATTGGTTACATGTCTTGCAATCCTTCTATTGGTGGTCTTGCTAAAGGACACATGGTTCGCGAGATCGATGTGCTTGGCGGACAAATGGGTATTGCTGCCGATCAAACTTGTATTCAATTCAAAAGATTGAACTCGAGCAAGGGCCCGGCCGTTCGTGGTACGCGCACGCAAAATGATAAGCACCTATATTCTGATTTTCAAAAACACGCGATTAATAACCAGCCAAATCTGTCAGTTTTGCAGGGTGAGGTTAAGCGCCTCATTTTAAAAAACAACCAATGTGTAGGCGTCGTTTTACAAGACGGCTCAGAGGTCTTTTCAAAAAAAGTGATCATTACGACGGGCACGTTCATGAACGGTGTCATGCACGTGGGCCTTGAACAAACGGCTGGCGGCCGCGTCGGTGACTCTGCCAGCGTCGGAATTTCTGATCAATTGGCTGCTGAAGGTTTTGTTGTTCAACGACTTAAAACGGGAACGCCTGCGCGTCTTCATAAAGACAGCATTGACTGGAGCAAAACAACTCCGCAGGGTGGAGATGAAAAATTCTATCCTTTCAGTTTCAGCTCTAAACGCGAGTTTTATCTACCGCAGATTCTTTGTTACTTGTCTTACACCTCTGAAAAAACACATGACATCATTAGGGCTAATTTAGATAAGTCTCCAATGTATTGTGGTTTGATTGAGGGGGTTGGTCCGCGCTATTGTCCGAGCATCGAAGACAAGGTGACTCGCTTTGCGGATAAAATCGCTCACCAAACATTCTTGGAGCCTGAAGGTTTAAATACTGATCTTATTTACCTTCAGGGCATTTCCACCTCGCTGCCTCAGGATGTTCAGGATCAGTTCCTTAAAACTATTCCGGGTCTCGAAAATGTAAAAGTAGTTCGTTATGGCTACGCTGTAGAATATGATTTTATTGAGCCCACACAAATATATCACAGACTCGAAACGCGTCCGATTCAAAGTTTGTTTCTAGCGGGACAGATTAACGGCACGAGTGGATACGAAGAGGCCGCAACTCAAGGTTTTATTGCAGGTGTTAATGCCGCTCACAGCGTTTTGGGGCGCGAAGAGTTTATTTTGGATCGCGATCAGGCTTATGCCGGCGTTCTTGTTGATGACCTTGTTACAAAAGGAACTCGAGAGCCCTATCGCATGTTTACGTCGCGCGCCGAGCACCGCCTGATCTTGCGAGAAGACAACACAATCGATCGATTATCAGAGGTTTCTCGCAAGCTTGGGATTGTTTCTGAAAAGCATCTTGATCTGCTTCAAGACATAAAAGAAAAGCGTGAAAAGTTGTTTTCTGATTTGAAAGAAAAAATAATTTACCCCAAAGCAGAAACAAACGCATTGGTCGTTGCCATGGGCAGCACTTCTTTGTTGAAGCCCGCTACGGCCGAAGAGTTTCTTCGTCGCCCAGAAATTAATTTTAATAATCTTGCGGCTTTTGGATTTGGCTTTGATCAAGATGAGGTTGTTACCGAGGCCGTTGAGATTCAGGTAAAGTATTCAGGTTATGTTAAGCGGCAGTATGAAATTATTGAGCAAAGCAAAAAAATGGAAAGCGTGTCTATTCCTGAAATGACACATTATTCAGACATCAGGGGCCTTTCTAACGAAGAAGTAGACAAGCTTAATCGCGTTAAACCAAGGACTTTAGGACAAGCTTCTCGAATCAGTGGCGTTAACCCTTCAGCTATTCAAGCAATTATGGTATACTTAAAGGGGTATAGTAAAAAACACTCAGAACACAAAAGAGATCTAGATATTGAAAAACCATAAGCCATCAGAACAACCAAACTCAAGCGCTCCTGAGCTATTAAAGGCGCCCGAAATTCAATGGAGAATTCAGCAATGGTTCCCAGATTTGTCGGCCGAAGAGCTTAAAAATCTTAAAAAATATCACGATGAACTTTCTAAATTTAACAAAGTTCTTAACCTTGTTTCTCCAAAAACCCTTTTTACTTCTGATGCCGTTCACTTTGCCGATTCCATACTTTCTTCTAAAATAGTTTCAAAGAAGACAAATAAAAACAATACCTTATATGACATAGGAAGTGGAAATGGTTTTCCCGGGTTGGTCTATGGAATACTTAATTTAGATCAAAAAGTTATTCTATTAGATGTCGATCAAAGAAAATGTGAGTTTCTTAAACATACGATTTCTTCTTTGGGCCTTACAAATGTTTCTGTCGAAAATAAAAATGTAGATAAGCTTGCAGAGAATTCGATAAGCCAAGCTATCATGCGCGGATTTGCCCCGCTACCTCGAGCAATGATGCAGTTTAGAAAAATCGTGTCTATTGGCGGAACAATCTTTCATTTGAAGTCTGAAGAGTGGAGCCTGGAAGTTTCACAAGTCCCGTCACAGCTTTGTTCAGTCTGGCAACCAGTTTTAGAAGAGGAATATTCTATTCCAACTCTTGCACACAAAATGTATGTTGTTCGTACCGATCGAATATCTTAATATTTAGTGGCCAGCCTCAGCCGGCGCTGGGCCCTCTTGTTTTGTTCCACGTGGAACATCTTTCTTTTGTTGCCCCTCTTTATCGCCTTTTTCTTCAGGCTTTTTGCCCCAACTGAGCTTAGCCTTTTGAAGCTTCAACCTAATCTTATAATCTTCGATTTCTTTACTGTCGGGCCAAGGGCGACCATTTTTTGTAAGGCTCTCCAAGTAGCGGACTTTAGACTCGTGTTTTCTGAGCTCCAAGCTGATTTCAAAGTACTTTACCTGTTGCTTGTACAAATCTAAGTTGTTTATGGATTCAAAGTATCTTTTCTGTGCGTATTTATACTGGCCAGTTTGTGGCGTAACCGAATCAAGCTCCTCTTTAACCTTTTTGTATTGAGCCTCTTCTGCGGACAGATTTTTTTGAGCTATTTCAAGCTCGGTACGTAAATCAAGATAGACTGCGTCCGAAAGCTCGGGGTTGGGATCTCTTTTATTACAAGAAACCAACAACAGAAGGCAAAATAGTGCTAAAAATGATCCCGACGCGGTGTTTTTCATATGTTCCACGTAGAACATCGGATCAAATTCGATAAAACTGAAATAAAATCTTGAATTATACATATACGCTGTCCATTATATTCAGAACTTCTTTAAGGAGAATAAATGACAAAAGTAATTTGTATCGCGAATCAAAAGGGCGGGGTTGGAAAAACAACTACTACTGTAAACCTATCGTCAGCTCTTGCTCAAATCGGAAAAAAAGTTCTTATTATTGACATGGATCCACAGGGAAACGCATCGAGTGGCCTAGGAATTAAAAAGCACGAAACGGAAGAAAAAAACATTTATCACGTTTTAATTGGCGAAAACACCCTTCAAGAGGTCGTTTTTCAAACAAGTCAGCCGAATTTATGGATAGCTACTTCAAACCCCGACCTTGTTGGTGCTGAAATCGAGCTTGTTGATATGCCACAACGAGAATATCGATTAAAATCAGCTATCGCCACAGCAGCAAATTTTTATGATTACGTACTTATTGATTGTCCTCCTTCGCTAGGGCTTCTCACTTTGAACTCTTTAGCTGCTGCGAATAGTTTTTTGGTTCCTTTGCAATGTGAATACTATGCTTTGGAGGGCTTAAGTCAGCTTTTGAACACGGCTGGGCTAGTCAAAAAAAGCATAAATCCGAATTTACACATCGAAGGCATTCTTTTAACAATGTTTGATAAGAGAAACAATCTAAGCCATCAAGTCGTTGAAGAGATTAAAACACATTTTAAAGAAAAAGTATTCTCAGTGATTATACCAAGGAACGTTAGGCTAAGCGAAGCCCCAAGTCACGGAGTCTCTATATTCGGATATGATCCAAGATCAATAGGCGCTCTGATGTACCTCGAATTAGGCAAAGAAATCGCATCTCGAGGCGCTGTTGTTGGCGCAAAAACAGAAAACAAAAACCAAGATTTGTCGGTGTAACATATGGAAATTAATGCAGAAAATCAAAACAAAAAGCGACTTGGTCGGGGGCTTGGCTCATTGTTGGGTGGGGTTGCGGAAACTGCGCCCGTGGCGGCAAAAACGGTCGTCGTGACTACTCAGGCAACAACCGTTAACAAAGTGGATGACGCCGCTCGCGTTTGGTCGATGTCTATAGATAAGCTAGTTCCTGGACAGTATCAGCCGCGTAAAAAGTTCGAAAAAACAACTCTTGAGGAATTAGCTCAATCAATTCGTGAAAACGGAATACTACAGCCAATTACTGTTCGCAAAAGACAAGCTGGCGGGTTTGAAATTATCGCCGGTGAACGACGCTGGAGAGCCGCACAGATAGCGGGACTCCACGAGGTTCCTGCGATTATTAAAGATTACTCTGATAAAGAGGCGCTGCAGCTCGCATTAATAGAAAACATACAGCGCGAGGATTTGGATCCCGTTGAAGAGGCTGAAAGCTATCAGCGCTTGATGCAAGAGTTTGGATACTCTCAACAACAGGTTGCAGACAAGGTGGGCAAAGAGCGCTCAACGGTAGCGAATTCAGTTCGACTGATTGCTTTGCCAAACGAGATCAAAGACATGATTTCTGATAAAAAAATTAGCGCGGGTCACGCAAAAGCCTTGTTGGGCGCGGAAAACAAAGCAGAACAGCTAAAGTTAGCAAAGCTTTGTTTTGAAAAAGCACTCTCGGTTCGAGCGCTAGAGGCAATGATGAAGCCCGCGGGAAAGCAAGATGTGTCAGGCGGCAAAACCGAAGACAGCCTTTCGGCGGCAGGAATGGATCTATCACAAAGATTAGCGAAAGAATTGGCAGAACAGCTCCAAAAATCTTTAGGCACCAAGGTTCAGATTAATTATAAATCTGGAAAAGGCGATTTGACGATACACTTTTACAGCGATGAACAGCTCAACTCAATTTATGAAAAAATGAACTCATGAGCCAAGATTTAATTATTTCCGCCCTAGTAGAAGATGGCTGCACGTTCGAGGGCAGAATGTCATTTAGCGGAGCGGCCAAAATATCTGGGCAGTTCACGGGCGAAATTTTTACTCGAGACGAGCTTGTTATTTCTGAAACCGGACACGTCAAAGCCGAAATTGAAGCCGGCGTTGTTGTTCTAAAAGGAACTTTCGAAGGAAATATAATAGCTCATAAAAAAGTGACGATGATTCCGCCAGCAAAATTTAAGGGCACGGTAACTGCCCCGAGCCTCAAAATCGACGAAGGCGTCGTTTTTGAGGGCGCATCATTTGTGCCTAAAAACTAAACCAAATTAAGCACTTCAATTCTAAGTGTTGACCTATAAATTATTAAAATGTTATTTCAGATTGTCTGAAATCATTTACGTAATTTTTCGAAGGGTTGCTTCATGGAAATACTTTTGCAGCTGGGTGCGAATGAAACTGCATTTATTCAATTTGTATTATTCGTTCTATCAATTGGGTTTTTAACTATATATGTATATGGTCCGTATTTTAAGGCCTATGACGAGCGCCTGAAGAGAACAAAAGGTGCAGACACTGTTGCAAAAGAAGCTGCAGATGAAGCAAAAAACCTAGCTTTAATTTTTCAAACCAAGGCTCGCGAAACAAACGACAAGATAAAAAATATTTTTGATCTCAAAAAAACTGAAGCCGGCAAACTATCAACGGATATTTTGTCAGAAGCAAAAACGACTGCAGAAAAAAGTACTGCCGCAGCTCGCACAAATATCGAAAACCAAAAATCAAAAGCTCAGGCCGACATACAAGCTCTTGCCGCGGAAATATCAACTCAATTAAAACAAAAATTTGAGGGCGGGTTATAATGAAAATACTCCTATCTATCGCTTTACTTTTTATTTCAACGTTCGTCTTTGCAAGCGCGGCTGAACACGGCGGAGCACATGATGAGGGCGCTATTCCGCTTGGCAAAATCGGAATTCAGGCTTTGAATCTTGGAATTTTACTTGCGGCCCTTTTCTATTTCGTTAAAAAATCAATCGTGGATGCGTTTAAACAAAGACAGGTTGCTTTCAACGAACAATCTCAAAAAACCGCGGCAGCGCTAAAGCAGGCCGAGGCCGAGCTTAAAGAAATTAAAGATAAATTAGCCACGCTAGAAAGCTCTGAAGCGGCGTCTATTCAGTCGGCTCAGGTCGAGGCTGAAAAAACAAAGGCAAAATTAGTTCACGAAGCAACACTTCAGGCTGAGAAGTTAAAATCTGACGTGGCTTTAATTATCAATGCTGAAGTTTACAAAGCCAAAAATGAAATTCGAAATCAAATTATAGAAAAATCAATCGCTACGGCAAAAGAAAGCGTGCGCGGATCTGCGCAATCCATCACAGAAAAATCTGGTGCTGGTTTTATTTCTGATTTAGGGCAGGTGAAGGCGTGAGAGATGCAGTTGTAGAAAAATATGCAAGATCGTTTTTTGATGTGACTTATAATAAAGGCACGGCGGGAAACTGCGCAAAAGAAATATCTGAGATCGCAAAGGCGTTTACTCCGGATGTTGTTGCGTTTTTTAAAAACCCATTTAATTCACTAGAGACAAAGCTTTCAACGGCTAAATCTGCTATTGAGGGAAAATGCTCAGTAGAGACATATAATTTTATTTGTTTATTGGTAGAAAAAAATCGCGTTGGCGCTATGTTAGAAATATCTAAAGAGCTAACAGCGTTAGTACAGGCTTCGGCGGGAATAACTAAAGGAAAATTATTTTCTGCAGTTGAAGTTTCTCCTGAGTTTTTAAAACAAGTTGAAGCTCAGGCTTCAAAAGCGTTAAACAAAAAAGTTGAGCTGGTTTTTGAAAAAGACAGCTCGTTAATCGCAGGATACAAGGTTCAAGTCGGCGGCTGGACTCTTGATGATTCTGCTGAAGCACATTTAAGAATATTAAAAGACGAACTAATGAAGAAGGGACTATAATTCATGGAAGCACAAATCAGAGCCGATGAAATCGGACGAGTTCTTAAAGAGCAAATCTCTAAGTACAACAAAAACGTTGAAGTTGCAGAAACAGGAAGCGTGCTTTCTGTGGGTGACGGTGTTGCTCGCGTTTACGGATTAGAAAACGTAATGGCCGGAGAGCTTGTTGAGTTTTCTTCTGGCGTTAAAGGTATGGCACTTAATTTAGAATCATCACAAGTTGGTGTGGTTGTTTTCGGTGAAGACAGACAAATCAAAGAGGGCGATGTTGTTAAAAGAACAAAACAAATCGTTTCTGTTCCGGTAGGTGAAGCTCTTTTGGGTCGCGTTGTGAACGCGCTCGGCGAGCCTATCGACGGAAAAGGACCAATCAACACTCCGCACTCTCGAGTTGTTGAATTAAAGGCCCCTGGTATCGTTTACAGAAAATCAGTTCACGAACCAATGCAAACTGGTTTGAAAGCTATCGATGCATTAGTGCCAATCGGTCGCGGACAGCGTGAATTAATCATTGGTGACCGTCAAACTGGTAAAACAGCCATCGGCATCGATACAATTATCAATCAAAAGGGCCAAAACGTTCATTGTTTTTATGTCGCTATCGGACAAAAACAGTCAACAGTATCATTGGTTGTTGAGAAATTACGTCAAGCTGGCGCAATGGATTACACAACAGTAATTACTGCTGGCGCATCAGATCCAGCGCCGATGCAGTTCTTGGCTGCATACTCTGGTACAGCAATGGCTGAATATTTCCGCGATAGCGGAAAACACGCTTTAATTATTTACGATGACTTAACAAAACAAGCGCAAGCTTACCGTCAAATGTCATTATTGCTTCGTCGTCCACCAGGTCGTGAAGCTTACCCGGGTGACGTATTCTTCATTCACAGTCGTTTGTTAGAGCGTGCTGCGAAATTATCTGACGATAAAGGTGCTGGTTCATTAACTGCATTACCAGTTATTGAAACTCAAGCTGGAGATATCTCTGCCTACATTCCTACGAACGTAATCTCGATCACAGATGGTCAGATTTTCTTGGAATCAGATTTATTCTATAAAGGTGTTCGTCCTGCGATTTCAATCGGTAAATCGGTTTCTCGCGTGGGTGGTTCGGCTCAAATTAAAGCCATGAAACAAGTTGCTGGTTCGATCAAGCTTGAGCTTGCCCAGTTCCGCGCCCTTGAAGCATTTGCGGCGTTTGCCTCTGACTTAGATAAAGCATCACAGCAGCAGTTGGCTCGTGGTCGTCGTTTGGTTGAAGTGTTAAAACAAGGTCAATACCAACCTGCAAAAGTTGAAGACCAAGTTGTAATGATCTTTGCTGCAACAAATGGTTATACAGACTCAATTCCTGAAACTGATGTAAATCGTTATGAAAAAGAAATGCTTCAGTTTTTAAAACAAAAGTACACAGCTTTGCTTTCAACTATCGCTGATAAAAAACAAGTTTCTGATGATAACAAAAAAGAACTTGTTCAAGCGCTTGGTGAATTTAAATCGATTTTTCAGGCCTCTAAATAATTGGCTATAGGAAAAATACAAAGTGGCGAATTTAAAAGATATACGCATACGAATTGAGTCGACTAAAAACACTCAGCAAATCACGAAAGCGATGAAGCTGGTGTCTGCGGCGAAGCTACGTAAGGCGCAACACAACATTACAAATATGCGACCGTACGCAATGACTTTAAAACAAGTCATTGCGGATATCGCGGCCACGCAAAAAGTATCTCATCCGTTGATGACAAAAAAACAAAGCGTTAAATCTGTTTTGTTGGTTGTCTTAACTTCGGATCGCGGTCTTTGCGGTGGATTTAATAGTAACATCAATAAATTTGCAGATCGCTACATCGCAGAAAACAAAAACACTTTTGAAAAAATTGATTTTGTTTTTATCGGAAAGCGTGGAACTGATTACTTTGCTCGCAAAGGCGTCAAGGGCATTGAGTCTTTTACAAAACTTGATAAAGAAGTTTCGTATGGATTTGCAAAATCAATCGCAGAAAAGCTGATTGCTCATTTCGAAAAAGGGACTTACGAAGAAATTCGCATGGTCTACAACGAATTCAAATCTGCAATTTCGCAAAAAGTTGTTTGTGAAACTTTATTGCCAGTAGAGATCGATTCATCTTCTTTTTCAACGGGAGATCACAAGTTTGCTGCTGATATGATTTTTGATCCAGCGCCTGAAAAAATCATCGAAGATTTGTTAAAGAAAAATTTTAACTTACAAGTTTATCGTGCAATGTCTGAATCTGTTGCTTCTGAGCATGGTGCTCGAATGACTGCAATGGAAAATTCGTCAAACAACGCGCGCGACATGATCAGTAAGTTAACTTTGAACTACAACAAAGCTCGACAAGAAAAGATTACGACAGAGTTAACCGAAATCGTGTCTGGCGCAGAGTCGTTGAAGTAAGAAAAGAAATAGAATTTAAATTAGAGTTTAATAAATTTAATGTTTAAAGAGGTATAAAATGGCTAACGGAAAAGTAAAACAAGTATTGGGACCGGTTGTTGACGTTGAATTCGACGCTAACTCGATGCCAGCTATCTACACGGCTTTACGTGTAACAAACAAATCAATTTCTGATAAAGAAAATAACTTGGTACTTGAAGTGGCTCAGCACTTGGGTGACGG
>JBPOIE010000035.1:0-2467 GCA_052034855.1 Bdellovibrionota bacterium | reverse complement strand
TCCCATGAAAAATCTCGGTTTTGTTCAGGTGTTTTTAATAATTCAGAAATATTCATGGTGTTCTTATATGACTTTTAAATTTATTTAACAACATTCTGTACAATCACTAAGGTTTTGTAACCCTGCGTTCGTACAACGTCGCCTTGTGCTGTTGTTTTTAATGTTCCATCGCGCTTAATCACTGGAATTAATCCCATCCCTGCGCTTTTAACTGTATTAAAAATGATCGGAGCATAATTCGGATGCATACGAACACAGCCACCAGAAGCCCGTTTGCCTAAGTTTGGCTCTGTTCCTGCGGGCGCTTGGTGAGTTGCAATACCTGATTCAAAAAACACTGCAAAGGGCATCCATGTTTTCCATAAATTTGAAAAATAGTTTTCATCAAGTTTATCCACATCAAAATAACCCACAGGTGTTGTTGACCAGTAAGGACGAACAGAACAGTGATGAATTTTAGGATCTTGTCCTGGAGCACAGCCTTTTTCAAAAGTTTCTCGGCCCGATGAGATTTTTGTCATCATCGATAACTTTCCATTCACAAACAAACGTAAAGTTTGACGGTCACTACCCTCATTCGATTTATTAATCACAACAACATTCGTGAATTCTTTGAGCCATGGGTATTTTAAAAAATCAGATTCAACAAAAGGACGCGCCTGAAAATCTGTGGGAACATTATCGGCAGTCTCGCCTGATTGTTCCCAAACTTGTGCTTGAACAATTCCTGCAAATAACAATGAGATAATAAAAATGAATTTCATACCTTGCCCCCAAGAATCGCCAAGCTATCCAAAAATTAGGCAGCGATCAAGGACTGGCTGGATTTGCAGACTTTACAGAGTGAAAATTTGAAAAAAGTATACGTGGCCAGAGCTATTAGAAGTTCAGGAAGCTTGCAGGGATTGGGTTACGGATGGGGCCGCTTGTCCCAGCTCCGCCAATAGGGCCTTGATTGGTTGTAGCGCTAAGCACTTCTTGGCTGACGATTTTAACAGAGTACCCGGTGCGTCCGCCCGTGATGCAGTTTCCAGGGGTTGGTGGAAGGTTATAAGGAGCTTCTGCTAAGCTTTGGTAGTTTTCATTTGGTTTCGAACCACTAATAACGTCTTCACATTGTCCAAACTTCATCGTTCCATTTGAGCTCGGAAAAGTTGTGTAACCAGCTTCATTTGTTAAGTTTAAAAACGTCCAACCTGTTAAGAGCGATGCGACGCTGTTCGGGATAAAACTTAACCTTGGTGAGATGGATGATATATTCAATAAAGTTCCCGGATGAGGTTTTATAATTTTTGATGCTATTTCAATCTGATTATAAACAGAAAATTTTTTAGCATAATTCATTTTATTTGAATATCCATAATCCGGGCGCAAAAATGAACTATCTCCGCCTAACTCGCGAATGCTCTTTTTTAAACGCAAGTAGTAATTATTAAAAAAATCACTTTCTATCGAAAAATATGTTAAATCAAATTGTGTTGGAGCAATGGCAGCGATCTCAATATCCCGCAAATACGAATTTTCAGCAGCGCTTGTAGATCCGGTCGCTAATGGGTCATAGTCATCAGTTTCGGGATCACTTGATGATTTTAAAAGACTATCCCAATTCTTTGTTGTTGGCCAATCAGAAGGCTTTTCGAACTTTCCGTTGCGAGCGCTAGAATTAGCAACTTTAGGCAAAGGACTACTGGGCACATCTCCAAAAGAATTACTTTGTAACAAATCCTGAAAGATTCCGATATAATTAGGATCAGCCAACCCATTCACATCGCCGACATAGTTTCCATAATTTAAAAAAAGCTGAACAGAATTCTTGATTTGATTAATATTAGTAGCACTAGGATCTCTTAAGGTCAGAGCTGCATCTGTTTTTTTCCCTATCGATTTCTCAGAGACAGAATCCCATTTTTCACCATACCAGGGCCCTAGAGTACCCCCAAATGGTTTTGCAAATGAGACTGCAGAAAGCTTTACTTGTGAAATAGGTAAAAATGGAATCTTAGGTGATGCGCTAGCGCGTGATCCAAAATATGAAACACACCATGGATTTTTTTCATAACCTACTGATAACTTATTATATATGGCATTCATAAATATATTCTTAACATCGATCTCAGCCTGACCATTAATTAGAGCCCTATTTCCAAATACAGCTGGGTCAACATCCGAAAAATCATCTTTAAATACCGATTGAATGGCAAATTCTTTATTTGATCCTACTTCTTTACAATTCAAAATATAAAATTGTATAAACTTGTAATTGATTTCGGTTAAAAATCCATTTTTATCGTTTGTTGAGGACATGCTATTTTGATCTACCTGACAATCGTTTGATTGACCGAAACCATTTATAAAATCAATTTTTAAATCTGAAGCTTTGTTGTTTGCTTCTGTTAAATTGTTTTTTAATGTTGATTCAGCACCCGTAATAATTTTATTTCCATCTAAATCTTTCAATTGATTAATA
>JBPOIE010000123.1:0-20320 GCA_052034855.1 Bdellovibrionota bacterium | reverse complement strand
CTCGACCCTCTCGAGAAATCAAGACTCCGATTCAAGACCTGATCAAAGAGGGTCAGCACGTGATGGTTCAAGTTGCAAAAGATCCACTTGGAACAAAAGGCGCACGTATTACGACTCACATTTCGCTTCCAGGTCGCGGCGTCGTTTATATGCCGTTTGTAAAGCATGTCGGTATCTCAAGAAAAATTGAAGACGAAAACGAAAAAGAGCGACTCAAAAAATTAATTCAAAAAATTAATCCCACTGGCGGAGTTATTGTCCGCACAGCTTCTGAAGGCGCCACAGAAGAGTCTTTGAAATCAGACATTGAATATCTAGATCGATTAGGAAAAGAAATTCAAAAAAACTATGAAAAGAAAAAAACGGCGGGTCTTGTTCACTCAGAACTTGATGTCGAGTTACGTGCGCTTCGCGATTTAATGAGCGAAGATGTCACCACGGTTTGGGTTGATGATGCTGAAGTTTATAAAAAAGTTTCGAAATTTGTGACTCAGCTCATGCCGAAATACAAACACAACATTATTCTTTATGAAGAGAAAAAACCGCTCTTTGATTTATACGATATTGATCTCGAAATCTCTCGCGCAGTTGAGAGAAAAGTTTGGCTCAAGTCGGGTGGTTATATCGTCATTGATGAAGCCGAGGCATTGGTTGTTGTCGACGTGAATACAGGAAAATACGTCGGTAAAAAAGATCTTGAAGATACAATTTTAAAAACAAATCTTGAGGCCGTGAAAGAAACTGCCCATCAGTTGCGCGTTCGCAATGTCGGTGGAATTATTATTATCGATTTCATCGATATGGAAAAAGAAATCCACCGCGAACAAGTACTACAAGCACTGCAAGAAGAATTTAAAAAAGACCGCAGTCGTACAAACATTACTTCAATGTCTGAACTGGGCCTTGTGGAAATGACGCGAAAAAGAATTCGCCCAAGTATTGTTAAAACACTTTGTGAGCCCTGTTCATATTGTGATGGCAAAGGATATATCAAACGCAAATCGACCATCGCGAATGAAATCTTTCGCGATCTCGAGCGCGAAATCGGCATGAAGGATAACAAGAAAAAAAATATTCTCGTTCACTGTAATGCCGCCATTGTGGATTGGATTTACGAAGAAGAAAATGAAACTCTCGAGCACCTTGAAAAACGCTTGGGTCATTCATTAGCCTTTAAAATTGAACCAAGTTACCACATGGAACATTACGAGATTTTCGATTAATTATATTAAAATTAGGGTAGTCATTAGAATGAAGAAGAGTTTAAAATATATTTTGTTATTATTTTTTTGGGGATGCGGTCCTAGTTGGGGCGTCGTTCAAACTGAAACCCCAGTCACTCTATTTTCCGAACAGGCTATCGGTATTAATTGGCGAGTAAAGTCGTTTCCCGTAGAGCCTGAACGTCAGTATTCCCTCGATTACAGTATCAACTTCAAAACTAGAAATTTAATAATCACTGTGGCTCGAGGTACACTGGCTCCAGATCTTCCAAGGTCGCAACAGAAAACACTCGCTGAAGAACAAATTATAAAAATCGAAAACTTATTGCATCAAGTTGAGTTCAAGGATTGCAAGCCAGTCTCTGAGCAAAATAATGATATCCTTGTAGACTACGTTGAGTTTTTCAGCGGTCAAAACACAACTGAGCCTAAAACAACGATTTATAAAAATGATTGTCGAAACATATCTGCAATCACCGCTAAGCAAGCGACAAAAAACTACGATCAATTGACGGAGTATTCACGAACTCTTTAAAACTCTTTATTTAAAAAGTACCCGATTGATCGCCCTCGTCCTTCTAGACGAAGAAGATTTTTTTCAACAAGCACCGACAAATCCCGCTTGATCGCCTCGCGATTCGACGAACAAAGCTCGACGCAGAGGCGATTCGTAATTACAAAACTATTTTCCGAAGCTAACAAGTGATTTAAAATCTTTCGTTGTCGTTCATTCAGCTCTAGCAAAGAATTTTTCTGCCAGAACAGTGCGGCCTGCATATAGCGATTCACCATTTCCGATTGAGCTTTGCAACATTCTGTAAATTCTTTCAGAAACCAAACAACCCATTCAGTAATATCCGAAGTTCCGGTCTGTGTTTTTTCAAGAATTTCAAAATAACTTTCTCGATGATTTAGAACCTGTATTTGAAAGTCGTGCAGTCTGAATTCACATTTTTCATCTTGAGCATATGCCAGATCTGTTAATTGAAACAAAATATCATCTGCGCCATCCTCGAAAGGTTGAATCGAGGTAAACCATAAATGAGCAATTGCAGACCTGATTAAAGTATCTAGATCTAGTGGAGGTTCGTTCCACCAGATCAAAAAGTTTTGAACTTCG
The DNA here is from genome assembly GCA_052034855.1 of Bdellovibrionota bacterium. Taxonomy (GTDB): domain Bacteria; phylum Bdellovibrionota; class Bdellovibrionia; order Bdellovibrionales; family Bdellovibrionaceae; genus Pseudobdellovibrio. The sequence goes on along the minus strand of JBPOIE010000123.1, from coordinate 17,977 downwards.
GCGGCTATATTTCTTCGCGGGTCATATCTAAATCGGTTCAAGGCGACTTTTTTAAGACCTTCCCGGCCATTTAAAAATAAGTCAGAATGCCATTTATACAAAGTGCTCTCTGTTAATTTAGCTGTGAAATTCGGGGTTGTGCGTTTTTTATCGTTGTCAGTGACCAGTGATTGAATCGATAAAAGTTCGGCCTGAGCTTTCCGCGCTTCCGATAACGGCGCCAACAAAGCTGAGTTGTTCCAGCTGAAATTAGGCCATGTTTGAGTATCCCACACATATTTTTGGTTCATAATATAAACCGCTTATAGTAATTAATTGGGTTAAAAACAAGACTTTTTCAAGATTATGAAATTTTTATTGAAAACACTTTGACCTGTATCCGTCCAGCATGGCACAAACAACTCTCTGCACATCATTCTTACAGGAGGATACATGTACGCAATTATCAAAACAGGCGGCAAACAATACAAAGTTCAAGCCGGTGATGTTTTACAAGTTGAAAAAATCGAAAATGCACTTGGATCAGAGTTAGCTATCGAAGAAATTTTGATGGTTGGCGGTGACAAGACTCATGTTGGAACTCCAACAGTTAAGAACGCAAAAGTAACTGCAGTTGTAACGAAGCAAGCTCGTACAATGAAAGTCATCGTTTTTAAGAAAAAACGTCGTCAAGGATACAGAAAGTTTGGAACTCACAAACAAAACTTTACTGAATTATTCATTACTTCAATCACTTCTCCAGATGGTCAAACTGTAAAAGCTGACACTAAGCCAGAAGTTAAAGATATCGCAGCTATCCGCCAAGCTCGTTTTGAACAAAAAACAGCTGACAGCCGCGCTCGCGCTGAAGCGATGATTGGTATGGGTTCAGCTAAATCTGAATCTGAATCTGCAAAAATCATCAAAAAGGCCGCAGCTTCTGTAAAAACGCCAAAGAAAAAAGCCGCAGCTAAAAAAACAGCAGCAAAAAAGGCTCCTTCTAAGCGTTCAGCAAAAAAAGCGACAAAGAAAACAGTAGCGAAAAAGAAAAAATAGTTCTCAAGGCTTAAAACCCTTGTAAATTAGATTATTTAACTAACAAATATTTAAAAGAAATCGGAGTTAATCATGGCAAGTAAAAAAGCTGGTGGTAGTACCAAGAACGGACGGGATTCACAGGCCAAGAGTCTTGGCGTAAAACGTTTCGGCAGCCAATTAGTTAAAGCTGGAACAATCATTTTACGTCAACGCGGAACTAAGTTCCAAACTGGTAACAATGTTAAAATCGGTCGTGATCACACGATCTATTCAATCATTGAAGGCCTTGTAAAGTTTGAAAGAATTTCCAAAGAAAAATTTAAAGTTAGCGTTTACCCTAAAACAGCGTAATAACTATCTTTAACGAAATTATTTGAACTCTTCAAAGGGAGCTTTAAGGCTCCCTTTGTTTTGATCATGTGCTCAAAGTTGTAAAGCGAGTGGATTGATAAAAAATCAATCAGGTTAATATTTGGTTTAGGCCAACAAGGGATATTTATGAAATTTGTCGACGAAGTTAAAATTACGGTTGCATCTGGTCGTGGTGGCCCTGGAGCTGTTACATTTCGTCGCGAAGCTTTTGCTCCGCGCGGTGGACCAGACGGTGGTGACGGTGGTGACGGCGGAAATCTGATTTTCAAAACTTCTCGCCATATCAACTCACTCGTCGATTACAAAACATTTAAAAAATATTCAGCAGAAAATGGACACGCGGGAATGGCTGTGAATTGCGCCGGACCTGATGGACAAAATTTAGTACTTGTTGTTCCCGAAGGCACAATACTTCGTCACGCAGAAACAAATGAAGTCATACATGACCTCACTGGTATTGATGAGCTCACCCTTCTTAAGGGCGGCCGCGGCGGCAAAGGAAACTGGTTTTTCAAAACGAGTGTTAATCAAGCTCCTGAATACGCACAGCCGGGTGAAGACGGCGAGAGTTTAGAAATCGTTCTCGAATTAAAATTAATTGCTGACGTTGGTATTATAGGATTTCCGAATGCTGGAAAATCGACTTTGATCTCTCGAATTTCTGCAGCAAAACCTAAAATTGCAGATTATCCATTTACGACTCTAACGCCAAACTTAGGCGTTGTGAAAGTCGGAGACTACAGTAGTTTCGTCGTGGCTGATATTCCTGGTTTAATTAAAGGTGCCCATCAAGGTGTTGGTCTTGGGATTCAATTTTTAAAACACATCGAGCGCACATCTTTATTTGTTCACTTAGTAGATGTTTCCGGAATGAGTGGTCGCGATCCCATTCAAGATTATGAAGACATCAATTATGAAATTGAACAGTATGATCAAATGAGTAAAGACAAAGATGGTTTTTTCCCATTGTCATCTCGCCAACAGATTTTAGTTCTCAATAAAATTGATTTACTCTCTAAAGATCAAATCGAAAAATTAAAACAAACATTTAAAAAGAAATTTAATGTTGAAGCTTATGCAATTTCTGGTGTGACAGGAAAAAACACAGCCGAAGTTTTAAAAGTGATCGCAGATAAGGTTCTTAAATCAAAAGGTGTTCTTGAAGAAGACCTCGTTTAATAAATAATATATAAGTTTTCTCATTCAATGAAAAAGTCAAAGGACAGCAAATGAAAATCGGAATTTTTGGCGGAAGCTTTAACCCACCTCACAACGGTCATGTGAACAGTTTAACGACAGTTCAAAAGAAAATGGGTTTTGATAAAATTCACATTATCCCTAACAGTCAGAATCCTCTTAAAATTCAGACCGAAGCCCCTGCGCCTGAGCATCGCATTGAAATGGCTAGACTTGCTTTTTCAACTTATGGAAAAGCATTTGTGATTGATGATCGCGAACTTAAGCGCGGTGGCAAAAGTTATACAATTGATACCATTAAAGAACTTCGTAAAGAGCACGAATCAAAAAATTTATACCTGATTATTGGTGCTGATAATTTCGAAACATTTTCTGAGTGGAAAGACTACAAAAAGATTCTTGAAGAAGTAAACTTGGTTGTGACAACTCGTCCTGGATATGAAATCCCTGAGACTGAAGATGAATGGCCAGATTATTTAAATGGTATGGTCGCAGAAAGTGATTTCGGTGCCTTAGAATTAACTACAGGCCGTTCTGTCGAGTTCATTACTTTAGAAGATCTTGATATTTCCTCATCAGAACTCCGCAAAAAATTACGCGTTGGTCGTCCGGTTGAAAAGTATTTACCATTGTCAGTTGAAAGCTATATCAAGGCGAATAAAATCTATCGTCCTACCAATGAAAAAATCACAGATTACAAAAAATTTACTGAGTTTTGTGCGCAAGTGATTTTTGATAAAAAAGGAATCGCAGTTCGTGCTTTCGATCTTCAGAAAATGGGAACGACAACTGATTTTACTTTAATCGCATCAGGCACAAGTACACGTCACGCCTCTTCAATGGCCGAGAACCTAACAATGGCCGTGAAAGAAGAATTTAATGTTCTTCCACAAGGTGTTGAGGGCGTCGATGAGGGTCGTTGGGTTGTGGTGGATTACGGACCCTTAATTATTCATTTGTTCTACGATTATGTTCGCCAAGAATACAATATGGAAGAGCTTTGGAAAGAAGGAACTGAAATCACGGTCAAAGATTCTAAAATCTAATCCTGATTTTTAGTTCATTTTAGGTAAACAATGAAATCCGTTTTATTTGATTTTAAAACCTCAAAAGAAGCTTGGTTTGAAACTGCAAGCCAGCTTTATATAAAAAAAATAAACGGTTTTTGGAATTTTGAAATCACAACTCTTAAAACTTTGAAGCAGGGTCGCGATGATGCGGCTTCAAAAAAATCTTTCGAAGAAACAGAGCTCCTCAAAAAAATCAGTTCCGATGATTTTATTATTCTATTTGACGAAACAGGTCGCTCATTGAATTCAATTCAGTTTTCAGAACAACTCGAAAAAGCCACAACGAGCGGAAAAAAACGAATCGTTTTTATTATTGGTGGTGCGTTTGGTGTCAGTGATGAAATCAAAAAACAAGCTCATTTAAAGGTCGGATTATCGGCCATGGTCATGAACCACTTAGTTGCTGAAACTGTAGCTCTGGAACAAATTTATAGATCACTGACAATTTTAAACCGGATTCCGTACCACAATATTTAAGTCTGCAGAATCTAAGTAGGTTGTGTTATTCACAGCATTTGCAACGTTCATAGTGATGCAAAATATATTCAAAGAAATTGTTTATCATTTAATTTGTCCAGTTTGTGTCAGATGTGGATCATTTCAAGTTTCAACTCAGTTTTTTTGCAAAAACTGTTTGGAAGTGTTTCTAATTCCGCAACTGCAAAAAACAACAACATCAACACATTATGGTGTAGAAGTGCATTCGTTTTTAATGTGGACACCGTGGCAAAGTGATTCACTATCAGAGTTTGTTTACCTTCTTAAAAGTCGAACGAGTCAGTCGGCATGGGCTTGGATTGTAAAACAAATTCAAGACGAAATTTGTATGATTATTGGCTCTTCTGATTCTGTACTTTTTATTCCTGTGCCAGGATCTCGTCGGTCGTTTCACACAGATTTTTTTAGTTGTGAGATTCAACAGCTGCTTGGTGGTCAAAGAAGAAGTGCTCTTTGGCACAAATCTGCGAATTTAGGGCCGCAGAAATCTAAAATACGGGCCGATAGGAAGCGGGTGGAATTCATTTTCGATGAAGAATTTACACAAGATATTAGCTCAGCGGATCATATTATTCTAATAGATGATATTTATACAACAGGTTCCACAATGGCCGCAGCCGCCATGGCAATTAAAAGCGAGCTTAAACTCAATGGCCGGCACCACACAAAAATCAGCGGCCTTGTTCTTTTTCGACGAGACAAATCAATCATGAGCGAGCAATGACTGCTTGTTGTCACACGCCTAAACTGATATAAAATTCAACTCATGAACAGACACAATTTTTTTAATTTAAAGACTTCGCTCTTTCTATTACAGCTACTTTGTTTTACGACAATTTATGCAGCCCCCAAAAAGAGCGAATCAGTGATCAGTAAAACCTTATTGCGATATTCGGAAGCCGCTGGCGTGCGCGCACAGTTTATAAAAACAGACGCAAAAAAAACTCTGGGCACTAAAAAATCAGTTTTGGGTGAAATGAGATATTCTGATAATAAAATAAATATCGTTTTAAATGGAGACAAAAAAACTGAAATTATTTATAACGGAAATAATTTGTGGTTGATTGAATATCCAGATTTAGATTTTGATCCCAAGGGTAAACGAAAAGTAACTGAGATTAAAGATCATAAACCCGTATTGGCTCAGCAAATCGTTGGCTTGTTTCAAAAGCCAGAACACTTTCTAAAGAAATTTAAAATTATTTCTGAAAAAAACGAAGGCAAAATGAAAATCATTGGTCTGGAGTCAAAAGATAAAGCGATTCAGAATTTTGAGGTCGAATTTAATACTGCAAAACTTCTCATTAATTCGATTCGCTTCATTGATGACGTACAAACTGAAACGAAAATTGAGTTTAAAGAAACTGAATTCCTAAAAACACCGCCACAAGATATATTCAATTACAAACGTAAAAAAGATGACGAGGTCCTGTAATGAAACAAGAAAACTCTACATTACAAAAATCAAATACTAAAAAAGTACACTTTATCAGCTTAGGCTGTCCTAAGAATTTAGTGGACAGTGAAATCATGGCTGGAACATTAATGAAAGACGGATTTGAAGTCGTTTCTGATCCAGAAGGTGCTGACACTGTCGTTGTTAATACCTGTGGATTCATCGAAGATTCAAAAAAAGAATCGATTCAACGAATTCTTGACATGTCTGCATTAAAAGAAAGTGGACAGATTAAAAAACTGGTTGTGGCTGGCTGTTTAACTCAACGATACAAGGATGATCTTGTCGAAGGATTGCCAGAAGCCGACCTTTTTGTTGGCTCTGGAGAGTTTCAAAATATCTCGAAAATATTGAAGAACTTTGAAGAGGGAGATAAGAAAAAAACATTTTTTAATCTTCCAACATATTTACAAGAGGAAAGTACGCCGCGGGTAAACTCTCAGCCAAAACACCGGGCTTATTTAAAAATTTCAGAAGGTTGTATGAAGCGTTGTGCTTTTTGTGCAATTCCATTAATTCGAGGAAATTTACAGTCTCGCACGATGACAAATGTTGTTAACGAAGCGAAACTTCTCGTCGCCGGCGGAGTTAAAGAACTTATTATAATTAGTCATGACTTTACTGATTATGGTTGGGATCTTCGCAAAAAAGATAGTGCTAACACAGAGTCACCAGTTGAGCTATTAAAGGCTTTGGCACAAGTCGATGGCGTGGAGTGGATTCGATTATTGTATTTATATCCAGATGGTATTAGCGATGAAATGATTCAGTTAATGAAATCAAACAAGAAATTTGTGAAATACTTTGATATGCCTTTGCAGCACATCAATAACCAAGTACTTAAAAGCATGAATCGCAAAATGACTCGCGAAGAAATCACTTCTGCTTTAGATAAAATTAGAACACACATTCCAGACGCAGTTATTCGCACACAGTTTATTGTCGGTTTTCCCGGAGAAACTGAAGAGCAGTTTGAAGAGCTTTTAGCTTTTATTGCTGAACAAAAGTTTGATCGTGTCGGTTGTTTTCAATATTCTCCCGAGGAAAATACACCCGGCGGAAAAATGGATCAGCAAATTGACGAAGAAACAAAACAGCGCAGACACGACGCAATCATGGAAGTTCAACAAAACATTTCTCGCGAAAAACACAAAGCTTTCATTGGCAAAACTCTCGATGTTTTGGTTGAGGGCTACAGCGAAGAAACTGAGTTGTTGTTGCAAGGCCGGACCTCACAGCAAGCACCAGATATCGATGGAGTTGTCTTAATTAATGATGGACAAGCTAAAATTGGAGATTTAGTTAAGGTACGCATCACTGAAAGCATGGAGTACGACCTCATTGGAGAAATCGTTGAGTCCGTTTAAATTTTTAATCGCTTTTGAATTTTCAAAATACAGCTCGTGTTTTGAGGTCATGAATCAAATCGAAGAATCATTTGGGTTTCATGTTTTTGAAGTCAGTCCGACCCCTACGGGTGGGATTTTGATTCTTACTGCGAATTCTAATGAGAAAATTGCATCGTTTTATTCATCACTAAAATTGGTCCAATCAAAAACTGTAATCTCTTCTTGTTTTATTCCTGAGCTCAATGAAAAAGTTTTAACTGCTTACCTGAGTCAAAATCCAATTCCAGAGATCAGTAATCTCAATTTTTTTGAATCAAATTCATTGTGTGAGGCGATTGAATACGGCCAGAGTATTGTCACTAGCGGCTCTGAGATTGTTGATTTTCGAGTCATCCGCTCCACTCACAATAGAGCAATTATCGTTTATTCAGGGCAGCCAATAGATCAAAAAAGTATATGCATCAACAAGCCGAGCCAACTTGTTAAGAGTTATTTTGAAGTTTTAAAATAAGGATCTTGCTTTGCACTTTTGAATTTCATCATAATACTTGGTTGCCAGTGGCGATTTTTGGTCTTCAAGAACCTTGTGGGATTTTCTCATTTCAAGAGTATCTTTTTTTCCTAAACGACATGCCTCACCAAAATGGGTCAGCGCCACATCATATTGTTTTTCTTGAAATAATGCGATGGCTAACCCAAGTTGTGCGCGATATGAATATTTGTTTTGTTCGATGGCTTGATTCAAGTACTCAATGGTTTTTTGTTTGTCCTTGGTTAGATATGAAAGCTCGCCAAGACAAGTCAGTGCAAATTCAGTTGGTCTTTTTTTGAGAGAGTCCTCAAAGTGCGCACGTGCTTCTTTGAACATTTCGCGTTCGCGATATGAGATTCCTAAATAAATGTTCGGCAAAGGGTTTTCAGGATGTTTTTGGATTGCATTCAGGCAGTTCCGCTCAGCCTCTTTATGTTGAGAGTCTAAAGTATAGACCTCACAAAGCTCTAACGAGTAGTCAAAATTTTTATTTTTTTTCTTTTGATCTAAATATATTTCGGCAGACTCTGAAAATATTCCAAGCTGTTTTTTAGCTTGGGCGAGCTTAATCATAACTTTGACCGAATTTGGATTCGTTGTGGCGAACTGTTCAAGTCTGTTTGATGCAGAAACAAGTTTGTTTTTTTTAATATCCATCTCTGCACTGAGAATTACATTTTCTTCATCTGAAAATTGGTCTTTGTTTTTATAAAAAGTGGCATCAGCATTTTTGAAATCACCTATTGAAAGATATTCTTTAATAAGGACACTAATGACAACAATGTCTTTAGGCGCCGATTTCAATTTCTCATTTAATATAATAATTCGTTTTTGGCGCTGCTCTTTTGTAAAGAATATGGATTCGTCAAAGTCATTTTGTCGACAATAGGATTGATACTCAGCATATTTACTATCATCTTTTGCTTGTGGAATTGTCGGTTGAGAAGGATTCAGTGGTGTTATTTCGCCAGGGCCGGGAATGCGAGGAGCATTCGTTGTTGGAACAGTGGCAGGCGCGGGTTGTATAGGCGCTGGCATAGTCGTAACTGGCAAATTGCTTGTTGGTAACGTTTGAGACTGAGCTTGTACCAAATTGGGACAAATACAGTTTAGGTAAATACAAATAAACGTTAAATAGATTAATTTTTTCATACGGTTATGTCTGAAATCTTCCGATATAAAAGCGAGTGAAACAAGGCCAATTTTTTAAAAAAGCAAATTCATCGAGGTTGCCAAATAATTTTGGTATGAATCAGCGCGGCCAGGCTGTTGTTGAGTATGTTTTATTATTGGTTCTGATCGTATCTATGTTACTCGCGGCACAAGGAATATTTTCAGGAGTAAACACTTTTATTGGCAACTATGTTGGTAAGTATTTTGTTTGTCTCATGGATCATGGCGAATTGCCATTTCAAGGTTTAGTAACTACGGGCACTACGACAGTTGAGGAACTCACCGAACATCGTAATCAGTTGAGCTGTAAGGTTAAATTTTCCGTAGCGAACGGTGCAACTCTTGTAGGCTCCGGCGGAAGCTCTCTGTCATCTGGAGGGTCTGGGAACAGCTCCAACTCAAATCGAGGAAAAAATAATAGATCTGGTAATTCAAATGGATCTGATTCGGCGTCCGACTCTAAATCTAAATCAAGCGCATCAAATCGGGGTGGTAGTAAGCGGTCAGGTGACTCTGATGACGCTGATGGTGCCGGCAGAAAGTCACCTTATGCCGATGGACGGTTGAGTAGATCGAGTTCAGGACGAGGCACTGCAGACGGAGCAAGTGATTCTGCAAACGGCAAAGTTAAAATTATAGAAGATGACCAACCAGTGCAAAGTGCTTTTGGTTCAGCGGGCTCGGGTGGCGCTAACCGAACGGAGTATAGATATAATCGCTATAAGGCCATAGTGAGCGGACAGATGTATGACGAAGTCTCTAAAAACTCAAAACGAGAACAAAGGCAGCCCTCAGTAAAAACAATCTCAAAAGTAGCTCCTGATGAAGGATTTCGACCAGGTCCTCGTAAAAATGCTGTCATTGCCCCAGAGCGTAAACCTGCGGCTGAAAGTTCAGATAAAGACACCAATTTTGGCTTTGGCTCAATGCTTAAATGGCTTATTATTGGGGGCATGGTTATCGCACTGATTGTCTTCTTTGGCGGTCAAGTAATGAACTACTCAAACTCTGATTAAATCACCTGAAAAACAAGCATATCTGTTATTAATTACAGGTCATTTAGACTTATTATTTATAGAATATACAATTTAGAATTTCGTGATTGAAACTTATCAATAACTATCCAATAAGAGACTTTCAAATCTGGAGATTTTTTTGATTGAAATAGTGGGGCATCAAAAAACACGTACTTTTACTTTGTCAGAGGCACAAAACCTTCTGCCTTTAGTTTATCGTGTCACTGAAGACGTCAGTAAAAAAGTAAAGTATTTAGTGGCCTGTGTCGAAGCCTTGCCTGATAAAAAATGTGCACGAGCACTCGAATTTCAAGACGAAATCAACCAACTGATTTCTCAATGGCAAAATAAAATGGAACGTCTTGGCGGTCGACCTAAAGGGTTGTGGCTGGCCGACTTTGACAATGGACAGGGTTACTACTGCTGGAAATTTCCAGAAACAGAAATTTCTTATTTTCATGGCTACCAAGATGGCTTCACAGGGCGTAAGATGATTCCTGAAAAGGATCTGAATCATGCGCATAGCCCTAGCACAAATTAATTCTAAGTTAGCAGATTTCGAATTTAATAAATCAATCATTCTAGAAAATATCCAAAGGCTTTCAGAAAAAAAAGCAGAACTGATCGTTTTTCCAGAAGCCTCTTTGTTTGGATATCACCCTTTTGATCTTCTGGAGCGCTCAGTTCTAGTTGATCAACAAAACAAAGCACTCAAAGAAATTTTGAAAAGCATTCCGCAAGGTGTGCACGTCCTGATTGGTGGATTTGAAAAAAATGAAAATCGCAAAGGAAGACCCTATTTTAACACAGCATTTTTATGTCGAAAAAATAAAATAATTCAAACTTTCCACAAAGAACTTCTACCCACGGGAGACGTTTTCGACGAAGCGCGATTTATCGAAAAAGGAAACTTAAAAAATAATTTTTTTAAACTGAATGGAAAAACATTTTTTTTGACTATTTGTGAAGATATTTGGGCTTGGGAAAATAAGAGTCGTACCTCTGAATATGTAGAAAACCCATTGAAAAAAGTAAAAAAACAAAAAATTGATCTTGTTATCAACATGAGTGCCTCTCCATTTTACATCGAAAAGCTCAAAGAGCGTGAGTATGTTGTTTCTCAAACGGCCAAAAACTTTAAAGCACCAGTGGCTTACGTGAATTTAGTCGGCGCTCAGGACGAGTTGATCTATGACGGCCAAAGTTTTTTAACTGATAAAGCGGGGAAAAAAATATTTCAAATGTTATCGTTCGAAGAAGATTCAAATGTTTTTGATATTAATACATTACAATCTTGGCATTCGCGTTTGAAAAAAGAAACTGCGACAGAGCAACTACATAAAGCATTAGTGTTGGGACTCAGAGATTACGCCAAAAAAACGGGGCACAATAAAGTTCATTTGGGTTTATCCGGTGGAATTGATTCCGCCGTTGTGGCCGCTTTAGCTGTTGATGCTTTTGGCCCGCAAAATGTCGCATTGTTTGCTTTGCCAACACAATTCAATATCGCCGAAAGCTTTCAGTCCGCCCAACAAATGGCAAAAAATATCGGTTGTAGTTTGAAAGAAATTTCAATTCAGTCCACTTTCGAACACATCAAAAATATTTTTGATGGAGCCTTTGAAATTAAGGATTTCTCAATTGTTCATGAAAATATGCAATCTCGAATTCGTGGAATGTATTTAATGGCTTATTCTAATTTAACGGGAAGTCTTTTATTATCTACAGGGAATAAGTCAGAATATGCCACAGGCTATTCGACATTGTATGGTGATATGTGCGGTGGCCTTGCTCCCATCGGAGATCTGACCAAAAAACAGGTCTATGATTTAGCCCGCTTTTATAATCATCAATCTGAAATCATTCCGAATTTTATCATTGATCGACCACCAAGCGCAGAGTTGCGGCCTAATCAAAAAGACCAGGACTCTCTGCCTGAATACGATCAGCTGGATGCCGCAGTTATTCGAATCGTCGAGAAAAAACAAAAAGTAAAAACTGATATTGATCGTTGGTTGATATCAAAATTGATGAAAACCGAATTTAAACGATGGCAAGCGCCACCGATATTAAAAGTCAGTTCACATTCATTTGGACGCGGCCGCCGATATCCGATTTCACACTCGGCAAAGGAATAATCAATTTATAAAGAAAACCCCATTTGTTTTGGGTAGCGTATGATTTGTGGAAATTTAAACTCAGGCTTTCCAGTTAAAGAAATTAAATTTTCTAGCTGTGGAGGTTTTCCGCCAACAGAAATTCTTTTGATCATTTCTAAAAACATGTAACCGCAGTAAGAAGCATCTTCTTCGGCTCGATGAAAATCCGTTGTTGGAATTTTGAGATGTTGAACGAGCGTACCCAGTTTATAATTTGGCATTCCAGGGAATACTTTTCTTGAAATTGTTAATGTATCAACAACAGTGCCTTTCGGGGCAGGAGCTTCATGTTTTTTGATATCTGCAACTAAGAACTGCGTATCAAAAGGAGCGTTGTGGGCAACCATCAGATCATTACCACAAAACTCCGCAAATGACGGTAGAAGGCTATCAATTTTAGGCTTACCGATCAGCATATCATCGGTGATACCGTTCACGGCAGAGGCACCAGCTGGCATAGAGCGTTGTGGGTCGACAAGAGTTGAAAATACAGACTCAATTTGTCCGTTAACGAATAAGACCGCACCGATTTCAACGATTTGATCAACACCGGGTACAGTTCCTGTAGTTTCTAAGTCAAAAGCTATGAATCTCATACTATTTTTGATACATACAATTCATGGAAGATTCAACTAAAACACTGATCGTTAGAAAACAAACTCTGACTGAACCGCATATAATTGAATTTAAGGGTGAACAAAACCTGCTAGATCTACTCAGAGCAAATAAAATAAGCATTTCGGAGTCGTGTGGTGGTTTTGGGACTTGCACGACATGTCGGGTTCTTATTCAAAAAAATGATGCTGCCTTTTTGGAAAGAACTGAGCTTGAAATGGATCGCGCTACTGAAAGAGGTTTTTCCAATCTCGAGCGCTTGTCGTGTCAGTGTCAAATTGTGGATTCGGCTGAAATTTTAATTCCGTGAATTATTCAAAATAAAAATTATTTGTATAGATCCACGTTAGCCATTTCACGGCGTCAGGTAAAGGCAAGCGAGGACTGAGTCGAACTTGAATTCTATAGACCCCTGGTGTTTTTATTTTAAATACACCCTCGAAAGTATTCAGATGGTCGACGCGAATTCCATTTTTAAAAAGAACAACTTCAAAAAAAATATTTGGCTCAGCGGGAAGCTTATAATACAGAGTTTGATCATTTTTAAAATTGATAGTTTCGCCCATGAATAAATGCTTTTTTTCTTTTCCGTTAATCACGAATGTTTCAAATCCGGCCGGATCGCCAAGCTCGTCAAAGGCAATGTAAAATTGACCTTCTTTTAAGGCCTTAATGATAGTTTTTTTGTCTTCCTCAATATTTCCGCTGAGTTCCGATTTTAAAAGCAAATGTTGCGACCCAACGCTGAGAATTCGTTCATAGCTGGGGAACTTCATGATCAGGTTTGTAATTGGTATGGCACGGGCAGAAGCTTCAGATCCCATAAATAAAGAAAATTTTCTTTTTTGACTAATTTGATCGAATATTCTGAGTTCGTCGAGTGGTTCGATATAAAGTCTCATCAGAGAAAGTCTTGGGTTGAATGGATAGAGCAACAAACTCCATAGTGTTGAAATTTTTGATTTTTCCCAAGACTTCTGGCTCAGATTTTTAAGATTAATGACTTCGATACCATCAGCATCGGTATTTTCTAGGTGTTTTAGGTCAAAACCTAATCTAGGTGCGGGTGATTCAATTTTTAAATCATATCGAGTCGTGGTCTTATTCATTTTGTAGGTGATTTCACGATAAGTTTCTCCGATCGTTTTTTCACCAAATAACAGGCCTATGCGATTTTGATATCTATCGTTTTCAATTTCTAGCTGTGTCCCCACATCAGTGAAGAGTAGAAAATCCTGTCTAGATTGTTTTGCCTCATCGGCAATGCTTGTCGGTGTGCCGGAGCCCAAGGAATACTGTGTATGAATATTTTCAACAAGTTTGTAATCATAAAAAAACCGACTTCTCATGTTTCTGCTATTAAAAAGTTGAAATTCAAACTGAGAAACATAAAAGGCATAGATAAGAAAACAAATTACAAAAAATGTTATTAAGCTAAAAAATCTATTCATACGAAATCCGGTAAAGCGCCAAGTTATAGTCCGAAATAGTTTCAACTTTTTCTATTTCAGGATTCTTGTTCTCGAGCCATTCTGGCCACGTCGAGATATCATATTTTAACGCGTAAAAAGTTTTCTCTACAGGCCTTGGAAATATTCCTGAATCATAAAAATCAAATCGACTGAGTTCATTGAGCTTAAGAATTTGCTGACCTGAAATCAAATGCAATAAGGAAGACATTTGATAAGTGGGACCATAGATCGGTGAGTAACTAGAAATTTTATTCCAGATTTTATCAGCAGCGATACTATTTGGAATTTTATCAAATTTATTTTTGCCAAAGTCTGTGAATAAAAATCCGACGAGTAGTGTCCATATCGCTAGGTAATAACCAAAGCTCCATTTTTTGACTTTATGATCTAGCCTTAGTCCTGCTAAACCCTGAACGTGTGCTGTCACCGGCCAGTTTGCCTCGACAGAAGCTCTGAAGGAGCTGATTAAAAAAAATCCCCACTGAAAGACCCCAGCTTTGCAGGAAAGGCTATCGCGAAGAGATTTGTAAACTTGGAATAAAAGAACTGGATTAAAGATAAATATTTGCCCCAATATATAAGTCAGCGACCACAAAATCGTAAATCTTTTTCCGTTAAAGCCATGATTCAATTGAAATGCAAATGAAGCCCAGTCGTTATTGTAATTCCAAACTATAACGGGCATCGAAAAAATGAGGCCGAACAATACCGTCAGCAATAATTTTTTGGGATTGATGACAGAAATTTGTTTTGATAAGGCAAGGGATAACAGAATTGAAATTGGGAAAAGCACGATGTGATACTTCGAGCATAAGCCCAAGCCTAATGCTAAACCCAACAAAACATAGTAAACTGTTTTCTGCGTGGCCATGATTTGAAGAGTAAGCCAAAAGGACAGCGACCAGAAAAAAACAAGTGGAACATCGGGGGTCGCGAAAATGCTACCTAATCCAAGCATTGGATTCATCAGATAGAACATGCATAACCAATGAATGGACTTAGGCTCTTGTTTAAGCTGACGCAGGATCTTAATAAATAAGAAAAAGCTCAAAGTCCCCAAGACAATAAATGGCCAGCGAACCATAAATGCAAATGGAAAGACGGTCAGTTTCGAGCCAAGCCAAGTCAACCAACCCACCATTCCGGGGTGATCAAAATAGCTCAATTGTAAATGCTGGCCCCAAAACCAATAGTAGGATTCGTCACCAAATACGGGTAAGTACAAAGCCAGTATAATTTTGAATAATAATGAGGCCCAAAGTATTTTCTCTGGGTTCAGTTGCTTTGGCATTTTAAAACGTGATTTGAAAAGGCTTAGTTTTCGTTGTCGGTTGCACAATTCCATTCACTGTCATCACAAAATGCGAACCATCAGCACCTCTTAAATGTAATCCGCTTTGTGAACGAATGATTTGATACGTGTTTTCTTTGACTGCCACTTTTTCAAAAAATGTTGAACTACCCTTAGCATACTCTATGGTTATATCTTTTTTAGCCTCAATAAGAACTTCGACAGGTTTCCCGTTCGATTTGCCAAGCGGTGCATATTCAGTAGAAGTATTTTTTTCGACGGAAGCCGATTGATTTGCTTGAGTTGTCGCAACTTCGGCGCTGACATCAATTGGCGCCGTGTCGTCGGCGCTTGCAGGAACTGTCTGATTCATGACTTGTAGATTAGCCAGTTGTTGATCAGCTGAAGAAACGACAGAATTTACGGGCGGCAAGCTGGTCGGGGCAATCTCAGTCACAGCGGCTTTTTCTTTTGAATATTTTTTGATGAAGTGATTTACAAGAGCAAGCGTGACAACGATTAAAGTCACAGAAGCAAAGACAACGATATGGTTTTTTGTAAGTCCAGACTGCATATTTTCGTTGATTTGAGGTATTGAAGCAGGCTCTTTTTTTTCTGAATCTGCAGCAGCTTGTTGTGGAGACAGAGGGGGAGGAATTTTAGGGACGGGACTCGTTGAACCCATTTCTTCTTGAAACTGCTTAAGAACAACTGCCGCATCCAACTTTAAAAACTCTGCATAGCTTTTAACAAAGCCCCGAACAAAAGTTTTTGCTGGTAGGGATTCGATATCGCCGTCTTCGATGTTCTGTATAACCTTGTTACCCAATTTCAAAGCAAATGCGACGTCTGATATTTTTAAATCTTGCTTGAGTCTTTCTGCTTTAAGCAGTTCACCAGTCATTTTCATTTGGATCCCTTTTTAATTATCAAAATCATTTGCTTTGAGCTTTGTACATTTGGACCATCGGGAAAGAGTCGAACAGCCTCTTGAAATCGAGCCAGAGATTTTTCTTTTTGACCTAAGCGATAATGTGCAATCGCTGAATAATAGTGAGCTTCATCAACCATTCGTGGAATACAGAGCGGTATTGCCTTTTCAAGTTGAATAACGGCGTCGGGATTTTCGCCCATTTCCAAAAAGCTTCGGCCCAAATACACTTGTGCATAGCAATACTCGCGTGCATTTTCTAAAACTTTGCGAAATAAAGTTTTCGCGTCCATAAATCTTTTTTGATTAAATCTCATCAGGCCAAAATTCATAAAAGCTGAGGCCTGATTTGGATAAGTGAGATCTTCAACAACTTGCTTTAATAAAACTTCTGCTTTTTGGTACTGTTTGACCTCTATGTAAACTCGCGCCAAGTTATTTTTAGCCTCAGTGAACTGTGGATTCAGCTCTGTCGCTTTTGTATAATGTGCTAATGACAAGTCCATTTTTTTTCTTAAAAAATAAACAAGACCTAAATTATTTTGAATGAGTGCGCTTTTCGGGTCAAGCTGTTCGGCTTCTAGCAACTCTTTAAGGGCAAGTGGTAAGTTATCATTCTCTAGGTGTGAGACTCCAAGTTGCATTTTTAATGAAGCTTTGTTTTCGTCAAACTTCTGAGTCGTCCCGCAGGATGAAATCAAACTTATGAGTGATACATAAAAAATGATTTTGATAAATTTGATGAACATAGTGTTATGCTAGGGATCCAGAGCTGATTCGTCAATAGTTCAAGACTCTATCCGAGTCAGCAAACACAGCGTTTCAAAATGATCGGTTTGCGGGAACATATCAAAAATTTGTAGTTCACTGACTTTGTATGTGGCGGCTAAAGCTTGTAAGTCTCTCGCTAAATTGACCGGATGGCAGCTGATATAAAGGATTGTTTTTGGTTTTTTTCGTGCCAGTACAGAAATAACTTCTGAATCGCAGCCAGAGCGCGGCGGATCTAGTAAAACCAGCTCTTCAGAGAGGGCAGAAGAGGTTCGGCAGAATGTTTCAGACTTCGTCGTAAAGAAAGTAATTTGTTTGTGCTTTTTTTCCAATTTTATTTTTTCAACTGCAAATTTTGTGAGTTCTGAGCTTAATTCCACAGCTTGAATTGTTGAATTAGGAAGTTTATAGGCTATTGGAAAAGTAAAATTTCCAGCTCCAGCGTACAGCTCTGTTATATCGGAAGGATTCAATTCTGAGATGATTTCAACGACTTTATCCACAAGCTTTTGGTTTACGAAACGATTGACCTGAGAAAAAGCCAGTCCCTCGCCTCGTTCGCCGAGTGGGTAATGCTCGACGCCTTGGTTTTGGTTTATTTTAATTTCAAATTTTCTTAATTTATCGCTTGGTTTTAATTTATTTTTAAACTCGGGAATATATTTTTGAATAGCGGGCTCTGATATCAGACAATTATTGATTTCTACAATTTCATGAGATTCATGTTTAAAATAGCCCACTTTTTGTCCTAGTTGCTTGAGCTGGATTCGATTTCGATATCCCAATTTTTCAGGAGTAGAAACGGTTTCTAAAAGTTGATATTCTAAATTGGGAAGGAATTTTTTAAACAGATCCTTAAGAATGAGTTCCTTTTGCGCGAGTTGTTCGTCATCTGCAAGGTGTTGCCACAAACAACCTCCACAAGCGCCAAAGTATTCACACGGAGCAGTTCTTCGACTCGGATTCGGTGTCAAAATCTCGATGATCTCACCCAGAAGGAAGTTTTTTTCAACACGAGTAATTTTGATTTTTAATTGATCATTAGGTGCGGCATAGGG
>JBPOIE010000055.1:0-7457 GCA_052034855.1 Bdellovibrionota bacterium | reverse complement strand
CTAGTGGATATGTTGGTATTGGAACTGCTTCGCCGACTGCAAAATTAACAATATATCAAGGTGGAACCGGAGCCTCTGATATTGCGTCCATCCATTTTAAAAACCCAGGACAAATTTCAAATGGAGTTCAAATAGGTTCGCCAACGTGGGTGAATAATAAAGATTTTGAAATTTACAATTGGGAAAATGGGATTATTTCAATTTACACAAATAATAATTCGACTGGATTTAATTTAAATCCAACGAATATTAACTTTAAGACGAATGGAACAGCTGATCGATTAGTGATTGATGCGACTGGAAAAGTTGGAATCGGTACGGGATCTCCGGGGTATAATCTTGATGTTGTTGGTGATGTTAATGTCACAGGAAATTTCAAAGTGAATGGTGTGAATATTTCAACAGGTGGTGGTACAGTCACTGACGTGACAGCCAGTGGGCCGTTGTCGTCAACAGGTGGTGCAACACCTAACATCACAATTACCCAAGCTAACGGAATAACAGATGGTTACTTATCAAGTGCGGATTGGACTACATTTAATTCAAAACTATCAAATTTCTCTGCGATGGCTTCCGCAGATGTGACAGGCGCATTAGGTTATATCCCTGCCAATGTTGGAAGTGTTGTTCTTGCCTCGCAAATGCCAGCGAATTGTGGAGCTGGACAAACTTTAACTTTTTCAAGCCCGACAGGATCATGGTTGTGTTCAAATATCGTTTTAGGTGCAAACACTGTGACAAGTGCAATGATTTCCAGTGTTGATTGGTCAAAAGTAGTTAACACGCCAACGACAGCAGCAGGATATGGAATTCCACAAGCGACTGCCAGTGTGGATGGTTATTTATCAAGTGCGGATTGGACAACGTTCAGTAATAAATTAGCAAGTTTTTCAGCGATGACTTCAACTGATGTGACAACAGCATTGGGCTACACGGCGGCGAATAGCAGTGATGTTTCAGGAAAAGTTTCTAAGTCTGGCGATACGATGACGGGATCATTATCGATTGCAGCCAGTTCGGCCAGTGCAAATTTAGCTGTGACACAATCAGGAGCGGGTCCAGCAGCCACTTTCATGGGTGGCAATGTCGGTATCGGTACAACGGCTCCATCGGGAAAATTAACAATTGATTCAAGCTCGAGCAGTTATGGAATCATTATTGAAAACGCAGTACAACCACGACTTGATCTGAATACTTCACAACCCGGATCAGTGAATTGGAATATTTTAAATGAAGGAAATGTAAACCGCTTTGCAATTCGACAAACTGGCGGAGCAGCACAATTTTGGATTGAAGGAAATGCACCGACGAATAGTTTAGTCGTAAATTCACTTGGTCGTGTCGGTATCGGAACAGCTTCTCCATCATATGCATTACAAGTTTCCGGTGACATTAGTGTTTCAGGAAATTTCAAAGTGAATGGTGTAAATATAAGTTCTGGTACTGTCACTAGCGTCACAGCAAGTGGACCGCTGTCGTCAACGGGTGGAGCTACACCAAATATTACAATTGCAAAAGCGAACGGAACAACAGATGGATATTTATCAAGTGCGGATTTTACGCTTTTTAATTCAAAACTTTCTGATTTTAGTACACTGTCAAGTTCTGATGTAAATACGGCATTGGGTTATACAGCTGTAAGCAGTTCAGATATTTCTGGAAAAATAAATAAATCTGGTGACACGATGACTGGTTCTTTGGTGAACAATACAAGCTCAGCAAGTACAGCTTTAGCAGTGACTCAGTCGGGTGCAGGTTATGCAGCGAGTATTATGGGTGGTAATGTAGGGATCGGGACTACGGCGCCGGCTTCTATTTTGGATGTCGCACAATCAGCAAATGCTGACGCAACCATCTCGTTGACGAACTCAAATGGAGGTACTCTGGCTCGTTCGATGTTGAATTTATCGAATGGCACTAACGGGCTTACGCTTAGCATGCCGGGCACTGCCTATACCCAAAGTGGTGATTTCCAAAGTGGTTGGGGGCTATTGCGCTCCTCAATCAATGCAAATGGACTGACATTGGCGGCCGGAAATAACTCAGGCGTCATTAAGTTCAATATTGGCGCAGTTGGCGGCCAAGAAAAGATGCGAATTGACGGAGCTACCGGCAACGTCGGTGTGGGAACAACGACGCCTTCGGCGACTCTTGAAGTTGCTGGCAACATTATGTTATCGATTGGTGGCGATCGAACTATCAGTATACCAACACCTGCCAACAATGTTGTTGGAAGATCCTTAACAATTAAAGCTGGTAATGCAGGCAACCCAGGACCCCTCGGGAATGTTGGTGGTACACTCAATTTAAATGCAGGTAACTCAACAAGCGGAGCTACTTACGGTGCAGATGTGATCGTCTGGGGTGGTTCAGGTAGTATGGGATATGGTAACGTTATTCTTGGACATGATGGTACAGCTGTTCGTGGAAACGTCGGTATAGGAACAAATGCACCAGCGCAAAAATTAGAAGTTGCCGGAAGCATCAACGTGGGTTCACAAACATCTCGTACAACAGCATCGACGGATAGAGGTCAATTAGCTCAAGGCTCCACATTTGTAAAAACATCTGCAGGATCTACAACGCTGGATGGGAATGATGGTAATAAGCAAGAAATAATTAATTTTGTATGTAACGGATCAAATACGATTACATTTTCAAATATGAGAGACGGTGGAGCTTATACTGTTCTGTTGTCTGGAACTGCAGCACACAGCGGAACATGTTTGTTCGCTCACACTGGATTAACTTTCAAGACTTCCGGCGGGAATGTGGCGCCAACTGCCAGTAAAGATGTTTTATTTACTTTTACCGTGATCGGGACTACCGTTATTTATAGTATGATGGATAATCTACAGTAAATTGAAGGGGTCGTCGTGAGTTCAAAGCTTCGAAATCTAACAGATCAAGAATTTTCAGATTTCAAAGATCACGTCGAAAACGGCTCTGATGAGCAAAAAAACAATTTAAAAAAAATATCCATCAACTTGATAACGGCGACGTTATAATTAGTACAAGCCGTCGTGATTTTCTAAAACAATTAGGAATGTCGAGTTTAATTCTATCGGGAATTGTTCTTAAGACTGAACAAGCGCACGCCATTTTTAATGTGTTGATGATGAAGAAGAGATCCGGATCTTCTTCGCAGATTTATGTGGATGATGTGTTTAGTAATTACCTCTATACAGGTACAGACGCTATTCAATCTATAAATAATGGAATAGATCTTTCGACGAAGGGTGGTCTTGTTTGGATCAAATGTCGTTCGAATAATCCCGAACATATGCTTTTCGATACCGTTCGTGGAATTAACAATTATTTAGAGACGGATGGAACTCAAGCCCAAAATGCCAGAGTGGGAGTACTAACAGATGCACTTACAGCGTTTAATTCAAACGGATTTACTTTAGGAGCTAATGCTTCGTGGATTAATGTCAACACGAGTGGTTATAAGTTTTCATCTTGGACATTCCGAGAAGCGAATAAGTTTTTTGATATTGTGACTTACACTGGGAATGGTGCAAATCGAACGATTTCACATAATTTAGGAATTACGCCTGGCATGATAATGGTCAAACGTTTGGACGTAGCAGGTGCTTGGTTTGTCTGGCACAATGGCATTGCGAATACAGAAAATTTAATCATGAATACCACTGCTGCAAAAACAACAAATGCAACGGTATGGAATAGTACAGCACCGACTTCAAGCGTATTTAGTTTGGGGACGCACGCGGATGTAAATACGAATGCGGGAACTTATGTGGCTTATCTTTTTGCGCATGATACTGATGCTTCGACGGGTCTCATAAAATGTGGCACATTTACCAGTACTGTATCGGCTCAGAATGTGAATTTAGATTGGGAACCACAATTTCTATTATATAAAAGAACAAATGGTATAGATGGTTGGAACATTGCAGACTCGATGAAAGGTTGGGACGTTGATAGAACAGGTGCAACACTGAATCTTCAAGCGAATTCGCCCGCCGCTGAAGCGGCTTATGGAATCACTGGCCTACTTTCAACTGGTTTTTCTCACACGAACGGGACCGCAGGAGATACTTATATTTATATGGCGATTCGACGACCGAATAAGCCACCAACAAGCGGGACTGAAGTATTTAGCGTCGCAGATCAAGCCCTCAACGGTGCAGGAATTGCGAATTCAAGTTCTGGATTCCCAGTCGATTTTTTAATTTCAAAACAAAGAGCAAACGCTGTTACTCCATATACGACCTGTCGATTAACCAATAATTATTTGCAAACTGCAGCGACGTCTGCTGAGGGTGCTTATTCTTATGGTTTTGACCGAATGTAAGGGGTCTATGCTGCAGGTTGGGCAAATGCGCAAACTGTTTCGTACGAATTTAAATGAGCTCCAGGTTTTTTTGATATGGTTACATATACAGGAACTGGCGTAGCTCGAACTGTTTCTCATAATTTAACAGTGACACCTGAAATGATAATAGTGAAAGAAAGAACATCGCCAACAGAAGGTGGAGCTGCAGGATACTGGTTTGTTTATCACAGTGGATTGTCTTCCCCAGCGTCTGGTGCAGTGTTTTTAAATACGACAGACTCTCGTAATGGAACTTCGGCTTGGAATAGCACTTCTCCAACATCGACTGTTTTTTCAGTTGGCACAAATTATGTCAATTTTGATACTTCCAAAACATACGTGGCACATTTGTTTGCAACACGAGCAGGAGTCAGTAAAGTCGGAAGTTACACTGGTGATGGGACTTCTGGAAAAGTGATCGCGTGTGGCTTTTCATCAAGCGCAAGATTCGTCATGATTAAAAGAATTGATTCAACAGGTGATTGGTACATTTGGGATGCTACACGTGGAACCCCAGCGGGTAATGATCCTCATTTCAGTTTGAATGGAACTACTGCTGAAGTCACAACGAACGATTCGATTGATTCAGATTCGTCAGGATTTATAGTTAACCAAGTTGCTGCGACAAATATCAATGTGAGTTCAGCAACATATATTTTTCTGGCTATTGCATAAGTTGAGTTTTGTCAAAATTCTAAAATCGCCCGATGCGAAATTGCTCGGGTATTTTGCCGCCAGTTGAAGACTCAGCCAAAACTTTCGCGGCATGAAAACTGAGGCCCATTCCGTGACCCGAACAACCACCCATAATGAAAAAGTTCTTTCGATCGGGTAGTTCACCAATGATCATTTGACCATCCGGAGTAAAGCCCATGATTCCGCTCCAGCGGTAATTGATTTTTACATTTTTTGTATTGTTAAAATAACTACGCGTAAACTCATTCAGCGCCGCTTGAATTTTTTCTGTGATCGCATCTTGAGCTGTATTTTCATTCTCAAGATCATGATTCCGAAATCCTCCCACCAGAAGTTCACCAGTGAGTAATTGTCTAAAATAACATAAGTGTTTCGTCAAATAACAGGGGCCCTTCACAAAAGCGGGCAGTGGTTCAGTTAAAATCACTTGTCCTCGTTGTGGCACAATCAATTTTTTATATTCTGATAAAACATCAGCGGTGAATCCATTCAAACAACTGAAAATTTTCTCGCATGAAATTGTTTTTGTTTGGAGTTGAACTGAGTGTTGATTTTTTTCAGATTGGATACTTTGAATGTCTTCGCCGAAAATAAATTCAGTATTTCTGAGTTTTGATTTTATTTTTTCCAAAAGTTTAATGGGATGAATGACGCCATCATGGAGATATTGAAGTGCTCCTGAAAAACCTGTGACCCCATAGTTTTGTTTTAAATAAGGCTCATCGATCAATTCAACATCAATCCCCGCAGCTGTCATCGTTTTCGCCAGTGTTTGATAGCGATCCCAATCAGCGGGTGTTGCCGCAACAGTGCATGATCCTGTCAATTTGAAATCAAAATCAGAATATTGATTTTGAATAATCTCAGAAAGGACTAAGTCTCTGTTTTTTTCAGAAAATTTCCAGATTTCTGTGGCGCGTTCCAGACCAAACGAATTGATCAGTTTTTGAAAATGTTCCGCTGATCCGCAGGTCACAAACCCTGCGTTTCGCCCCGAGGCCCCAGCACCTAAATGATTTTTATCAATCATGACAATTTTTAAATGAGGATTATTTTTTTCGAGCCAATAAGCCGTGGAGATTCCTGCGATTCCAGCGCCAATAATGCAAACATCAAATTCTTGTCGGGTCGTTTGCGCTTTTGTTTTACTGAGGTTGATTTGCCAATAGGCTTCAGTCATTAGAGCTCCTTGATCATTTCAAGTGCCGTGCAACGGCACGGGTTGCCATCACGAGTACATACGTAATCGATATCAATCCAATAATTCGGATGTTCAATCATAGTTCTAAAATTCATTTTTTCTAAATAGCGAAACGAAGAATTATTCGGAGACTCTTTCCAACAGTGTGTGACAATTCCTTTTGCACCAAGTTTTTTAAAAATGGCGATGGACTGCGCCGAAAGTTCTGGTCCATAACCAAGTCCTTGAGCCTCTGAAGTTACAAAAAGACTTTGAAAATAAGCAGCTTCCTGCAGTTGAAAAGGCCAGAGGTCAGGACGTAATTTTGAACCTTTTCCATGTGCCCAATTTCCTGGAGGGTATGCAAGTCGTAACCCACAAATTTGATTTGAATCATTTTTTAAAATAAAAGACGTAATGTCACCATTTTTGGCTACTGA
Source organism: Bdellovibrionota bacterium (assembly GCA_052034855.1). GTDB lineage: Bacteria > Bdellovibrionota > Bdellovibrionia > Bdellovibrionales > Bdellovibrionaceae > Pseudobdellovibrio. The sequence goes on along the minus strand of JBPOIE010000055.1, from coordinate 802 downwards.
CTTTTGTTGATTTGCGGTCATTTCAGATAAGGTGTAATAATTTACGCCAATGTGGGCGTCCGTAAAGCTTGTCACAGCTTCGATATCTGCAGTGGTAAAAGGCACTATTCTCATACGGATCAAATGTATCAAATTTCAAAAAAATGATCTAATGAAAAATCAACTGAAGTGTATTTATAGTTTTGACTCTGAAACTGAAATTCAAGCTGTTCAGCATGTAAAAAGAGCCTTTCCGATGAAAACATTTTAAAAATTTTTTCGTTGTACTTAGGATCGTTATAGCGTTTATCGCCAACAATAGGATGATTGGCTAAAGCTGCATGTTTACGTATCTGGTGCTGACGCCCTGTTTTAATTTCAGCAAAAACTTCAGTCAGATATTTGTTTTTTCGTAAAATTCGCACCTCGGTTCGACAAGGCACGCGGTCTTTGGTGGCTCCTTGAGGATTTTTTCGGCCCTCGGACTTATCTGTCAAAGGACGATCCCAGACGAGGGTTGTTTTGTCTTTGACTTCGCCGCGCAGCAGGGCGCGATATGTTTTAATTCCATGGCTCAGCGACTCACTGAGGGGCGCATGATATTTGGGATCTTTTACAATAATCATCAGGCCGCTTGTTTCAAGGTCTAAGCGATTGACAAAATGATCAGGTTTTCCAAGTTTTTTTATAAACTCAAGAACACTGGGTGTTTCATTGTGAACAGAAAAACCTGCTGGTTTATGAATTGTGTAAAAAAAATTGTTTTCGTCTAAAATTTGAATCATAATATGACTTTAATCTTTCTAATTGTGGATAGCATGAT
>JBPOIE010000028.1:0-75903 GCA_052034855.1 Bdellovibrionota bacterium | reverse complement strand
GATCCGACAACTCTCCGTTTGGTAAGTTTTAATCATGGTGAATAATTCCAACCGTAATTTCAGAATTAAAATCATATCCCATTTTTTCAAATTCTTTGATCGCTAGAGAATTAACCCAAGAACTATGTCCATCAATTCGAGAGAAAAAAACAGGTCTGTCTGGAAAATAATGATCTAACGTATTTCGATGTGGCATTTTTTTTTCTGACCACAAGTTTTGGTCCCAACCAAAACCGACCAACCAGTTTGAGCGTAAATAGTGCGGCTGAGTTCTAATTTCTGAAACTTGAATTTCGGAACGCAGAAAATTTAAAGAGAGACCCAGTTGGGTCTCTCCGGTTGCTAAAAAATGTGTGTGACTATCGTAGCAATTTCTAATTTCGTAAATATTATCGTCCTCGTCCTGGTCCCGGCACTGTCACTTGGCTACCACCTGGATTATAAGGTGTACCAGGCGTTCCTGGATTGTAAGGCTGTGGATAATTTATTTGAGTTCCACCTGGATTGTATGGAGTGCCCGGAGTTGGCGCTGCTGCACCATAACCTACACCACCACCTACTGAACCACCACCACCTACACCGTAATAACCGCCGCCAGAAAAACTACCGCCAGAATACAACATTTGCAAACGCATTTGTAATTGTGCAATTTCTTGCTGTACTTGCATAGCTTGCTGTTGAATTGCTTGTTGACGTTGGTAAGCTTGCATCTGTGCTTGCATTTGCGCTTGGTAATACTGTTGCTGCATTTGCATTTGTTGTTGTTGCATTTGCATTTGCTGCTGAATAAATTGCGGACTGTTCATGTATGTACCAATGCCCATACTTCCCATCGCACCCATATTTCCCATTGCTCCCATGTTACCCATGGCGCCCATTGATCCCATATAACCTGGCATCATATATCCGTTACCCATAGCACCCATGTTACCCATGGCTCCCATCGATCCCATATATCCCGGCTGCATATATCCGTTACCCATAGCACCCATGTTACCCATAGCACCCATGTTGCCCATGGCTCCCATCGATCCCATATAACCTGGCATCATATATCCGTTACCCATAGCACCCATGTTACCCATGGCTCCCATCGATCCCATATAACCCGGCTGCATATATCCGCCGTTGACCATACCGTTCATCATTCCATTAATTGCAAATCCACCGTTTGTTCCGCCTGGCCATCCGCCATTTGGACCACCCATGTTACCACCTGGATACATACCTGGAGGATACATTCCACCGCCCCATGGCGAGCCAAACATACCTTGAGGATATCCGAAAGCACCGCCTGGGCCGTAAGGACCATAGGCTCCGTTACCTTGACCGAAACCACCTTGACCAGAACATCCAAAACCACCTTGGCCTTGAGTTCCGTAAATCGCTCCGTAAGCTCCACCTAATATATAAGGTAAACCCATTGAAACTGCTGTTGGGTAACCCTGTTGTGGAGGGTAACCAAGTTGAGCTTGGTATTCCATGGCAGCTTCGTCGTATCTTTTACCAATAAAACCTAAACCTAAACCCAGGCCCACTTGTCCGATGATTGAAACCCAGTCACGCTTTGGTTGTTTATATGAATACCCACGATTACTTTCTTCACAATCCGCACAGTAATCAGATTCAGTTTGATTACGCAGACGATCTTCACGATCTAATTTCGCTCGCTCGCGAGCATCACTGACAGCTGCACGACGTGCTTCTAAATCATCCTCAGCACGATTAATTTTTGATTGTGCGTTATCTGCTAAAATTTTATTTTTACGATAGTCATTTAAATATTTACCACATTCTGCCGGAGTATAAAGACTACGTTTACGATCTTCAGGGCGTAATGTTTCATCCGAACAAATCGATGCAGAAATTTTTCCACCGTCAGCTTTACCATTTGCTGAAACGCCTGCAGCCGCACAATAATTTTTACCTTTATTCCAATTTAATTTTAATTTAGCCGGAGTCACTTCAATTTTGCTACCGCAATCTGTCTCAACGGGTGCAATTGGCTTACCGTCAGCATCCACAGCCTGTGCCGTCGCAGTTCCTTTTTGAGCTTCACAATTGAGTCCGTTAAAGTCTTTATACTTATCACATTGATAATCATTTTGAACGTGTGTATCCAATAAAAAATCGAGAACTTCTGAATCAAAAATTTTCTCTAAACGAGTTCGAGCAAATTTCATTTCACTTTCAAATTTTGTTTTTTCTGATTTTTTCTTTTTTAAATCTGATTGAATTGAATTGATTTTACTGCGAAGTTCTTTTTCATCGTCTGACATATCTGTGGCGCCAGAACCTGCTCGTTGATTGTAAGCACATTGCTGCTGCCCACCCCAAACTCCTGAACCCCAATTTCCTTGGCCGCCGTAGCCGCCGCCATATCCTACACCAGCTGCAAATCCTGCTTGAACGCCACCGCCGTAGCCTGCACCATATTGTGCTTGAACTTTTGCATTGTATGCGAGGATAGAGAACAAAAACACTCCTACAAAATTAAGACATATCTTTAATTTAAATAGGCGGTTTAAACATAATTTTAACGACATACGGTCTCCTACATACATGAGTAGATATCTTTGATATAACTCTTTTATCGTATCATTTTTCGTCAGAATGTTGCGACGAATAGAGAGTCGGGCTAGAAATTTAGTCCTAGGTCTGAAACAGATATTGACCATAGTCTGACTCGACCCTGTCCTGCTGGACCCACAAGTTGGGCTTCGATATGCTCTTGAGATGACTCCATCTGAATTGAACTCTGACGATGCGCAAAAAATTAAACCTAAACCCTATTTATTGTGTCTTGATGACGAAATCGATAATTTAGATGCTCTGGAAAGAATTTTTAGAAAAAAATATAACGTTCTAAAAGCTCTCACTCCAGAGGAAGCCTTCGAATACCTCGACTTATATCCCGAATTAGCAGTGATTATTTCAGATCAAAGAATGCCACAGATCACTGGAGTTGAATTTTTAGAAAAATCAATTGCAACGCACCCAGAAACTATTCGTTTATTACTGACGGGTTATACAGATATTGATTCTGTCATTGGTGCCGTCAACAAAGGACAAATTTACAGATATCTGACTAAACCTTGGGATCCCATCGATCTTCAGAATACAGTGGATCAAGCGCTTGAAAAATACAGGCTTCGAGAAGAGCTGAAGCAAAAAAATAGTGAACTTGAAAAAGCTCTTAAAGAATTACAAATTCTAGATCAAGCCAAATCACAATTCATGATTTTGATCAATCACGAACTTAAAACCCCACTCACCACGATTTTGAGCTTTGCAGGTCTCTTGAAAGAAACTATTTTATCCGACGAACAAAATTTATTTACTTCGCGGATTTTAAAATCCTCTGAAAAACTAAAAAGCATCGTTGATGATGTTTTATTTATAGTTAAAGGAGATGTTGGACTCATTTCAATAAAAACCGAAAAAATAAAAATCGACAATTTATTTTTTGAACTACCTAGTGAAATCGCATTATCGCTTAAAACAAAAAATCAAATTCTTAAATTTGACTTTAAAGCTACAGATTTAAAGTCAGATCCCATTTTACTGAGGACAGCGATCATGCGCGCTCTGCATAACGCAACAAAGTTCGGAAAAGTTCAAAGTGAAATAATTATTCAATCAAGTCTGTCCGCAACTGGACAATTTGTCTTGAAAATACAAAATCAAGGACCTCAGATATCTCAAAATATTTTAGATAAGATATTAAAGCCATTTCAATTGGACGAAAATGTCATGAATCATTCTGTTGGTATGGGTTTAGGACTGACGATTTGTAACACGCTCATAAAAGCTCTCGGTGGACGCATGGAAATCGAAAACCATACTGAAGTTCATAATGAAGGTGTTCGAGTTCTGTTTTACTTGCCGTAATTCGATCTAAATCCGACAAGATTCTAATATCGGACGCAATCTACGAACATCATAGTTTAACTGCATTATATATTTTGCAGTATGAGTCTGTATGAAAAAAATTCTAACTGTCATTTTAATACTGGCGATGGCCCAATTCACGTTAGCAAATATCTACAAGAAAATTTCAGCGAACAATCCTGAAACAATTATCATCGAGCTTGGCGAAGATTATCCAGTACCTCGGGTTCTGCACAAAATATGGATTGAGAATTCACCGATTCTGAAAGCAGAGTCCTCATCGCGAGGACTGCTTTTAAAACCGCAGTCGCTTGGACGATGCAAAGTCAAAATTGATGGACAGATGAAGATTATTTATGTTGTTCCGGTGGGGTATAAATCTTCATTTGAAGTATGGCAAAAATTATCCTTCAAATTTGCAAATATCACGGTTGGATTTTGTGAAAATACGATTTGTCTGAAAGGGCAAATTCTAGATCTTTCAGAATTTAAAAAAATAATTCAATCTATGCGTGATCAAAGCGCTTATATTAATTTAGGTCTAACTATTCAAAAGAAAACACAATCAGAAATCGAATCTTGGTATGCAACTTATTTCAGGGAAAACAGCATAACCCCCCTGAAAATTATTTTTAATCCGCTTTGGAAAGTTTTTTTAACGACGAAAGATGACTTTCAAACTCAAAAGGAAATCTTACAAAAAGTAGGCCTCCTCGTTGTTGAAAATAAACAAAAAATAGATATTGGCGACAATGTCCGCGTTAAAATACAAATTACAGAAGTCAAAAAAGAGCTGACACGAAGCCTTGGTATCAAGTGGCCCGAAAGCTACAACACGCAAGTTTTGAACTTTGAGTCTCAAGGTCTACAGCCTTTTGATTTACAAGTCCGTGCTTATGAGAAAAGTGGTGACATGAAAATTCTTGCATCTCCGAATCTAATTTGTAGGACCGGAAAATCGGCAGAATTTTTCGCAGGCGGAGAATTTCCAATAGTGACTCGTGATTCCAAAAGCTATCAAACAGTAATTTGGAAAAAATATGGTATTTCGTTGAAAATCAAACCCTTGATCGACTCCATCGGGCAAATGAGTATAGAATTAGAAACTGAAATCTCATCAATTGATAAAAGTCGCGAAATCAACGGAATTCCTGCAATGCACGAGCACAAGGTGATGAGCCACTTTGACTTGATCCAATCAAAAACGATCGCCTTATCAGGCTTAATTAAAAATGAATCTGGAACTGCAAATGAAGGTCTTCCTTATTTAAAAGATGTTCCATTGCTCGGTAAACTTTTTGCCAGTGAAGAGTTTTTAGAAAACCGCACAGAACTTGTGATTTTTGTCACCCCAGAACTGATGGAGTAACACTATGAACGAAGACGTTTCAAATGTTCTGGCAAATATTTTCAATACTCAAAAACAATTCTTAGATAGTGATTGGGAAATTGAAAACAACACTCTTTATAAAGAACAAAAATTACAACAAATTATTTTAGAGAAAACGAAAACTCTTACTGACCTTTGTAAAATGCGTGTTCATGCTGAAATCGAAAAACTAGGTCCTCTTGAGGACTTATTAGCAGATTCAACCGTCACAGAGATCTTAGTCAACAACCCAGAATCTATTTTTGTGGAAAGACATGGCCGCCTCGAAAAACATCCTGATCGTTTTTTTGATCACTCGACTTACAACCAATGTATCGAGCGAATTTCACAATTATGTCAGTCTTACATGAATAAAGAAAAACCATTTATTGAAACACAAATTGGAAAATTCAGATATACGCTGATCTTTTCTGATTTATCTCGTGGTCATCATTTATTATCCATAAGAAAACAACCTGAACATATTTGGACTCTGGAAAAACTTTATCAATCTCAGTGGTGCTCTGAAACTCAATACCATCTTATTCAAAAGCTGATCTCAGAACAAAAAAACTTTCTAATGATTGGCGGAACCAGTTCTGGAAAAACCAGTGCACTGCAAGCTATGATCAATGAAATTCCACAATATGAACGCCTTGTTATCATCGAAGATACTCAAGAGCTGCATTTATGTAATCCAATGAGTGTTTCTTTACTTACTAGAACCGATGGGATCAATAAAAATAACGATGTGACAATGAATGATCTTTTAAAAAGAGCTCTCAGACTACGTCCCGATCGCTTAGTTGTTGGTGAAATTCGCGGCGCTGAAGCGATGAACTTATTGATGGCTTTAGCAACAGGACATTCAGGTAGCTTTGGTTCGATGCACGCAAGAACAGCCCCAGAAGCCCTCCTTCGTTTGGAAATGCTCATTCAAATGGGAGCCCCGCAATGGAGCTTGCAATCTATTCGGCGACTGATTGGCATGACCGTCGATTATATCCTTGTCGTAGAGAAAAAAAATGGCAAGCGAGCACTCGAAGGAATTTATCAAATCACTTCTGTCGAAGAAACAGGAATCACAATGATGAAATTAGATGGAGTATGATTTTTCTGTCAATTTTTGCGGGTTTGATATCAATGACATCAAATGTTCAGCCACAGACTCAGGCGAACGTAATTCATTTGATTTTTTATAACCTTTAAATCTTGAGACTTCAGGAAAATCAGATTTTTTAAAGCTTCGAATCACAGATTGCATTCCTGTATCCATAATCCCAGGGCTGTACGTAAAAGCTTTTATTTTTTTTGATTTCGCGATCTGGATTTGCATCACAGAATTAAACATTTCAATCGCCGCTTTACTTGAACAATAAATCGACCAATTCGTAATTGCAAAATTTGAAGCCCCTGAACTGATTTGAACATACACAGTCGTTCCTGAGTTCGTCATTTTTTTTGCCATGAGCCAATTGGTTAGTAAGACAGGCATGGTGTAGTTCAAGTGTATGTGTTTAGCAACGTCCGAAGAATTAAGTTTTCCAATTTCAGAAACGGGCTCGATTTGAGCTGCATTATTGACGAAAAAGATATTTCGATACTTTTTAAAATCGATTTTTTTAAAAAAAGAATTCAGTTTTTTTTCAATCGATTCAAATGACTTTGAAAGGTCCTGCTGTAATTGAATTAAGTTCGAATTCCTTAGCTCTTTATTTTGAGTACGTGAAATGGATACCACAAAATGGTTTTGCGCCAAAGCTCTTTCAACAAGAGCTTTGCCTAAACCTTTAGATCCACCTGTAATAACATAAAGATCTTGCTGTGTTTTCACGATCAACTTTCGTTTAAGTTGTTTTGTTTCGATCAGCTAAAAACTTTTCTGCAACGGGGCTGAGCTTTACACCGACTTCATTCAGTTGATCACGGCTGACTTCACTTGGACAATCAGACATCAAACATGAAGCTTGTGCCGTTTTTGGAAATGCGATCACTTCGCGAATCGCTTCGGTCTGAGTTAATAACATCACTAGACGATCCATACCCCAGGCAATACCACCATGCGGAGGTGTTCCATACTTTAAGGCTTCAAGGAAAAATCCAAACTTGGCTTTCGTTTCTTCTTCACTCATTCCTAAAAGTCTGAAAATAGCTTGTTGGATTTCGTTTCGGTAAATACGAATTGACCCGCCACCCATCTCGTAACCATTACATACAAGATCGTAAGCTTTCGCCAACATTTTTGGATAGGCTTTTTCGTTGTTCGCAATCATATCATCAAAGAACTCGTCCGTCGGTGACGTGAAAGGATGATGTCGTGAGAACCAACGTTTTTCTTCTGGAAAGTATTCAAGCAGTGGGAAATCAACAACCCACAAGAAATTGTATTTTGAAAAATCAATGAGTTTTAATTCACGACCTAAATGTGTTCTTAAAGCTGAAAGTGCTGCACAGGCTGGATCGTAATCATCAGCAACGATCAAAGCACAGTCTTTTTCAGTGCAACCGACAGCTTTGAAAATTTCTTTCAATTTTTCTGGTGTGAAAAATTTAGAAATCGGAGAATTGATTTCACCGCTGGCTTCTTGCTTCATCCAAACTAAACCTTTAGCTCCATTTTTCTTAGCTAGATCAGTCAATTTATCGAATTGACCTCGAGTGAACGTCCCACCACCTGGTACGCATAAAGCACGAACAACACCTTCGCGAGCCAAGACATCGTCAAAAACTTTAAAACCAGAATTTGTCACTGTTGAGGCTATATTTTGAATTTCTAATCCAAAACGAGTGTCTGGCTTATCACAACCATATTTATCCATCGCTTCGAAGTACGTCATCCGTTGTAATTTCGGAACATCAATCCCTTTGATTTCTTTCCAAATCGTGCGCAGCATACGCTCATTCAAATCAATGATATCTTCAACATCAATAAATGACATTTCCATATCGATTTGCGAGAACTCAGGTTGACGATCTGCACGTAAATCTTCGTCGCGGAAACAACGTGCGATTTGAAAATAGCGGTCATATCCTGAGACCATCAATAATTGTTTTAAAATTTGAGGCGACTGTGGAAGCGCATAGAAATTTCCTGGATTCACACGTGACGGAACTAAGTAATCACGGGCGCCTTCTGGTGTTGATTTAAATAAAATCGGAGTTTCGACTTCGATAAAATTATTATCACTTAAAAATTTACGGACCAATTGTGCCACTTTATGACGAGTGATCATGTGGTGTTGTAAACGTGTCGAACGTAAATCAAGATAACGATATTTTAAACGTAAAACTTCATTCACATTCTCATCGTCTAAGCGAAAAGGCACCGTTGCCGCTTGGTTTAAAATTTCGCAACGAACGGCTTCGATTTCGATTTCACCCGTTTTGACTTTTGTATTTCGCATGCCTTCTGGACGAACTTTAACAAGACCTTCAATGGCAACAACAAACTCACCACGGAAATCTTTCGCAGTGGCCGTTTCAGCTTTGTTGGGGTCTAGCACAACTTGAATAATGCCCTCGCGGTCACGCAAATCGATAAATACCAAGTTTCCGTGATCGCGTCTTGAATCGACCCAACCCATAAGGACAACTTTTTGTCCGGCATTCTTGCTTGTTAACTCACCACAATAATTCGTTCTTTTTAAATCTTTTACAAATTTCATAGGGGATAGAATTGCATAATTGGCCTGACAGGACAAATAAAAAGGTGTTATAGTCGGTATAGCAAATAACTTTTTAAAGGGAATTAGATTCGCTATGCCTAAAATAAATTTTGATATCCCAGTGCCTCTTGAATCAGATGTTGCCTTTAACAAAATCAAAACATTTCTAAACTCTGAAAACAGTTTCAAGAAATTTGACCCCAATTTAGCCTGCTCTTTTGACGAGGCTAATCAAAGTTGCACATTGAATGGAAGTCAGTTTAAAGCCTCATTAAATATCAAGAAAGAAGCTTCAACTCAATCAAAAGTCATGATCGAGATCGAATTGCCTTTTGCACTGTCACTTTTCAAAAATAAAATCAAAGATGAAATCGAAAAAGCCTTCAAAAAGGTTTTGGCTTAGTTTTTTGATACAGGTTAAATATGGCTAAAAAACCAACCAAACGGATTAAAAAAGTCGTTGCCGAAATTGTTGATCAAGATCATGAAATCTTAGATCAACCGACACCTCTTGAGCCAGAATCTGAATCATTGGACATTGAGACCCATACTCCGGATGACGGTAACCTTGCGACCTTAGTTCCAAAACTTAAAAAATCAAATGACCTCATTGTCACTTCAAAAGATCCGCTGACAATGTACCTCAATGAACTTCGTAAGTATCCCTTGCTGTCAAAAGAAGAAGAACTCAAAATAGCGCACAGATACTTTGAAACCAAAGATCCCGAAGCCGCGCAAAAATTGGTTCAGTCGAATTTACGATTTGTCGTTAAAATTGCCGCTGAGTATGCCAAGTTTTCTTCTCGAATGATCGATTTGATTCAAGAAGGTAACGTCGGACTCATGCATGCGGTCAAAGAATACAACCCGAATAAAGGTGCTCGGCTGATCACATACGCTGTGTGGTGGATCAGAGGCTATATTCAAGAATATTTAATGCGACAATTTTCAATGGTTCGAATCGGAACAACGGCAAACCAAAGAAAACTTTTTTATCAGCTGCAAAGACAGAAACAAGATCTTGAAAAAATGATGTCCCCAGAAGCCTTGACTGAGCTATCGCTGAAACTTGGTATCCCTGAAGATGAAATTGCTGAAATGTCTAAACGTCTTTCAGGCCGAGATGTCAGCCTAGATAAGCCTGTTGGAAACGAAAGCGATGATTCAGTTTCATTAGGTTCACTTCTGAAAAAAGATGACGGCGCATTACCATTAGACGAGCGCATGGCCTTAGAAGAACAAATTCTCATTCTGAAAGAAGCTGTCGAAAAAATTCACGACTCTTTAAATGACAAAGAAAAAATTCTTTTATCTGAGAGAATTTTAAATGAAGAACCTTTAACTCTTCAAGAAATTGGCGAAAAATATGGGATTTCTCGCGAAGCTGTCAGACAAAATGAGGCTCGACTGATTCAAAAAATAAAAACGGCGATGGGGATTTAGTTCTTAGAACTAAATCGCTTCCAATTCGCCGGCTTCGATAGAAATAGCTAATTTAGCACGTAAACGGACAACGGCTTGCGCATGTAATTGAGAAACACGTGATTCAGTGACTCGCAAAACTTGTCCGATCTCTTTCAGATTCAAATCTTCAAAATAATACAACGAAAGAACCAATCTTTGTCTTTCTGGGAGTTCTTCAATCGCACGGGCAACGACATCCTTAACTACTTTCACATTGAGTTGATTGAATGGACTGTTGGATTTTGCTCCTTCAAGAAGATTGGCAATTGATTTTTTATCTGAATCACTGAATGTGGGCTGGTCATCAATTGATAATAAACTGACCGGACGAACTTGATTGATCAATCCATGGAATTCATCCATTGGCATATTTAATTTATCTGAAATTTCTTCGTCTGTCGGAGTACGGCCTAATTCAGATTCAAGTGCTGCAATGGTTCTATCGAGTGCTTTTGATTTATCACGAACAGAACGAGGAACCCAGTCTTGAGAACGCAACTCATCTAGGATCGCTCCACGGATACGAAATTCAGCGTATGTTTTAAATTTATTATCACGAGTCGGATCCCATTTATCGATCGCATCCATCAGACCAATTGAACCGGCAGACATCAAATCATCAATATGAATATTCGGTGGCAAACGGACTGCAATTTTTTGCGCAATAAATTTAATCAGGGGAGCATATTCTTTAATGAGTTCGTTCTTTTGTTCACGCTTGATGACTTTTTTGGGCTCAGCATTTTTAGAATATTTTTTTAAGGCAGCAGCGTTTTTCGACATTCTTTTCCCCTCTGAAGTGAACAACTGATCTATTACTTTATTTTGCTTCGTTCGCTGAAAATATTAAAGTCCAAAAAGAAATTATTCGCTTAAGCATGACCTGCGACTGGGCGAAATATTCCTTCTAGACCTTTAGATAGCGGAGCTATGTGTTGTGTCGTGTCTGAATCTGAGACAATCTCATTTGCAAACTGACGAAACAACGGAGCTGATGGGATTTCTAACGCCACACCTGAATTGTGCCTAAGCACAACTCTTTGCATTTGTTGCAAACGTCGGAGTTGTAAGTCTGTAGGTAAACTTCCTAAATAACTAAGTCTGACTGGAAGAAATTTTTCAACAACTTCTGAAAATCGAATAAATAAAGCATCACCTTGATCTTCTTCAATCAAATTACAAACAATTTTAAAGTTTTGAGTTCTATATTTTTGATGTAAAACTTTAATTAACGCATAAGCATCTGCAAAACTTGAAGGATCCTGCGTAATCATCACGACACATTGGTCTGCCACTGAATTGAGATGCAAAACATATTCATGTAAACCTGGCGCTGTATCAATTAAAACATAGTCATATTTAAACTTCAGCTCAGACACTTGATTTATCACTTCGCGACGTTGAAACGCACTCATCTGTGTTAAATTGTAAAGACCGCTTCCACCTGCAAGGACATCGATATTTTTAAAGGCCGGCGTGATACACTCTGAAATAGATACACCATTTAAAAGATCTTCGATTGTATGCTTAGGACGTATTCCAAAAAATATATCAACATTTGCCATTCCTAAATCACCATCAAGAATCAAGACTCGTTTGTTCTTTTCAGCAATAGCTACAGCTAAATTACACGTCATCGTTGTTTTACCAACGCCACCTTTACCCGAAGCAATCGAAATTAATTTCATAATGCACTTTCCTGTGAGCGTGTGTGTTGAGTCAGTTCTAAAATGAGATCCAGAACACGTTCTGGTGTCGCTCTTTCAAAATCTTCGGGAACTTTCGGACCAATACCGAACCCAAAAAGAGGTTTTGATTGCTTTCTGACGATATTGTATATTGAACCGTATTGAGTCGCTTCGTCGAGCGATGTGATTATAAGATCTGTAATATTCAGAGCTTCATATTTTTGAATAGTTTCAAGTTGATTTTTATCATGATTTTTTGCAGATAAAACAAGATGCGTTCGAAGTGAATCAAAAATCGGTGGCATCATTTTTTTGATGTAATTAATTTCATCTTGTGACCTTAAACCAAGACTCGCAAAATCCACCAGTACGTGGTCCACTTGGCCCAAATGAGGTATTATTTTGTTCCAATCCGATGGTGTACGGATAGATATAAATGGTAGATTCAAAATTTCAGAGAATATTTTCATTTGTTGATCTGCACCGACTTTGATTGTGTCCGTCGAAATTAAAGCCACGCGTTTTTTGTGCTGCAAAACCAATTGGCTCGCAAGCTTTACCATCGAAGATGTTTTTCCGCAGCCAGATGTTCCTAAGAATAAATGAAACTGCTCAAATCCACCTGCGACAACAGGCACAGAATTTAAAATATACTTACCAATCCATGTTTCTAAATACTGAGATTGATTTATTTTTGTAGGATCAATCTGATTTTGCGCTTGCACTAAAATGTCTGCAGCAACTTCCGGTAAAAGACCTTTACTTAATAATTTAGTGTACATCGGGCTTAGGCTAAAATTGACACCCAGTTCTGCTCCGGGGTGAGCTTGTACAAAATTTTGAGGCATCTGTTTGAATTGCCCCATAATTTCTTTGAGCTGATCGATTTCATTTTTCAATGATTGAACTTCCATGTTACTCCACGAGTTTTGCGCTTGCTGCGTAAGCGGCTGAGCATAAGAAACTGGCGTTGCTGCTGGAGTTGAATCATTATCAATATCTATATATCTTTTTTGCGAAAGAGATGTTGTTCGTGGAGTGTAGGCACTTTTCACAGTCGACATTTTTTTAGACGCAGAGCTCGTCGCCATACTGGCCTGAGATCTCATCAGTTGTTGTTCTATAGACTTTTGCATTGTTTCTTTTTGTAGTCGCGCAGACATTTGATCAAATCGATTTTTGTCATTTGTCTGCATTTTAGATTGAACAAATTGCTTATGCTTCAAAACATTTTCAGAGTAAGCCGCTGTAATTTCTATACTTTTAACTCCGCCCAAACCAAAACCTTTAGATATTTCCTTAGCAGACAAAATAACTGCATCAGGACCGAGCTGTGTTTTAACCATATCGAGAGCTTCTTTCATTGTGCGGGCTTCAAACTTTTTAACATTCATAATTCACCTTTTCTATACAACTCTAAAACTCAGTTTATTAAACAACTTAAATTAAATTAACAGTAGCCACGGACTGAACTTGAGCATCTGTCGCAACTTCGCTATGTGAAAGCACAATGAGCTGAGGAATGAAACGAGAGACCAATTTAAAAATATGACGTCTGATCGTTGGACTTGTTAACAAAATAGGTTGTCCAGCAATTTCTGGATGACGTTCAATTTGATCAGCAATGTTCGAAATCATTCGTGAGGCAGATTGCGGATCCATCACAAGCTGAACACCTTGTTCAGTTTGTAACAATGAACTTGAAACCAACTCTTCAAGCTTTGGATCGAATGTCATCACATTCACTTCACCAGTTTCAGAAATATACTTAGATGTGATCGACCGTGATAATTGCTTACGAGTCGCTTCTGTCAAAAGATCCAAATCTTTTGTACGACCCGCTTCATCGGCCAGTGTTTCAAAAATTGTCAGTAAATCTCGAATCGAAACTTGTTCTTTAAGTAAATTTTGTAAGACTTTAACAACACCACCCAAAGAAAGATTTTCAGGAATTAAGTCTTCAACAACTTTTGGATGAGTTTTCTTAAAGTTTTCGATAAGAGCCGAAGCGTCTTGACGTCCAAGCAATTCATGAGCATGTGTACGAATCATTTCTGTAATATGTGTCGCCATCACAGTTGATAAATCGACAACTGTGTAACCTGCCATTTCAGCTTTTTCTTTCTGAGATAGAGAGACCCACATGGCATCTAAACCGAAAGCAGGTTCTTTTGTCGGAATTCCATCGATTCGTTCAGCCACATTTCCGGGGTCCATGGCCATGAACATATCTGGTTTTAAATTTCCACCGCCAACTTTGTTTCCCTTGATCATAAAGCGATATTCACCTGGTGCTAATGCCAAGTTGTCGCGGATATGAATACTTGGGACAAGAATACCCAAGTCATGCGAAAATTGTTTTCTGATTGAAGAGATTCGCTCAAGTAGATCACCTGATTTTGAAGAGTCTACGACCCGAATCAAACCGTAACCCACTTCAAGCTCAAGCATGTCGACAGGTTGTACTGAATCCAAATTTTCTTTTTTTGGAGTCGCGGCTTCGAGTTCGATTTTTTTACGCTCGTCAGTTTCTTTTTCACTTTTGTATTGCTCAAGAGTCCACGCCACAGCAGCCATGATAATTCCCATTGTGAAAAATGGGATTGTTGGCAATCCAGGGATTAATGCAAGCGCTCCTAACACAGCAGCCGAAATATAAATGGCTCTTGAATTTGCAAATAATTGGTTCGAGATTTCAGTTCCCATGTTTTCGCCGCTGCCGCTGCGAGTGACAATCGTACCTGCCGCAGTTGAAATAATCAGAGCAGGAATTTGAGCCAAAAGGCCATCTCCGATTGTCAGCATCGTGTAGTTTTTAGCAGCTGTTGCTAGATCTAAATCTTTTTGCAAAATACCAATGAGAAGTCCACCGACGATATTAACAATCGTAATAATAATACCTGCAATGGCATCACCACGAACGAATTTACTGGCACCATCCATAGCTCCATAAAAATCAGCTTCTTGTTCGATTTCTTTACGGCGCCGTTTAGCTTCTGCTTCGTTAATGATGCCTGCATTTAACTCGGCATCGATGGACATTTGCTTACCTGGCATTGCATCCAAAGTGAAACGAGCCGCAACCTCAGCTACTCGACCAGAACCTTTTGTAATAACGATAAAGTTAATCACGACAAGAATAACGAAGACAATAAATCCAATGACGTAGTTATTTCCAACAACGAAGCTACCGAATGCTTGAACAACACCACCCGCTGCAGACGGTCCTTCATGTCCATGGCTCAAGATCAAACGCGTGGTCGCTACGTTTAATCCGAGTCGATAGAGTGTGGTCATTAAAAGTAATGATGGAAAAGATGTGAAGTCTAAAGTTTTTTTGATATAGACTGACGTTAACAAAATGAGAATACTCAGAGCTAATGAAAACGTCAGAGCAATATCCAGCATCCATGCAGGAAGTGGAATAATCATAACTCCTAAGATAGCTAAGATACTAAATGCGATAAATAGATCAGTATTCTTAGTGATTTTTTCGAATCTTTTAACGAACTGAAAAATTTGATCCATAAATTAAACTCCAGATTCCGATGAACGTTGATGAGGTTGATTTGATGTCGGACGAGCTGCTTTAGAGCGTGCCATTTTTTTCTTACGCAATCTAAATACATAGGAAAGAACCTCAGCCACAGCGACGAAGAGTTCTTTGGGAATAATCTGTCCGATCTTCATCGTTTTAAAAATTGTGCGCGCTAAAGGTTTGTTCTCGATCACAGGTATATTATGTTGTTTAGCGATTTCTTTGATTTTTTCAGCCATATAGTCCGCACCCATGGCAATGAGCTGCGGCGCAGGTAGCTTGTCAGTGTATTTTAAAACAACTGCGATATGTGTTGGATTTGTAATGACAACATCGGCTTTGGGAATCTCAGTCAGCATTTTTCGATTTGCGACTTCACGTTGAATTTTACGAATGCGAGCTTTAATCAGTGGATCACCCTCTCGAGATTTATGTTCTTCTTTAATTTCTTGCTTGGTCATCATCATTTCTTTTTCAAGAGATAGTCGTTGAAAAAAATAATCGGCAACAGCTAAGACCAACATAAAAATCCCAGTACCCATCAATAGTTTAAAAACAACAGTGCCGGTGTATGCAAAAATCTGCGAAATAGTAAATCCGGACAAATAAGGGATTTGACGAACTTCCGATTTTAATAAAAAGTACATCGAAACAAAAACGATCACCATTTTCAAAAGTGATTTTAAAAAATCGACAACACCCTTCATCGAAAATATTCGACCTAAGGCATTTAGAGGATTTAATTTATTCAAATCTGGGGTGAAGGCATCTTCGACTTGTAAAAAACCAGTTTGAATCACTTGCGAGCCGATACCAATAATCATTGCCACAACGAAAACAGGTGCTAACATAATTACAATTTTAGTCGCGGCGTAAAATAGCATTTCAGAAATTTTTCCTGAATGGAGAACTTCGACGAGACCAGCCCCATAGGTTTTTTCGAATATTTCAGTGATATTAAGCAATATAAATCGGCTTAAGGCAAAAAGCATACCTGCTGCCGCTAAAAACATCAGCGCAGTGCCTAGTTCTCTGGTATGTGCAACCTGTCCACGTTTACGATACTCCTCCCGACGGGAGTCCGTGGCCTGTTCGGTTTTTTCTTCTTGATCCTCTGCCAATTTATTTCCTTCCTAGAAAAAAATGATAGCTTTAGTTTCTTTAATTACGTTAAATCCGTTTTACAAAATTAAAAAATTCAATATTTGTTAAATCAATAATTCCTGTCATTTGAAAAAGAATAAGTGGTAAACTAATAAAAAAAATAATAAATCCCAAAGCTACAGTGATCGATGCTGTCGTTGTTAAAACATTAATTTGGGGAACCGCTCGGCTCAGTAACCCAACCCCGACCTGAACAACGATCATCGAAATTAAAACTGGTGCTGCCATTTGAATTCCGATAATAAAAAACTTCTGGGCTAAATAAACGACCGATAGAAAGCTGTCGGTGTTCATTGAGGTACGTGCAAGCTGAATAGTTTGAAAGCTTTCAGTCAGGCCGTAAATCAAACTATGATGTCCGTTAATTGAAAAATACAAAAGCGTCGACAGAAATACGAGAAATTGCTCGAGTGCATTTCCCATGTTTCCCATCATTGGATTAAACATTTGCGCTTGACCTAAACCCATCGATAACGAAATTAATTCACCTGCCATAGAGATCGCGAAAAAGAAAATTCGGGTTAAGAATCCCAAACAAAGTCCAATAAGTACTTCCATGATGGCTAAAAGTAAAATTTCATCCTGTTGTTCGCTAATTTGAGCGATGATTGAATTGGTCGCCACGGTTTGAAACATCAACATTGCTAAAACCACGGAAAACAAAATTTTTGCTGGAATCGGAAATGATGGTGAACTGAGAACTGCCGCAGAAAAAACGAAAGCCGTCATACGCAATAAGATCAGCGCAAAAACTAAAATTTGAATTTCGTTTAACTGTGAAATTGAAAACATCTACGGCTCTCTCACAATGTTGGCCATATTATCAAACAAGTTTATTGTGTAACTTTTCATGACATCAATCATCCAAGGTCCTGCAAGGATGATAACAATTCCTATCACGATCATTTTGGGAACAAATGTCAGTGTATTCTCATTGATTTGCGTTAGTGCCTGAAAAATACTAACAACTAAACCGATAATCAAAGTACTTAACAACAATGGCGCTGATATCATAGCCATCGTTTTCAAAGCATCTTGACCGAGTTGTAGAACGATATCTTCATTCATTTAAATCCACCTATCCAAAACTTTTAACCATTGAACCAATTAATAAACTCCAGCCATCAACCAATACAAAAAGCATAATTTTAAATGGCAAAGATAAAACAATCGGTGGAACCATCATCATCCCCATGGCCATCAGAATACTTGCCGCTAAGATATCAATGATCAAAAAAGGCAAGAAAATCATAAAACCGATCATGAAAGAGGTTTTCAACTCAGAAATAATAAATGAGGGAATTAAAACCAAAGTTGGAACATCGGCTCGGGTTTTTGGTTGTTCAATACGAGACAATTTAACGAATAACCCAAGATCTTGATCACGTGTTTGTGAAAACATAAAACGACGTAGTGGAATTAATGCGTTATCAACAGCTTGCTCTTGGGGCAAAGTTCCTGCGACATAAGGCTGAACGGCATTCTGATTAATTTCAGTAAATGTGGGACCCATAATAAAAAAAGTGAGAAACAAACTTAAACCAACAAGTAACTGATTTGGAGGTAATTGCTGGACACCCATGGCTTGTCTCAAGAATGACAAAACGATCAAAATTCGAGTGAACCCTGTCATCATGATCAAAATGGCTGGTGCTAATGTCAACACAGTCATCATTAACACGAGCTTAATTGTATTCACAACCTCAGTGGGATTATTTGAAGTTTTAAATCCTAAATTGACTGACGGAAGTGTGACTTGTGAAAATGCCAAAGACGAAAAAAACATCACAAAGGCAACAAAAAATAATTTTTTTATTTTTGGATTTAACATTACTGCAGACTCCGCATCGATTTCAATTTTTGAGTCACAGTTGTTTTTAGACCTGCAAAAGTAAAGTCGTCTTCAAGACCTTCCGTCTCGTTCAGCATTTCATTTTTCTCAGTTAAAGACTCTTGAAAGTTTTTGGGTAACACTTGTGGCAACTCATCATCTAATAGTGAAAGCGCCTTAATCATAGAAATATTCTGATCTGTAATTCCAATCAAAATCGACTCACCGGCAACTCTGACGATAGCTAAACTTTTTTTAGGTCCTAAATAGTGCTGAGATAAAACTTTGATTTGCATATTTGATTTTGGGCCGGTTTTATTCGCCGTACTATACTTACGTATAAAATAAAAAGCAGCTCCTAACATCAAAGCGACAACACCAAACGAGACGACCATTTTTGAAGTGTTCGCAGAGGCATCTGCCGTTTTAATTTGATTCTCAATTTTTAGAGGAATTTGATCCTCTGGCAATGCTGTCGCCGCAAAAGATATATTTGCTAAAAATAAGAGTCCGAATAAAAGCTTGATCATTTTAATTGCTCGATTCTTTCTGATGGAGAGATGATGTCTGTCAAACGTACACCGAATTTTTCATTGACGACCACGGCTTCACCGCGAGCGATCAATTTATCATTCACAAGAACTTCCATCGGCTCACCAGCTAATTTTGTCAGTTCGATCACTGAACCTTGTGTTAAATTCAAAAGCTCACTGACCGGCATTTTCGTGCGGCCGAGCTCGACAGTCACTCGTAATGGAATGTCTAAAATCAGGTTGAGATTGCGATCTTTAGCGCTTGTTGCACCTGCGGCCACAGCAGCAGCCGTATTTGCATCACCGATTTGATCTTCTTGATTATCTATAGAATCTTGTGCCATGGTTTTATCTCCCGTTAATTTATATTATTATTTCTCTATTTGTTTCGTAACTTGAACAGCAACAGTTCCGTGATGAACACCGTAATAACCTTTAAACTTCTTCACTTGTTCAACTTGAATATCGAGTTCACCGCTCGAATCTTGAGTCAAGGGAATGACATCACCGATTTTCATTGTCATTAGGTCTTTTAATTTAATTTCGGTTTCGCCAAGATTTACTTTGATATCAACATCTGTTTCTAAAAGCTGTTCTTTGATGATTGATGTCCATAATTTTTTATCTGTTTGATCCGATTCGACTTGGAATCCTGTCGACAATTTTTGCTTGATCGGCTCGATCGTCGCATACGGAATAACAATTGATACTGTTCCATTTATATTTTCAAGTTCAACGTCAAATGTTGATGCGATCACCACATCCGTCGGAGGAACTATACCTACGAACTGAGGATTAATTTCAGTCCGTTGAAACGAACAACCAATTTTTTCAATCGTAGACCAAGCTTGCTCTAAATCATTCACTGCAAGTTCAACAACTTTTTTGACGATTTGTAATTCAATCGGTGTGAACTCTTTTCCATCAAGCTTTGCATAGGGACGATCTGCACCACCAAAGAATGAATCTACCAGTGCATACGCCAGTTTTGCCTCGATAACAAATAGAGCAGAGCCACGTAAGTGATTAAAACGAAGGACGCTCATGCACGTTGGGATTGGCAATGTATTAATGAATTCACCAAATTTAATAAATTCAGTTGAAGTTAAAGTGATCGATGCAATTTTGCGAAGAGCAGAAGATAAAGAAACACGAAAAGATCTCATAAATTTTTCATAGATCACTTCGAGTTGTGGCAAACGGCCGCGGATGATGCGATCTTGGCTGGTTAGGTCGTAGGCGATGACGTTTTTAAGTTCGTCTTTGGAATTTTTGGACTGACCAAAGCCAACTCCACCAGATGAACCACCCGAACCGCTGCTTGAAGAAGAACCTGAGCCGACATCACCGTCACCGACAGCGGCCAAGAGAGCATCTACTTCGCTTTGTGATAAAATTTGATTCATACACTCACACCTTTAAAATAATTAGTTGTAAATCAGCTCTGTAAAATAGACGTTTGAAATTTTACCTTTACTCAGGAAAGTATTAATATTGTCTTTGATTTCATTACGAAGTGCATCTTTGCCTTCTTTGGTTGAAACTTCGTCATACGTTTTACTCGAAAGAATAATAATAATAAAATCGCGAATTTGTGCTTTGCGGTTATCAATTTCAGTAACGATTTCTGCGCCTTTAACTTCAAGCTCCATATTGACTTTCAAAACTTTACGACCTTTAGCTCCTGCGAGATTCACGATAAATGTTTCTAAAGGAATCACTTTTCCGATTTCTTCCGGAGTTGCTTTTTCATGCTCTTCAGTTTTCTTCTCACCGTCGACCACTTGCTCGATTGTTGGCGGCGGTGTTTGGCGCGATTTCCAAACCATAAATCCGACACCTAAAACAACAAGCATGTTGATCACAACAAGAGCTATTAAAATAATGGGTTTACCGCCACTTCCTGACGTACTGGCTTTTGCTGCGCTATCTACGTTGCTCGACTTCTCTTCAGCCACATCATCCTCCTTGATGATCGTCGGGTTTTCTGAACCGACTAATTAAAGACACTTCTATCACAAGAAATGGTGAGCAACGAAAGTGCCAACTCGACAAAAGACTTTGAATTTTAAAAAAAAGTGTGCGACTGCGCTTTATGTCAAAACTAGTGAACCTTACGACTGAAGGCTCGGCAAAATAATCCGGTTTTTATGACCGGACCTGTCGGAATTTTGTCAGGACCCAGACCTCGGTCAGCAAATAACTAAGCTGGACCAAGGACGGGCTGAAGATCTTTTAAAAAAAGATCTGTGATGGTTTTATTACCTGCAATAATGCTTTTTTGAAATGAATTATACTGACCATTTCGATAGTTTTTGCAAACTCCACCGGCTTCTGAAACCAATAAAATTCCAGCAGCAACGTCCCATGGTTTAATATTTTTTTCCCAGTAAATATCAAATACACCACTTGCGACCATTGCTAAATCATAGGCCGCCGCTCCGGGTCTACGGATCGCTCGTGCTTTCCAGACAAAATGATTAAAAATTTCTAATTGTTCCTTCAAAACAGCAGGATCATCTGCGACAAATCCGGTTGTCATAAATGCTTTTGCAATTTCTGAACATGTTGAGACAGAAATCTTTTTCCCGTTACAAAAAGCGCCTTTTCCTTTGATCGCAGTGAAGGTTTGATTCAGCACCGGAACATCAATAATACCTATTACAATTTCTTCATTCACTTCGAGTGCTAGCGATATACAAAAAATAGGAAGCTGATGAATAAAGTTTGTTGTCCCGTCCAAAGGGTCTAATATCCACCGCGGTTTTTTCGATGGATTCATCTCTTGATTGCCTTCAGAAAAATGGGTTTCTTCTCCTAAAAAATCAATCTCTGGAAATTTGTTTGCCAAAATTGTCTTGATCAGTTTTTCAGACTCTTGATCGGCCTCACTGACAAGACCGGCTTTTTCTTTTTCTTGAATATTGTTAATTTTACCTAAATAACCCATTAAACAGGCTCGCCCCTGCTCAACAGCAAATATTGCAGCCTCATACATTTGATCTGTGACTTGAAAACTAGACCAATCTTGATTTTTATGCATAAAGACCTCATAAATTTGACGAAAAAAATATTTTTAGGCTAAAATAGACCTATATAGGACTACTTTAACTTTAAGGAATCTAAAATGACAATGAATACAAATCGAATGATTGAATTAGCCTTAGTTTTTTTCGTTTCACTTCTCTCTTTTTCAATCGGTACATATGTCGGAAAAAAATATTCAGATAACCAACATCGACTGGCACAGTTAGAGCCAAAATCTGAAACCAAAGAACATACTGCAGATGTCGTTGACCATGGAACTGAAACAACAAATGAATCTCACACCACTGCGACTGAAAAAACAGCAACAATGACAGATGCTGAAGTTGCAAAATTAGCCGAAGAGTTCGCAACAGATGAAGAACCTGCAACTCACACAAAAAATATCGCTGAAGTGTCTGAACACGGTCCTGCTAAAACAGCAACTGCAGAAGCTCTTCACAAGATCAAAGAGACTAAAGATATTAAAGAAATACCGACAGCCGCAGTGGCTAAAGCCACTCCTACACAGACAGCAAAAGACCTCTCAAGAGAAGTTGCAAGTATATCTGAAAAAGCAAAAACAATGGGAGCTGTCTACACAGTTCAGGTTGGTGCTTATCCAACAGCTTCGGATGCTGAGAAGATGACAGAATCATTAAAGGCCCGTGGATATAAAGCAAGTTCGGTGGAAGCGTTAGTGAATGGCAAAATGTACTACCGCGTTCAGGTCGGTTTATTTGATAATCTTCAAGAAGCTCAAGAGTATAAAAAAGAACTTGTTGAAAAAAATAGACTGTCATCTGCTTTTATTCAAAAAATACAACAGTAATTTTTTAGTCTAAAGACTGATCTGAAAGCCAATGCGCAGATCAGTCACACTTACCGATGTCGGCTCATAAGACTTTGAAGTCGACATTCTTGTTCCGAACTCAAGCATAAACATTTTTATCTGAAATCGAGCCAAAGCACCAAGTCCATAAGTCATTTCAGGTGCGGATTCATCAATCGATGTAGATCCTAATAATTCGGTCTTCAAAGTATTTTTATTTTGACCAAGAAATGCCACCGCGTAAAATTGCAATAGGCTTTCTTGTGTAAGTTCAATTTTATAAACAGAAAAACCTCCGGATAAATTCACTTCAGTGAATTCTCGGGCAATCGACAAACTGGCATTACCATTTTTTTCATTCAAAATATTGTATTCTAAACCCAACAAATATTTTTTTTTAATTTCTAATCCTGCAGTTAAACCGAATCCATTTTTTAAAGAACGAGATTGATCGGCACCGTCTTCAAAACGAAATTGCAAACCTGGCAGATAAAGGTTTAAGTCATACTCTGAAGTCGGCACAGGCTTCCGGTCTGTCGCTACTGCCCAAGAACCAACCACAGTTAAAATCAAAAATATAATTTTACTCATTACCATTCTCGATCAAGGCTGGAGTAATTTTATACGAGTTGTCGGCTTGTTTTTGACATGTATCCGTCGTTCGTAATTCACTTTTTTGAACATACGACAATACAAACTCACACTGTCCTTCATTCATTTTAATTTGTGAATCATCAGACGCAATAAATTCAAAAAGTGATTCGGCAGGTAAAATTTCAGATTCAACCAATGTTGAAATTTTTTGACTGAGTGATTTCAAATACAAAATGACACTTTGAGCGACTTTGGTTTTGGCTTCTGCAGAACTTAAACCACTTTGTTGTAATAAAACGGCGAGCTGTTTTAAAAACCGAGCGTTCGGAGTACCAATTTTATATATGTAATCAGATAAGTATTCAGACGGCTCAGGTCCAGAGTTTAATGCCATTTCAACTTTTGAAAAAATCGATTCTGCACTCTCGTACTGCCCGATCGAATTTTCGTTCAAAACAAGTTTTCGACTTTTAGAATATGTTGATAATGACCAACGAATATAATCGTCATCATTTGTGTAGGCCCATCCCCAGAAATCAGCTAAACCTTCATTCACTCCACGCAAAAAAGTTTCGTTGTATAAATCCGGGCGCCTATTTTTAGCCACAGGCACTGCTGGTTTTTTAATTTTGTTAAGAACCAATTTATAAAACAAAGAATGGAAGTATTCGTGTGCAATGATACCGCTATTGACTGCAATCGGCAGCTCTGCGGACATGAATGGCACAAAAAGCATCGCATCCGATTTTCCATCATAAAAAGCATTGTTTTTGGAAAGCGCTTCCGAATCTCCAACACGAGTTTCAATTCCAATTTTCATCGGCCCCAAATTTGTGTCCGCGGTACCTATCTGTTTTGAAAACTCAGCTAGGTTTTGCATGTGAAAGTACAAAGTGGCCATCTGCTGTGATAATGGATCGACGGGCAAATACACATTGTCTTTCGTTTTAATAAATCTCGCTTGCGGCGAATCTCCAACCAATTGGTTCTGATTTAATCCAGGAGCATAAAAAAATTGTGCAAAGAAGCCAGTGACTTGTTTGAGACTACTGAGTCCTTTCAATGTCACAATTGACAGCTTGTATTCGGAACTATTTCCGCTTTGTGAAGAGACAGGGATTTTAACTTGGACATCCCCTTGAACAGCGTTTAACTCGGATTTCGGCGAGCAACCTACGGCAATAAACACGAGTATGAAGCCTATGCTTAAAAGACCACTGTTTCGAGCTGCAGGATTAGACATAAAAGGTGATCTAAATTTAAAATTCATTGCGTCAACATAGAGTATTTCGTCGAAATTCTCTACTTTACAGGTTAATTAAATAGGCCTCATGAACGTCAATGAAATCCTTACACATCAATTGAACCCAGCTCAAACACAGGCTGTACAAACATTAGACGGTCCCCTATTGATTTTAGCTGGAGCCGGTTCTGGTAAAACCCGCGTGCTCACTCATAGAATGGCGAATATTATTGCATCTGGCTCGGCCGCCCCAGATGACATACTTTGCGTGACCTTTACGAACAAAGCCGCCAAGGAAATGGAACATCGTATTTTCAAACTTTTGTCTGAGATCAATGTTCCTGTTTCTCGCGAATTATGGGTCAGTACATTTCATGCGTTTTGCGTTCGTATTTTACGTCGTCATATTGAATTACTGGATTATAAAAAGCCATTTACAATTTATGATTCTGGCGATCAGCTTTCACAAATTAAAAAAGTTCTGACAGCTTTAAACTTGAACGATAAAATGTATCCGCCCAAAAGCTTTCAATCTCGTATCAGTAATTCAAAAATGTTGGGCTTAGCTCCGGAAAATTTATCTAAAAATACACGAAACATCATGGATCAAAAAACATTGGATGTTTACACTCGTTATGAACAAGAAATGAAAAAGGCAAATGCTCTTGATTTTGATGATCTGCTACTAAAAACATATGATCTGTTTCGCATGTATCCAGATCTTTTGGCTGAATATCAAAATAAATTTCGCTATATCATGGTGGATGAATATCAAGATACAAATCATATCCAGTATCTGTTGGTGCAAATGCTCGCGAAAGCCCATCGTAACCTGTGCGTTGTCGGTGACGAAGATCAGTCGATTTATTCATGGCGCGGGGCGGACATTTCAAATATCCTCGATTTTGAAAAAGATTTTCCGGAATGCGTTGTTGTTAAACTTGAGGAAAACTACCGATCAAGCTCAAATATAGTCACCGCTGCAACAACAGTGATTTCAAACAACACTGAACGCAAAGACAAAAAACTTTTTACCAGCAACCCTGCTGGCGACTTGATTCAAGTACGTGAAGAACGTAATGAATATGATGAAGCCAAATTCGTGACAAAGATCATTCAAAATCTGATGTCGAGCGGTGAAAATAATTTAAATGATTACGCTATTTTTTACAGAACGAATGCTCAGTCGCGTGTCCTCGAAGAACAACTCAGATCCTTAGCAATTCCTTATCGTCTTGTCGGTGGCATTCGATTCTATGAACGTGCGGAAGTGAAAAACATGATTGCATATATGCGTTTGTGCGCCAATCAAAGCGATGATATCGCCACTCAGCGAATTATTAATGTTCCCGCGCGTGGCATTGGTAAAACGACTGTGGATCAAATTGCAGAACTTGCAGCAACTCATGGCTTATCATTTTATAAAGCGATTTCAAAAGCGATTGATGATAGAACTTTTAATTCCGGAACGACGAGCAAACTCAGACGTTTTGTTGAAATCATTGAAGACCTGATTACTCAATCAAAAAATTATAAATTATCTGAATTCTATTCGATCGCATTAGAAAAAACTGAGTATCTTCTGATGTTAAAAAAAGAAGACACTGTCGAAGCTGAAACTCGTATTAACAACTTAGAAGAACTTGATAATGCGATCGCTCAATTCGAAAAAGAGCGTGGTGACGATGCAACGCTGTCAAATTATCTCGAAGAAATGACTTTAGCTTCTGATTTAGATCAACAAGATCCGACTTTTAATGCCATCACAATGATGACTTTACATATTTCTAAAGGTCTTGAATATCCTTTTGTCTTTATCGTGGGCTGCGAAGAAAGTTTATTCCCTTCCGTCCGTGGTGACGAAGTTGATGAGTCCGACATCGAAGAAGAACGACGCCTAGCTTATGTGGGCATGACTCGCGCGCGTAAAAAATTATGGCTCACTCATGCGAAAATGCGTCGTGTCTGGGGCCAAGAACAAATGAATTTACCTTCGCGATTTATCAAAGAAATCCCAAAGGAACTGATTCAATTTACAACCGCTGTCACATCACCAACTCCGTCGCGTTTTGCAAATGCTTATGGATCATTTGGTCAAACGTCATCTGGATCGTACGGCGCTAGTTATCAAGCGAAGCAAAGCATGAATGTGGAAGATGAACCGCAATATTTTTCTGATGATGAGTACTCTCAAGTTCCAACAAGCAGTTCAGGCTACAGCAAAGGTCAGCGTGTTCGTCATCCGACATTCGGTGTTGGGTCTATTTTTTCATTGGAAGGTAGCGGTGCCGATTTAAAAATTAGTGTTCTGTTCCAAGATCAAACCATAAAAAAATTCGTGGCGAAATACGCCCGACTTGAAAAAGTTTAATAAAAAACAAGGAGAAATTATGAAAAATATTTTAATCACACTCACATTGATCTGCTCGGCAAACTCTTTTGCTCAAACAAAGAAAATGACAAATCCACCAGTCATCGCACAACAACAAGTTGCAGTTGCTTCAGTTTCTCAACCTTCTGAAAGTGAACTTGCAGTTCAACTTGGATTTACCGCTGGAGGAGCACATTTAGGCCTTGATTATAATAAAATGAGTTCCGGCTCTGGGATTGGTGGTTACTTTTTTTACCAAACTGAAAAAAAATCAAATAATGTCATCGTTGTAAATCAAGTGATGTCATTTGGTGGAACTTATAAAGTTGTCGTTGCTGAGAACAAAATGTCTTCAGCCTATATTTCACCAGGGTTTGGTGTTCATATGGCCAAAGAAGCAAGTCTTCCAAATGCAACAACAGGAAAACAATCTGACGAAACTCTGATTGGCCCAGTGATGAAAATCGGAGCTTTGTACAAAGCAAAACCTAATTTTTCAATCGGTATCGAAAGAACGGCTCTGAGTAATTGGTTTAATGACTCAGTCTTATTTTCTAGCGATGTATCGTATTACTCGGTTGCAGCTGTTTTTAATTTTTAGAACTTTTAATTTCTTCCCACTCACTCATATACATTTCATAATCCAATGGCCTCAGCATCGTCTGAGGCTCTGGATTAATGTATTCTGATTCAACCCCATCCCAACCTGTGAAATCTCTTTTCTCAGTAGTGATATTTGTTTGGAAGTTTGGCGCGTAATACATTTTACCGCCGCCATTAGGAATATCTACGGATAAGTTCGGCATCGCAAGACCTGACAAATGCCCCCACAGCTCGCGCTGGATTTCTAAAGAGTTATCAATCGACGTTCGCAAATAATCTGTCCCGATCGAAGGATCGCACTGAAACATGTAATAAGGTTTTGCGCGCAAAAATAAAAGCCTGCGAGACAAAGCCTGCACAATCGCTGCGTGATTATTCACGCCGTTTAAGAGAACCATTTGATTCATCACTGGAATTCCATGATCAACACAGTTCTCAATCGCTGTCGCTGCTTCTTCGGTCAATTCACGCGGGTGATTAAAATGAGTCATTAAGAAAACGGGTTTGTGTTTTCGAATGAGTTTGACCAATTCAGGCGTCATTCGCTGAGGAGCAACAACAGGCATTCTGGAACCGATTCGGATAATTTCAACGTGATCAATTTTTCGTAAATCAAAAAGTACACGCTCTAGCTGTGAATCTGAAATTGTTAAAGGATCACCACCTGATAAAATAACTTCGCGAATTCCAGGATGAGTTTGAATATACTTCAGTGCATTTTCGTACTCGCCATTTTTAATAAAGGCTTGATCTGTCGCTGTAAAATGTTTTCGTGTGCAATACCTGCAATAGACACTACAAATATCTGTCACTAAAAATAAAACTCGGTCTGAATAGCGATGGATAATTCGCGGAACGGGATTGTTTTTACTTTGCCGTTCTCCGAGGGGATCTTTTTGAGCTTGTTTCGGATCAAAAAGTTCTTTCTCATGAGGCATAAATATTCGGCGAATAGGATCAAATTCAGAATTTAAACTGGCAAGGCTTGCGTAATAGGGTGTCGTACGGATATTAAAAATTTCTTTACCATGGTCAAAAGCTGCAGATTCGGCCAAGGATAAATTAAATAAATTTGCAAAGTCTGATTGAGTTTTTAAAGAATTTCTCAGCTGCCAAGTCCAATCATTCCAGTCGCTGGTAGCAATAGTTTCAGGTTTTTCTGACTTATTAAATTGGAATTTCACAGTTGAACTTGTACTCAATACAGATCTTGTTGTCAGCCATTTGTTGTCACCCTTGGTTTTCTCCGAATTTGAACTATCAAATGTTAACCACTTGAAATAACTCTGAAATTCAAACTTTCTCAGAATGAATCTCTAGAAGTTGGTCAGCCATCTCAGAGTAAAACGCTATAAGAATGAGTAATTCATGAGTCTTTTCATTATCTTATCGAGACTGACTCACATCAAGACATGGCCTGAACACTGCTTTAGTAAGAGTTGTAACAAAATATTATGTCAAGACGACATACTTAAACGGAGGTTCTTATGAAACAGGTCGATAACAAATTCCATGGCATGAAACAGAAGTGGTTTTTAACTGCATCACTTTTTACACTACTTGCTGGAAACTACGCATTCCAAATGTCATCAAAAAATATTGGTGCAGTTGAAATGTCATCGAGCAAACCTGTTGCAGCAAAACCAGTAACTGCTAAACCTGCAGCTGCAAACCCCGCTTCAAATGAAACTGAAACTCAAAACGAAGCTTATTTAAAAAGTAAAGCCGATGATAAAGCCAAAGAAGAAGCGACACGAAAACGCGAAGATGATCGTGACAAAGAAATGGCAAGACTCCTCGGACAACAAAAAGCAGAGGCTGCAAAAACTCAAGCTGCTACGGCAGAGCCAGGCTCTTGTACTTCGGGTGATTGCAAAACCACAGCAGCTCCGTCTGTTTTATTAAAATTAGAAGACTACAATAAACTTATTGCTCGAATTACAGAGCTTGAAAAAAAACC
Organism: Bdellovibrionota bacterium; assembly: GCA_052034855.1. Classification (GTDB taxonomy): domain Bacteria; phylum Bdellovibrionota; class Bdellovibrionia; order Bdellovibrionales; family Bdellovibrionaceae; genus Pseudobdellovibrio. The sequence goes on along the minus strand of JBPOIE010000028.1, from coordinate 46,133 downwards.
TGCTGTAAAACCTGAAGAAGATAAAAAAGAAGACGCCAAGCCAGAAACACGTGCTGAAAAACGCGAGCGTTTAGCCCAAGAGAAAAAAGATAAAGAAAAAGAAAAACAAGACGACCGCGTTGCTAAATTTGAAGATAAAATGGAAGACATCAAAGATAAATGTGAAAAAGACCTTCAATGTTTAGCTTCTGAATTTACATCAGCCTTATCAAAATTTGATGGCAAGAACTCGATCCCAGCAGCTATTGTAAACAGACACTTTAAAGCGTTGATCAGTGGTCCATTAGCAAAATCACTTTACAATGACAGCGCTGATACTCATACAACATTGCAAGCATTACAATCTCTCATGGCGGAAGTTCCATCTCAATATGCTGGAATCAAAAAAATTACAATGGATACGGTTCGCTATAAAACTGAGTTGCCGGCAACAAAAGTAATTCAAGGCTATAAAGCAGCTGAGGATTTTTCAAAACAGAATAACCCGCAAGGCTATTTTGTACAGCTTAATCAAACTCAAGAAGAGCATAGAATGTTAGCAACTTACTCTAATGCTTATGACGTCACAATCGCTCAAGGTCTTCGTGAATCTAGTGAACAATCTTCATTAAGTTATTACCAAAGTTCATACATGCCAAATATGGAAAAAATTAGAAAATCTTTGATGAATCCTAACGGAGTTCGTCTAGCAGAACAACAGCAACAAGATAGCACAACAACAACTCGTACAGCACGTACAGGTCAAAATTCAGTTCAAAATCCTACTCAAGACCAACAACAAAATAGAAATTTACAAAAAATGACAAATCCAACAACGCGAACAGGCAACCCTCAGCAACAACAAATCATATGGGATGTGCCCGCACAAAAAAGCGGCGTACAACAAGGCCAACCCACAACAAATTCGCGCGGCGGTCGTGGTCGTTACTAAGTTTAACTTTATAATATAGATTGGAAAAGATTATGAAAAGCAAAAAAACTATTATCGCTCTCTCACTTCTCTTAAGTACAACCACTGTTGCCGAAAATTTAAAAATGAGCCTACAATTAACACTTAATAATCGCGTGACAACTTCTGAAGATATTCAAAAATATAGAGCCTCTACTTTAATCGAAGTTTATGAATCAGCATTAAATAAAAACCTACCCTATTTAATTAATGATCGAAATTTTCAAGCTGTCTTCACACGCATAGAGCAAGCAAAGTCTAAGCTACGTCCTCAGGTAAATGGGGAAGTTAAAGCTGGATTTAACACTTCAAGTAACCAAACTGCTATGAACTATTTAAGCTCGTCAGTTTCTATCAATGCTACTTGGATCTTATATAATAAATCTTTGAAACTTGACGTCAATTTATCAGAACTTGATGTACAGATAGCTGAAAAGCAATTGATTTTGGCCCGCCAGGAATTAATGAATATGGTTGCAAAGGCCTACTTTGATTTAATTTTAAAAGTCGATAAGCAAAAACTTATTGCGGAAAGAGTTAATGAAATTTCTATTCTCGAGAAGGCTGCTTCAACTCAAGTTGAAGTAGGTGTTGCGAACGAAAATATACTTAGCACAATCAGATCAGAAAAAAGAAAAGCTCTTAATTTGAATAATAAAGCTTTGCAAGAATTGGATTTAGCACAATCTAAATTTGAGGAAGACTTTGGAGTACAGTTTAAGCCTTATTTAACAGCTCGACAAATTTCTATACCAGGGATTAATCACAAAACTCATTCGGAGTGGCTACAAGAAGCAGAAGAGAATTCTTTGAACTTTCAAATTCAAAGAATTGCACTAGAAATGTCACGAAAGAATATTGAGAAAGCAAAAGCGATCACTGCACCAACCTTAACACTAGAAGGTAGTATCACGTCCTCAAGAAATCCGATTCAGCAATCCGATCCTTTTTTATCATCAAATACTCAAAACACACGTGGCAACTCAATTTTTTTAAAACTAAACATTCCATTTTGGGATGGTGGGTATCGTAGTGCTGTTACTAAAGAACAAACAGCAAGAGCTGAGGCATCTGAATATGCGACAGAGTTAAGTCGCAAAAATGCTCGAGCTTTAGCTACGAGTGCTTTATCTAATTACAATACAAGCGTCAGATCTATAAATTCACAAAGACAATTGATAAAGGATTCTATAACACAACTTAACACATATAAAATTCCAGAATCAAATGTTGTAGATATTCTAGGGCTTCAACAAGAGCTATTTACATTAAAATATGAACTTTCTGAATATAACGTAAAAGCTCTAGAAAGTTATATTCAACTCAAACTAGCAACAAGTGGATTAGACTCTAATGATTTAGCGTTACTGAGTACAAGTTTAGTAAAATTGGACTAGAATTGTTAAATTTACATATAATACTTAGACAGTAGAATTTTCAATAGCAGCCAAAAAATCAATTTATTTTAGCTGCTAGATTCTTTTTAAGATATACTGTCTCAGATGGAAAAACTTTATCCTCGCCATATGCACTGGTATGATTTAATTTATGCCCTGATATTCACGGTCGGTTACTATATTTTATTTTATAAGGATCCCATTCTCACGCAACGACTTCAAGATCAAGACAAAATAATATTGTGTAGTATTACATATAGTCTGACCGCACTTTTTTTACTTCACTTTTTTCATATGCTTCGCCCTCTCAGATTATCTCCCCGAAAAAGTGATCTTGTAATGTTTATTATTCTTTTTTTTGTATCAGATTTTTTTTGCAGCTTAAGCATTGGTTATTCTGATCTCACTAACGGACTTGAAACCAAAACTATATTTTACAGAGCCAGTGCATTTGCTATTGGTTGTTTTTCGATTCAATACGTGTTTGCGTCAATATTAAAAATGACTAAATACAAGATTCGTATCGGCGTGCTAGGACGTTCAGATGAATTAAAATATATTGAAAAATCGATTCGGAGCTACGAAACACGACAAATTGTAAATCTAGAGCTTATCAATATTGATCAAATAATGAATCTCAAATATCATGCTATTGTATATTCAAAAGATTATTTAAAATCTCTACCCTTTCACTACAATATTTTACTATTAAGTTTTCAAGGTGTACCGATAATCGATTTAAAAAACCTGACGGAAGAATTTAATAATTATATCGATTTGGAAATTAATGATATTTCTGACCTTTTGTTTTGGGGGCAAAATATTTCTTTAATGACCCAAATATATATTCGTATCAAGAATTTAATCGAGCCCCTACTTGCCGCCATTTTATTGATCCTAGTGAGTCCAATTTTAATTTCAACATCAGTATTACTCAAAGTTGTATATAGAAGCCCAATTCTGTTTTTACAGAAACGGGTTGGACAAGGTGGGCAGATATTTACAATCTACAAATTCAGAACAATGGCTCTTGATGCAGAATCTAATGGTCCTCAGTGGTCAGGTGCTAACGATTCGCGAATTACTAGAATCGGAGCTGTTTTAAGAGCACTACATATCGACGAACTACCGCAATTACTTAATGTCATTGCTGGCGACCTCAGCTTTGTTGGTCCACGCCCGGAAAGACCAGAATTTTACGAAAAACTAAATGAAGAAATACCTTTGTTCTATATGAGAACAGCCATTCGACCAGGAGTTACGGGCTGGGCACAAATCTTTTCGGGATATGCTGCCTCAGTACAAGAATCACGATCTAAACTTAGTTATGACCTTTATTATATCAAAAACATGAGCCTTCGAATGGATTTAATTTCATTTTTTCTGACATTTATTCATATTATAAATAAAGCTTTAAAAAACGAAAAGAAATTAAAGAGTCACAATACTACTTAAATCTATCGTAGTGAAAACTTATAAAATTGAGATTCGATTGCTTTTATTCTAAAGCAGTGGCAGCATATTTTAAGTGAAATCAAATAAAATTCTTTATCTATGGCAAAGCACTTATCCTTGGGAAGTTCGCGTAGAGAAAATCACAACTAGCTTAATTGATCACGGATACGAAGTGCATTTACTCTGCCGTCATAACAATAAGTCATTACAGCAAAATCCCCAATTAATTATACATGATTTTTTATTTCCACGACTAGCATCACCATTTCCTTGCAACCCACTCTGGATAATTAAGTTAATTTATCTTGTTTGGGTACACAAAATTAATCTGATAATTTGTCGAGATATTTTAGTTACACCTTCCGCACTAATTCTCAAATTTTTATTTAAAAGACCAGTTCTTCTGGACATGGCGGAACACTACCCCGCAGCACTTCGCGGTTGGAAAAAGTACAACTCAAATCTTGTTTGGCGCTACCTAATACACACTCTTAAAATTGCTGATAAAGTCGAAAGATTTTCAGTCCAATACTGCGAAGGTATAATCACCGTATGCAAAGAGCAATCTCAGAGACTCAGTCAAAACTTAAAGAAATCAGATCAAATTTGTGCTGTCTACAACACACCCAAAGAGCAATTCTACAAAAAGATACCTCTATCAAAAGTCGAAACAAGCAAAGAACCGCTCTTATTTGCACACCACGGATATATGACACCAGAACGGGGCCTTGAAAAATTAATTGCAGCATTTGCCTTATTAAAAAAAGAAGGCTTTAGTTATCAATTGATTCTGGCCGGCCAAGGTGAACTTGAAAACGAACTCACAGAGTATGCTAAGAAAATACAAGCACCTGTTATATTTCTAGGTAAGTATAAGAATACCGATTTTCCACAATTAATTTCAGAAATAGATATAGGGGTTTTGGCCTATGAAACAAATGAATTTATTGACCACACTGTGGCGAATAAACTTTTTGATTATATGTCTGCTGGGAAACCAGTTCTGGTTTCAAAAACAAAAGCTCTAGAGCGTATTATCAATGAAACAAAATGCGGTGCTGTTATTGATATCACAACTGCTAACTCTCTAGCGGAATCAATTATTAAATTCGTTAACAGCAGAACTGGCTCTGAAGGAGCAAACGGTAGAAAAGCAATTATCGAAAAATATAATTGGGAAGCCGATCAATTAAGATTAATTCAATTTGTTGAAAGTTTTTTGAAATGAATATTCTGCAAATCATACCGTATCGATTTTGGGGGGGGCCTGAGATTCAAACATTTCAAATGGCAAGCTTACTCCAAAATAGCAGCTCTATTCGAACCCTATTAATCATCTATTTTAGTCACCACTGTACTCCTCAAGACTTAGAAAGCCTTCGATCTAAAGCACAAAGTTATAACTTGCAATTTGAGCTGAGACGTTCACCATCTTTTATGCAGATATTTTCCGAATTTATTTATCTTAAAAAGTATCTACAGGATTTCAACATTTCTAAAGTTGTAAGCTCCGGCTATTTGGCTAACTTGTTAGTCGTTTTTCTGCCAATCTATAAAATTTCATTTGTTCATGGGTGGACAAACCAAAGTTTTAAAATTTCAATTTATGAAAAATTGGATAGATTCCTTTTGCGGTATTTTGATGCAATAGCTTGTGTTTCTCAACAACAGTATCAAATTTTAATTCTAATCAACTCAAATGTTAAAATAGTTGCGAATAGTTTTTACTCGCATGCTAATGAATCATTATTAACAAAAGAAGATTTGCTTAGTAGACTTCAACTAAAACCGACTGTTCAAATTATAATGACTGTAGGTCGATTAAGCCAAGAGAAAGGACATCTCTGGGCCATATCTGCAATTCAAAAGCTTGTTATTAGAAATCAAGATATACATTGGGTTATTCTCGGAGATGGAGACCAAAAAAATTCTCTATTGAAAGAAATTAAACACCTTAAAATGGAAAAAAATATTCATTTATTGGGACACGTCCATGAGGCTTACCGATACATCAATTGTGCAGATATTTTCTTATTGCCGTCGTTTCGCGAAGGCATGCCCGTTGTCTTAATTGAAGCAATGTCTCTTAAAGTTCCTGTGATCGCAACATCGATTGGTGGCAATACCGAGCTCATTGAACACAATGTAACGGGCCTTCTTGTCGAACCACAACAGATCGAACAACTGATAGAGACAGTGTCTTGGGCTCAGAAGAACACCAACGCGGTGAAAAATATGACTATAAAGGCACATCAAAAAATAGAAAAAAACTACAACCCGCAAAAACAGGTTCAGTCTTGGAAAGAACTTCTTAAATATGATAAGTAAAAATAATATTTCCAAATTGATCATGCTGTTTATTTTATTAACTTCCATTGAAACAACATTCGGCTCTCAAGTTGTTGTGAATTATGAAAATAAAATATCACCATTCACTTTAATAGAAAAAAATACGGAGCAAAATTTTTCAGGATCAGACCAAACACCAGGCTTTCGTTGGCAAACTGGATATATTGGTGTTCAAAAAATGATTGATGCCAGTAAAGAAACACACTTAACCCTCCAACTCACTAACTTATCAAAAGACAATCTAAAAATTAATATCGAAGTCAAAGACAGTATTTCTACTGATTACTGGTCTCGAGCTAACACTACAATAGTATTGACCCCTGGAAGGTCTGATATCGAAATTCCATTACCTCTCTATGTGGGGGATGTTTCTCGGAGAGGACGCATTTTAAATTTAGAAAAAATAGTTTCTATAATTTTGGCACGAAGCGAACCTTCATTTGAAAACAAATCTATTCTTGTACATAAAATTGAGTTTATTAAAAAAGAAACTGAACTTCCCGACGGTGTTTTTGCTTTTGATTTTGGTACAAATGACACTCCCATTTTTTCTAGCTTTAAACAAGTTACAGAATCTACTTTTTATCGGCCTGATGTTGGATACGGGTTTATAGAACCAAAATTTTGGATGCCCTATAAGCTTGCAAACGATTCTATGCAACCTGATTCTCTTTATCGAGATACATTGTTTTTACAGAATGGTGAATTTCAAGTTGATATTCCAAATGGTGAATATGATATCATTTTGAATTTAGATTTTTCATCCGGCTATTGGGGTGAATATCCTCGGTTTAAATCACGAAAGGTTTGGGCGCAAAATAAACTTGTGATTAACCATCAGCCAGATCGAAATTATTTTGCAGATAAGTATTTTTATTTTTCGCAAACATCTGATCTGGGAACTGAAAATTTTTTTGAGAAATACTATTCAAAAATTTTCAGAGAACACACTTTTAAAGTAAAAGTTACTACAGGGAAATTACAACTAAAATTCGAAGGTGATGATTGCACGCTAAATCCTTGTTTTGGAATGTCACTTACGTCACTCATCGCAGCCCCCCCATCTATTAAAAAAACACAGTTTTTAGATAAATTAAAGATTCTACGAAAAAAAGAATTTGATCAAAAATTTTCTTTTATCAGGAACACTACAAATGATATCGCGCAACTGAGTTCTAACGATTTCATTGTTTTTAACTGGCCTCTTATGGAAGAGCTGCCTGAAAAAATTAAAAAGCCTCTACCCCTGCAGCAGCCATTATCTTTAACTTCATTAATTAGTCAAAAACAAAGTCTTAGTTTTGGTTTTATTAGCGGAACAGATCAAGAAATTGAAATTTGGGTGAACAATAAAAAAAATTACCCCCAACTCTCAGCGTGGAGTGTTTCACGACGTTTAACGAGAGCTGAACCCGCAAGCACATCGTATTTAATTGCTGAAAAATACTTATCAGATAAAAAGAATATTCAACTAGAAAGTAATACCAGCCAACGATTTTGGATCGAAGTGGATACTACGAGTGTCGCTGCAGGACTATATGAAACTGAAATTAAATATAAAGTAAAAAATAAAACTTATACGATCCCAATAGTTGTCAATGTTTTAAACTTTGAACTTCCAAAAATAGATTTTCCAGTAGGACCATTTAATTCTACAATTCAAGAGTCATGGTGGTATGAAAACGATTTTAGAAAATTAGTACTACAAAAAAAAAGTTTCGAAACTATTGCTGCACATGGAATGTCTACGGCTAGTTTTTTTGCAGATCTAGAAGTCGACCTATCAACGCAACCTGTTCAACTGAAAAATATTGAAAACATAAATCATAATATGAAACTTGCTCGGGATTCAGGTTTTTTAAATTTGTTCGCTTACAATCTATTTTTTAATAATGCAGATTTATGCTACGGAACATTTACTAAAAATCAATTAAAAGACATTGTCGGTCAACTCAACAGTGTCTCACAAAAGCAAAAATGGCTACCATTAACTATCGTTATCTGCGATGAACCAGTCGGAGATTTGTGGCAAAAAGCAATAGAAAGAACAACTTTTTTACAAACACTCTCAAATGCTAATATTCAATTCTCGACTGCATTCTCAGATGAAATACATATTCCTGAATCTCAAAAACTTCTTAATCTATCAAATTTGCCTATGCTTAATTTGTTTTCAATCAAAAAATTACAACAAAACAAGATTCCTTGGCTTTACTATAACTCTGCAAATCGCTCAAGTTTTGGCTTTGGGCTCGCTAAACTCAAAAAGAACACTGAATTGCGCGGCAGAATTGCTTGGAATTGGAATCAAAATGCCGGTAACCCTTATTTTGCACTTGATGCTCGTGAAGACGATGTCAATTGGTGCAATAGTTTGCGAGATGGACAGTTGCAATGCACAGTTTTCTTAAAACGCCATATTCAAGAAGGATTGAATGACTATAGACTTTTACTGTTGATAGAAAATTTAAGCTATAAAAAATTAAGTGATCGTCAGTTTGCAGAAAAAATTATTAACCAAATATATGCATCAGCAGAAGTTTCAAAACCTATTTCTTATGAAAAAAATAGTCCCAATTACACGCAAGAAGAGTTATGGCGTAATCAAATTTTGAGATTTTTAGAAAAAATATCGAAGGAAACAATCGTAAATCCAAAAAGTAAATAAGGGTAAATAATGTATGTATGTGATAAAAAACTCATTGCGACACCATAACTAATCAAAGAAAATAAGTATTCGGGATTAGACACTCTCATTCTGAATGCCTTAAATACAGAAAAAAGATATAAACTTACAAATAGGAAAAATCCAATTAAACCATTTTCAGCCAGAACTAAGAACCATGTCGAATGAGCCGTGCGTTTACCAGATTCAAAAACATTTGTGTCCGTAAGATAAGTTTCATACTGATTAGGATAATCATTAAAACCTACACCAACCAACGGGTTTCGTATTGCCATATTTATAGCCGTCTTCCAGTAGATTAATCGACTTGATCCCGATTGCTTCAAATCCTCAGGCTGTCGATTGAGCGCCCCCTGCATTGGATAATACAATAGTGCAATAGCAATTGAAATTAAAAATGCCAACTTTTTATTCTTTGTCAGATAGATAAAAATACACATTACTAACGCTAAAAAAGCTAAAATTGCACCGCGAGATTGAGCCAAGAATATAGCAGTTACAGTGATAGAAAATAAAATTAGAGCCGTAATCCAGCTGATTAATGGTTCGTCTTTTTTCCACAACGGCGTTAATGCAAATGGAAGCGATAGCATCGCAAAAGCCGTCATATCATTCGGATCGCCGAGTAAACCGATAAATGTAAGTCGACCTGTCGATTCTGATTGATCAAAACCAAGGCTGTAAATAAAGGCCAACAAGCACGCACCAACAGATGATGCCAACAGTGTTTTTGCAAACAACGATACATCACTGGTCGTTCGTAAAGTGTTCAATACAAGGAAAAATAAAATCACACATTTAGAAAAGTTTTCTAAAAAAAATTGATATGAAGCCCCAGGCACAGAGGAGTACCCAGATGTAAAATACAACCAAACAGAAAATAAAATTAAAATAGAACATTCTTTGGTCCAGAAAATTTTAATTTTTTTTTCTTTGATAACACGTAAACATAGCATTACAAAAATAATCAAGGCCGAAAGACGTGGTAGAGAATTCAATATAGCATCTGTTTTTGAAATTTCCCATGGTCGAACTATCAGTAAAGATGTCAAAAATAACAAACTACCAGTAAGAGTCAGAAGCCCACTGGAAACCCCCATTGCAATACTTAAAGCAAGAGCCCACCAATCAACTGGCCAAATTGTCATCAGGTAAAAAGAAATAAAAATAAAAACTGTAAACCCAAAAATAAAATAGAGGCTTCGTAATTGAACATTGCTTGAAATTAAATCGGGATTTTTTTTCCAGATTTTTAGTTGTTGAAATAAAATAACCAACATCACCAAAAAATAGATATCTGAGACTAGAAATCCCATCTTTTCGATTAAAAGTTGCTGTTGATTTAAAAACAAAAGAACTCCAATCGATTAAACTGAGTCGAGTTCTTTTTTATTTTTTTCTTGATGTATAGATAATGAGGCCTGATCCTCAATAAAATCCATTTCAATACGATTTTTTGATTTTTCTTGAGAAAATTCAGATTTGAACGATTCACTCAGATTTTCTTTTAAATTAAATCTAAAAACCATATAAATTGCACATAAAATAAATGATATTAGCATTCCCCAAAAAACGACAAGTTTCATTTTTGGATTTAATGGAGAAATGGGCAATATAGGTTTCTGACGAAATATAACCAAATTATCTGAATCAGTCTCTTCATAATCTAACAGAACATTCAAATTTTCCACTCTTTTGATTAAATCAGCATATCGATCTGTGTCCGCCTGTCGTGGCATAGAAAGCCCTTGCTTTATCTTTGCTAGCTCAACAGGATTTGCTTCTGGATTACTTTTAAGTCGATTGATTAATAAATTTTCTCGATCTTTATACTTCAAAATTAATGGGTGCTTTGATGTGTAACGTAGACTGAGAGTTTGGAGTGTACTCTGAATTTCACTTAATTCGTTTCTTATCGCCTCAGGACGTGCCATCGACATAGGATCAGAGACTTGATTCACTGAAAACCCTAAAGCGTCAACACGAGACAAAAAATAGCCTCGCAGATTCAATAATTTTTCAGATCTAGACTTTAAAATGTGACTTCTAACCTGGCTCATCAAATCCATCGCGATATCATAGGTCATTTGCGAGTTGTCTCCAGAATATGAAATCTGAAAAGTCGTTAAATCTAACGAATAGATTTCAATCTTAGATTTAATTTTTTGAATTGCAATCTTGTCCTCTTTGCTATTCTTTGACTGTTTCGGAAAAAAACTGTATTTATCTCTTAATTTTTCAATAAACTGATCATCAATGGCATTCTGAATTAAAGACTCACGCATCATTTTCAATTCACCAGCATCCTGCGCTGAGGGAATAATATCATCAAATGAAATCTGTTGAAAGTAACGTGTTGGTATAGATACAATAAAAGACGATTTATACGTAGTAGGAATTAAAAACCGCGCACCAACAATAAATAAAAACATGGTCACGCAAATAATAATCAAAAAATTGAAAACATGAGATTTGATCTGCTTAAATAAAATTAGAATTTCACTGAATGATTTATCCATACCGCACCTATTTATTCTACAATACTAAAATTATTAAAACCAAGGCAGACAATATCGAAGTTATACCAGAAAGCACACTGACATTACGCTCAAGTTTTGTTGTTTTTTCAAAAGGAACTATGATTAAATCTCCAGCCATCAAAACAGGCTGAGGTTCTTCTTTCAAAGCATCTACGTCTGACATCACTCTCTGATAACTTTTTCCGCGTACAATCTTAACTTCAGAAAGATTAGCCCCCATCGTAGGACCACCAGCTAACTGTAAGTAATAATAAATATCAGCACCCGGTAAATATGTCATATCACCCGGACGAACAACTTCGCCCATGACTTGAACTATGCCACTCGCCGAAGAGGGGTGATTTATAGTCTGTGGCGCATCAACTTGAAACACCAACTGATCTCCACCATCGATGACAAACCCCTTAGGCAAAGCACCTGATTTAAAATAATCAACGAGTGACACAGAAAAAATTGATTTGTCTTTCTTAATTAATTTTAAGTATCGCGGCTCTAATTCTTTCTGTTGAACTGAAGTCTTTAAGCCCCCAGAACGAGCAATCAATGATTCAATACTTTCATTTAACTTCATATTGAGCTGAGCAGGCTTTTCCACCAGACCGCGAACTTCAACTAAATATTCTTTTTTAACTAACTGAACTTTCATCGCAGAAGATGTTTGAAAAAATCTTCGATAAGAATGTAAAATCTTCCGCTGAACTTCAGAAACTTTTAAATTTTCCGTAGAAATCATTACGTTGTAAGGTAATTTTAATTTCGAATCAAAATCCACTCGGAATTTCCCATTGACAACTTGATCTTCGAGATTAGAGATTTCAAATAAAAAACCTGGCTCTGTCACAGGATCTACATTGGTTTTATTAAGTCTAGAATTTATATTAATATTATCGACTGTACCCATATTCAATTCCAATTTTGAATCGACAAAACCTTCACTCAGAGGAAATTCTTTCCTAATTACATTTGAACCACAGCCTATTAAAAAAATAGCTAGCACAAATGTGCTAATAAAAAATTTTATCTCTCGATTAATAGATGTGATCGTCATCATTGAGGTGTTACCATACAAGTACTATTTATCCCAATCTAATTACATTTTAGTGAAAATTTGCCATTCTTTGAGTGTTAAAAGAATAAACAGTACTATAAAAACTACTAAATCATATATTTTTTATTGTACAGTGACGATCTCAGACTCAGTGAAGCTGATTTCTAAATCAGGCTTTAAAAGATCAAATTCAAAATGTGATATAAATATCAATGTGCAACGACTTTTATAAGCTATCAAATTCTTGAGAACTCGGTCTCGAGTTCCTTGATCGATATTCGACAACGCCTCATCCATAATTAAAGCCTGAGGACGTCGCAATATAGCTCTTGCTAGCGAAAGTCGCTGCTTTTGTCCAGTCGACAAACCCTGGCCTTGTTCTGTTATTTTAAAGTCAAAAGTCTTCGGTAATGTTTTTATGAAATCACAATCTGCAATACTTAAGGCCTCTGAAATCTCTGAATCCGTAATATCCAAATGATTCGCATAAAGTAAATTGTCCCTAATTGTACCATCAATTATAAAGGGCTCTGGTCCTGCATAACCTATTGAGTTTTTTAAATAAGGCGCAGCTTCCTCCATTGTTAAGCTACCCACTCCATCTTGATAAACACGCAATGAGGAATTTGAACTCAACTGAGCAAGTAACAATCCAATAAGTGTTGTTTTTCCCGACCCAGAAGGCCCCTTAATTAATACAATATCTTTAGGTTTAATTTCAAATGTAAGATCTTTTAAAATATTTCTGGATTCGTTGTTATAAGAAAAACTTAAATTAATGGCTTGCCATCCCAATGGTGAATTAAATTTTAATCGAGACGCTAAACTCTCTTCTTGAAAACCATCTTGATTAAATGACACTAAATAATGATTCTTATACCAATTAAATAATTCGTCAATTTGCGGTCTGTAATGAATAACTTGACCTGCATTTAAATAAATAAAAGATAAATTTTGAACCCATCTAAAAAATAAATATAAAAATGAAATCAATATTCCTGGTTCAACAGAAAAATGATATTTGCCTATATAAACTGTTAAACAAATAATCAACACTCCTACAAACTGAGGAATAGCAAATTTAATGGCACCTAATTTGTAAATCAAACTGTGACTTTCTGAATAGGTTTGAAGACTTTTCTGAGACTTCTGGATCTCTAGTTTTTCAGCACCATAGATTCGGATCAAAAAAATGTTTTTTAATCCGACCAAAAGTCGATTATTAGCCTGCTCCCATGAATCAGAAAATTTTTTAGACTCACTACGAATGCGAGTATTAAATAAATACACAGGCCACAAAAATATTGCCATCAGAGTTAGTGAAAGCACAGAAAGTAGAGGCGAAAGATAAAATAATCCACATACAACTAGAACAGATGTACATCCATAAATGACAATATATTGAACTCCATTAACCAAACTAGATGATAATGTGACTCTTTCAGTGTATAGAGTAGATACAAACGGAGTATTTACTGTTGATTGTGAAAAAGACCACTCAATTAGTCTTTGGCGCTGACGAAATCCAAATGCATTGTATGTCGCATTAGGAAAATACACTTGAAAAAAATAAAATATCGACCGTAGCGCTGCTAAAATAACAATTAGACTCAAAACTGAAATCAGGTCTGTCTTTGGAATCCATTGTGGTAACCGAACAACATCTTCTTTCATTAAACCCAGCGCCAATAAAAACGCCTGAACACCATAAGCAATTGCAAGCTCAATCGCAGAGACGCCAATACCAGCGAATAGACCAAACACCATCAGCTTAAGAACTTTTGGGCCCAAAAAATCAATTATTTGCTTTTTTAATTGTGAACTTCGATTAAACAAAATCACGTCTGTAAATACCAATCAATAGTCTCAGCTAAGCCCTGCTCGAGTGTCCATGTTGGTTTAAAATCTAACATCCGAACAGCTTTCTCAATTGAGGCGAACGAATGCTTTATATCTCCTGCTCGCTCGGGCAGATAGACTGGATTCAGATCAAGATTTATATCTAAAGAATGTCGTCCAAATTCAGAATAGATCATTTGCAACAACTGATTTAAACTCGTCTGTCGACCAAGACCGACATTAAAAACCTCGCCATTTATTAAAGCATTGTCTGATATTGCGGCTCTAATGTTAGCTTGTACAATTTGACTTACATGACAGAAATCACGAGTTTGATCACCTTGTCCGTAGATTTGTATATTCTTTTTCTCTTTTAATAACTGAATCCACCGGGGAATGACAGATGCATATGCACCGAAAGGATCCTGCCTAGAGCCAAAGACATTGAAGTATCTAAGACCTACAGTAGCCAGATGGTTCTGTCGATAAAACAATTCAGCATCATCCTCATTCATTTTTTTACTCTGTGCATATGGACTCAATACTTGTGTCGGTAAGTTTTCGGATTTTGGCAAAGTCGGCTCCTCGCCGTAAACTGCCGCAGAAGATGCGTAAACAATTTTTTTAATTTTATTTTCTACAGATGAACGAAGTAAATTCTGTGTTCCTATTTGATTAACATCAAAACATTCCCGCGGCCTCTCGATTGACAAAGGTACAGAAATAAAGGCTGCTTGATGTAGTACATAATCAATATTTATCGTCGCCTTAAGACAAACATCAAAGTCTCTGATATCTCCTTCAATGATTGTTAAATTTTGAGACTGAAGAGATCCGACATTTTTTTGAACAAGTTCTAAATTCGCCTTAAAGCCCGTTGAAAAATTATCAAGGACACAAACAGATTGACCATTGCTCAATAATGTCTCTACGATGTGAGCACCAATAAATCCAGCCCCACCTGTCACCAACCATTTTTTTTTTAATTGATTCAGCTTAAAAGCAACATCAACTGGTGCAAAATTCATTTTACTTCGCTTCTAAATTTAAATAGTAATATTGACCATTTCTCTGACTATGGGCGAATCCGACCCAAGACGGAATACCATTCAAAATTCGATAAGCCCATGTCATTTTTACAGGTCCCACTTGATTTACCGTATAGGCAGTCATTACACCATTTGTTGGCGAGTAGTATAGAGCAGGAAAATCATACAAAACATGTTTTGAAACAGCATCCCTCATCGTAGCCTTAAATAATGTGCCCGAATAACGATCAACCTTTAAATAAAAATCAGGAGCAGAAATTACTGTTGGATCAAAATGTGGTGATTTTAAAAGATGTCCCAAATAATTCTGAGAAATTTGATCTATAGCAATCAACGGAGTCGGCTGAGGCATGTCGTATAAATCTTGTGGCGAAACAATTCGCTGTCCAGATATTTGGATTTTAATTTGTGTACGTGGTGTTATCAAAACACCTTTGAATGTATGTGTTGTTGAATCAAATTCAATTTCCACCGAACCTGGCGGCACAGTCTGATCCGTAGGTCCAGTCAATCCGTAGAGCGTATTTTCATTTTTAATCTTAGACTCAAGAAATTCAAATACTGGTAAGTTAGCATCATTTGTCGATATAAATGCTGTCTGAATACCGCGATACTCATCGCCGATCATAATCGACATTTTGTCAATTTTAGGACAATGATCTTTATCGACAATATGACAAGCAACTCGAACAGAAAAAATACCTTCCATATGCGGAGCTATTCTTAACAACTGTAGCCCTGCCTGCACAGAAATATTCTCAGCCAGAATAGATACATAGTCTTCATCACCTCGTTGAACGGCCACACGAGCTGCTTGATTACAAAACGCAATTAAAGCTCTAAGCTCAGTAGCCGTAGTCAATTTATACTTTTTCAACTCTTTTTCCCAGTGCAACAATATTGAAAATCTGTATGCGGATGCACTATCACCATAAAACAAACCGAACCATCGAGTGTAAATTGTATTATTCAATGGCCCTTGAGTTAATGCATAAACTAAAGAACGGTTTAAGATTTCTGCGGCCAAATTAGGAATCCACTCTTCGGTAGCGTCAAGTGACAATGATAACTTATGAGCTTCTAAGCTAAACTCAATAAGATTTGTCAACACATTCACATCACGATTCGATTTATATGCTTTATTTAAATACGAATAGTAGTTTGATCGATTTTCTTGCGTATCTACACTCAACTCTGCAATTTTCGAAGGAATATCACAAACGGGAACCGAACATACCGGCGCGGAGACAACGTTTTCTGTAAATAATAGTAAAAACAAAAAAATGAAACCGTAATGAATATTTTTTAACATCATGAATAAACTCCCTGAATTGACATTCAATCTATGCAATTCATTTATAACAAATCAAAAAGAAACTCAACTCTTTGACGTAATTCAATAATAAATTATATAATATTCAAATGAATGATGCGCCATATATATCTGTGATTATGCCTGTTTATAACTCTGAACACACATTAGATCAGGCCGTCACATCAGTTTTAAACCAATCATTTTCTGATTTTGAACTTATACTTATTGACGATGGCTCCACAGATCAGTCTTGGCCCTTAATACAATTATTATCACAAAAAGACTGTCGTATAAAAATTTTTAAAAATCAAATCAATATGGGACTTATGCAAACCCTAAACAGAGCACTTCCTCTAGCAAAATCAGAAGTCATCGCGAGATTAGACTCAGATGACGAAATGTTGCCTCGTCGGCTTGAAATTCAGTATAAATATATGCAACAAAACCCAGAGTTGGCTGTCTTAGGTACTCAGTACTCATTCATGGGAAGGACATTAAAACACGATATTCAATTCAACTTACCAACTACCTTCTTTGATATTCAAAAACAGATTTTAATCGATAATCCAATTTGCCACTCCTCTGTTATGTTCCGCAAGAAGATCATTCTAGAACTTGGTGGCTATAGATCCGAATTTAAAAACTCTGAAGACTATGATCTTTGGTTAAGAGTTTCTCGCAAATATCAAATTGAAAACCTTGCCGAATCACTTGTTCGCGTACGCCTCTCACTTGGCGGCAATAGTATTGCTCATCGACAACAAATGAAGAATTATTTTGAATTAGCGAAAATGTCGTTTTTATCTCCAGACACTCCTTTGAAAGAGCTCCTGCAAGCAATAGAAGAAAAATCAAAACCAGATGTAGAAAAAAATTACTTACGACAATTTTATTGGCAATTATTTAAAAGCAACCTGATGCTTGGGAACTATGCAGATGCCGCGCGCGTCACCCTCTTAGTCCTAAAGAATTTATTTTTATGACGACAATTGATATCCTGATTCCCGCCCACAACGAAATGGCCAATATAGAAAAAACCATTCAATCTGTTCGGAGCAATTTAGAGCCTCTCAAGCTAAACCAAAAAATTTCATACAAAATTCTGGTCGGGTGCAATGGATGCACAGATGAAACTGCCACGATATCCCGCTCCCTCACAGAATATGTTTTTGAATGGCCTGCCATCGGAAAATGGCAAACACTTAAAAAACTCGTCTCTGAAAGTTCCGCAACTTACATATGCCTAGTTGATGCCGGCGCTTATTGGCTAAATGGTGTGTTTACAACAGACACATTGAATGTTTTAGAAAGTGAGGACGTCTTAGGCCTGACATATGCCTATTCATCGACAAACCAAAACTTTTTAGAAAAAATATATTGGCTCCTAGAGTCAAATTTTAAAAAAATAGAGGTTTTCTTCGGAGGCCTCATCGCTGTATCTGGAATAACTGTCTTTTATAAAAATGAAACTCTTAAATCAGCAATTCTTTTCTTAGGCTCAGCACACCCTAACGTTCAATGGTTAAATGATGACGTCGTTTTACCTTTAGTATTAAGATTTCAAAACCCAAAAAAATCGATCAAATTTATCAGACTCGCACAAAGTAACTCAATTATAGATTTAGGGTTAAACAAAAAAAGTTCAGAAAAAAATCGACGTCATCGACTGATGCGTGGCAATTTACAATGGATGAGATTGATTATTCCGATCTTATTAAATCCAAGAACATTAACTCTTTCAACGCTTAAAGTTCTTTTACTTGCCAGCAGAAGATACCTTAAAGTGTTTTGGGGATATATTGGTCTTATCATTTACTTTGCAATAACATTAATCTTTGATTTTTGGCCTATTGTCATCGCGACTATCTTTTTAATAATTCTTTTATTCCTGAGAAATAAAATCTTTTTATCAAAACTCATCTATGCTTTTATCGCTAGTCTTCGCGCTCCCTTTGAGCTGATATTTTGGAGAGATGAATTAAAAACAAAATGGGATTAGTTTTTTATGACCAAAAAACCTTAACAAATTTATATAGCTTTGATCACTTTAGCTGGCACTCCAGCAATTAAGCTGTTGGCTGGGTAAACCCCTGCGGTAACGACAGAGTGTGCTGCGATGACACAACCAGAACCAATTTCAACACCTTTTAAAATAGTTGTATTTGCTCCAATCCAAACATTATCCCCAATAATTATCGGCGCACTTTCAAATCTCCATTTTTTTAATTCACTCGACAGCTCTAAAATTTTTGAAGAATTAAATTCATCAATATCAAAACCAGGACGAAAACTTCTCGTCATATATTCAATCTGTCTTTTTCGCATAATCGGGTCTATGGGGTGAGGATCATAATCCTGAAGGAATACATTCCAAGACGTTATCACATGAGTGCCTATGCTAATTCTATTTTTTGAAAAAATTTGTGCTCGACCTATGATTGAGTGAGCTCCGATTGTTATGCGGCCGTGATCATAGGCAGCAATTTTTGCATCTTCATAAACTATACAATATTTTCCTAAAACAATACTGGCATTTGGCTTTTCAGCCATCAGACATGATAGGCTTTGTATCCTTGCGTTACGATGAATAACAATTTTCAGGTTTTTAACTCCTGGTAACTGGAGCAAATAGAACGTAAGAACAAATAGAAATTTTTCACGTAATACATCATAGAGGTAAACTGGACGACGAACTAATCTAAAAAAATGAGAAAAAAACTTTTGAAGCATATTTCCGAACAATATCATAATCCAGTCCAAGGTTAATGACAGAACTTGATCTAAGATCCTGGCATGTACTCTTTACAATATGGATGCGCATAATTGTCAACGTTTTAGACAGTCAGATAACTAATTTACGGTCCAACAATTAAATGCTAAAAAAATTGCGCTAAGTTAATTATCTGATACCTTAGCCGGATGAAAAAAGTTTTTATAAACATTAAATTTTTATTTTTAACGTTCCTATCTGCAACTGTTTTTTCAAATAATTCCACTGCAATGAATTGTGCTGTGCCTGTCTGTGATATCTCTGCTAAAATTTCTGAGCTTAGATCATCAGCGCAAGGTGTTCGCTTTGAATTCTTATCAAACCTATTTGCTGCAACTAAAAACGTTGAGGATAGAGCATCTTTGATTAATCTTAGAGAGTTTGGAATTGCTGCTTACCATTTAACAAAAGAAGTAGATACAGAAGAGTGGATGTTCACAGCAGCCTCACAAATTGCGAACCGTTCTACAGAAAAACTGATATCTGCCCCTCCAGTCAAAAGTGATGTTCTGATTAAATACTACAAAAGTTTTATTGGCGATTCACAACCGTCTTCGTTTACTGCATTAACGCACTGGAATAATATTTTAAATAAAAATCAAATTACAAATCAAGAAGAGCTTTCTGAACTGATCGAATTTGCTAAAGAAGCACGTGAAATTTCGACAAAACTTAATCATGAAGTTTATGTTATGAATTTGGCTACTGCTATTATTACAACAGCATCGAACCAGTTTTTACAATTGGATCCTTACATTGAAGGCGTTTATATTGTTAAAACTGAGTGTGTGGGGAATTCGACATCAACACAATGTGCAAAGTTTGATTTAATTACAATTATGTTAACAAATGATTCGAGCGGAATAGCAGTTCGTTTTTCTGAACAAAATAACACTCCCCAGAATTCCTCAAATTACCAATTTATGAATTCTGAATTTGTCTCTGGAAGAATTTTACAAAGCAATCTTGACTTTAAAAATAATCAAAATGCGTACTTTTCATTATCAATCGATCCTGTGACCAAAAATATTAAAGGGACATTTATTAATTCAGATTATGCTTCTGAAGTGCGTTTTTCTGGGAAAATGATGTTCAATACACAGAAAATATATTCAACAAAAAATAATACGCTAATAAAACAAAAAGATCTCGTTCGTATTTTCAAAGGAGAGCTTGCTCTCAAAGCGGACCCACATCACAAAGTCAGCACCATAATTCAATCTGTCAATGATAAGTTAATTGCCACAGCTCAATCATCAAGTTTAAAAATACAATTCGATAGTTGTCATTACTTGGCTTCAAAAAATATTATTACCTTGCTGTCGACATCTCAAGGAAAGTTTATTAAATTCACACTTAAAGCTGTTATGAACAAAAAGGGGCAGATTACACTCGAAGGATCTGGATTCAGCTTTGCAAACTCGACGAATTATAATATCACCTTAACTCAAGCCAACTAACGCCTCGCTAGAATTGACAAGGTCTCTATGAAATTAATGATTATCCTAGGAACTCGACCAGAAGCAATCAAGTTAGCACCTCTTATTTTGAACTTAAGAGAGGATAAGTTTTTTGAAATTTCAGTAATATCAACGGGGCAACATCGTGAAATGCTTCACCCTATTTTGACTTATTTCGATATCAGACCTGATATGGATCTGAATCTCATGTCCGATGGACAAACTCTTAATGACTTGTTAATACGAGCCCTCACAGCACTCCAACAGCAACTTCTTTCTATTCAACCAGATGCCATTATTGTTCAAGGCGATACATTGACAGCTATGGCAGCCTCAGTTGTTGGATTTTTAGCCAACAAGCGGGTTTTTCATCTAGAAGCCGGTTTAAGAACAGGTAATTTAAAGTCGCCATGGCCTGAGGAGTTTAATCGCCGAGTTTCATCATTAGCTACTGACCTTCATTTTGCGCCAACTGAATCAAATAAACAGGCCCTTATCTCGGAAGGATTCTCCGAAGATCGTATTTTTACTGTTGGCAATACCGTTGTTGATGCATTAAAAATTGTCTCTGAAAAACTCAACATTAATCCTGATTTTTCTCAATTGCCACTGTTAAAATCACATTCTAAAAAAATTTTAGTGACTTATCATCGGCGCGAAAACATCGGCGATCCATTACGTCAAGTCGCTTTAGCAATTCAAGATATTTTAACTCTTAATTCAGAGATTGAAGTTATATGGCCACTTCATAAAAACCCCGCTGTTCGAAAAATTTTTTTTGAAATATTTAAAGATGGGCTTCCTTCTAATTTAATTGTCATAGAACCTCTTAACTATGTTCCATTTATTCAATTAATGAAAATCAGTGACCTCATATTAACAGATTCAGGTGGTGTACAAGAAGAAGCACCTTTTCTTGGAAAGCCCGTTCTTGTCCTTCGTGAAACAACGGAACGGCAAGAATCAGTTAACTGTGGAAATTGTCAACTGATTGGATCGGATCGAAAAGCTATTTTTGAGCGAGTCCAACAACTCTTATCATCAGAAGAAGAATATAAAAAGATGTCCCAGATCTCTTATCCTTATGGTGACGGAACTTCCTCAGAAAAAATTAAATGCATTTTAAAAAATCAGTCTAAAACAGACTTATAAAGATCTTCGTAGATTTCACTCATACGATCTAAACTATAAACTTCACGTATTAAGCTCGCAGAGTTTGGAACTTCAATATTTTCAGAAATTTGTTTCATTTTAGAGGTTAATATTTGAACTGTTTCTGATTTGTTTTTTAAGCTGAATAGCTGAGATAGCTCTTTTAAATGTTGGTGCCCTTCGATGTCTGATAGCAATACTGGCAAATTCATAGCCAATGCTTCGAGCGGCGCGAGAGGAGCACCTTCAAATGCAGAAGCAGAAATAAATAAGTTAGCACTTCCATACCACAATTGAGCTTCGCTCGTCCGACCAGTAAAAATAATTGACTGCTTTTTAAATTCTAACATTTGATTTTCTGGGTATTTATTTCCTAAGTCAGGACCAACCAGACATAAAGCCCAATCCTTCTTTATTTGATCAGGCATCATAGACCAAATATCAATTAGATAATCTTGACCTTTTCCATTAGAGATACGACCTAAACAAAGTAGCCAGTATTTCTTTTGCTTTAATTCATCTCTAGCTTTCTGATTGGAAATAGTTGGATATAGTTTTTCACGAAATAAAAAGCGATCCTGAAAACTATTAGGAAAATTGGGTAAAAAATGAATCCCGTTAGGGACGGTAAAGATTTGTTTTTTTC
Organism: Bdellovibrionota bacterium; assembly: GCA_052034855.1. Classification (GTDB taxonomy): domain Bacteria; phylum Bdellovibrionota; class Bdellovibrionia; order Bdellovibrionales; family Bdellovibrionaceae; genus Pseudobdellovibrio. The sequence goes on along the minus strand of JBPOIE010000028.1, from coordinate 23,478 downwards.
GAACACCGATTTTACGATACTCAGAAATTATATGATGAGACACCGTACACAAACGATTTACAAAAAATGAGGATATTTTTTCATACAGAGCATAATTCTTATTTTTTTTCAAGTGAACAAAACTATGCTGAGTGTGTATCAATTTAATAAACCCTAAAGTGAATATTCGAATGAATGAGCCATAAATAAATGGACCTAAGTCATTTGAATGAATAATTCTGATTTTATTTTCTAAACAAAAATAAATAATCCGAAAAACTGTTGTTAATGAAAACCCGGCTCTCTTAGGCTGTAATACAACTTGAATTAGCGATTCTTTATATTTATTAATTAACAATTGCTGATCTTCAGACGTATCATAGGCATAAATGACTGGTATCCAATTGCCACGCTTTTTCAGCGTTACGGCGTGATTCAACATCTGATATTCTAATCCGCCCGTTCCTATCTGTTGAGTCAGCATTAAAATCTTTTCTGGTCGTTTGTTCGTCTTATTAAATTGAGGTTCTGCTAAAAGTCCCTTGTTATTAAAGAATAAGTTTGGCCATGCGCAACCGACTAATATACTATTAACATCTTTTGGAGCAGCAACTCGCCGAATATCGAAAAAATCTTGAATCTCGATCTTAGAAAATCCTGTCATAAAAGAAAAAGCCAGACTGTAACCATTATTCTGCACAATTTTTTTTGTCTCTTGATTAAAATGTGAATACATACCAACAGGATAAGCAAAACTAAGAATCTGAAAGCCTAATTTCTCTTCCAAAATTTTTTTAGAAATGTGAATTTCCTCATTTTGACTAGACAAATCCATTTGGGATAAAATTGAATGTGAATGTGAGTGTGATCCAATAGCCATTCCAGCGGCCTTACATTCTTTTAACTGTTCCCAGGTCATCAGCTCTCTGTCTTGAAGTTGAGATTTTGGCCATACAGAGTTCAGGCTTAAACTCAATTCTGTTAAAAATGCATTTACTTGCGTTACAGACAAATTTTTTAACATGGACGTCAGCTCTGTAATGACAGAATGATTAAATCTCTCATCCGTAGAATACGTTTTATTTTTAAATACAAATTTTTCAAGAGTTGTGTTTTTAATAAAAAAAGCAATTAAATCCCACCAGCCAACTTTACGCTCCACAAGAATCTTTGTCGGTACGAAAAAAATTGCGGGAACGTTGAGTTCCTTGAGAATTGGTAGAGCGACATGATAATTATCTGAATACCCATCATCAAACGTTATCATTGCATAGTTTTTATCAGAAGGTAGTTTAACCCTATTTTCAACGTGCTTTAGGAGGTCATCCTCAGAAAGGATAGTAAAATTTTTTTTAATAAATAAGATCTGATCTCGAAAAACACCAGCATCGACATTAAATGAACCTTCATCAAAAAATGACTGAGCGTCATTATGAGTCTTTATGCGATGGTAATTAAAGATATAAAAATGGCCATTTTTTCGTTTAAAGAAATACTGAGCCAATCCACTTCGCACTAAACACAACTTGATAAAGGTATTTATACGGAACGCTTTAATTTTTTTCGTAATGACTACAGACAACGTAACTAGACTAAACTTAATTGCCGATAACAAACTCATATTGAAAAAATAGTTGCGGTTTCCTGGCCAAGGCTCATTCCTAGCATAGAAACTAGCGACTAATGAACACCACAATGAAAAACAAAAAGGATAACGATTTTTTAATCCTCGATTTTTTTCATCGACGATGGAAAATAAATCACGTATTGGATCTACCCAATATTTATCAATTTCGTATGTTGATACAGGTTCAATGTGCTGTTTAGATAAATCCAAATATTGTATCAATGGCAAATCAAGTCCACTCGACACAGCTAAATCTATTTGTTGCCAAACACGGCAATTCGTTTCGATATATTTATATTTTTGATCTTTTTGATCCCACTTGAATTCTGTATTAACAAAACCTTTTAACTGCATTTTCGTCCAAAGCGTTTTTGCTAAATCTGATAAAACCTCATTCCGTACCGTTACGCCAAAGGTTCCAGTACCCAAATCAAATGGATACTGCCTAATTTTTTGCATCACAAAAGGTCCGTGCACACACCCCTTTGAATCGATATATGCGGAAACTTCAAAAAGATTTGTGACAGCACCAGGAATAACCTCTTGAGCAATAACCTTAAGATCATATCGAAAAACCTCAGCAATTACTTTCTGTAACTGCTGAGGCGATTTAACAAGAATGCCTTTGTTACTGAATACTTTTTGCCACAAAGAAATATCATCGGGTTTTAAAATGAAGGGAAACGTAAATTGAGAAACCACATCAAAAAGTGTATTTTTATTCTCAATTACAATAGATTTCGGAACGAGTGCACCTTTTTCTTCTGCGTATTTACCCTGCAGTCTCTTAGAAAGCATATGTTCCAAAATTTCTAAATCTGGAATATGAAATAAAAAATAATTAGATAGTTCATTTCGATTGCGCGAAACGAAACCTACAAATGAATCAGAAGCTGGGAATAAAATCGGTTTTTCTTCAAAAGTCTTTGCTTTTTCAATCAGAAACCGAGTTAACTCAAAATCTAGATCTGGACTAGGACACAAGAACAGTTGCTTTACAGAGTCTGAAGCACCAATCCATTTCGAATTATTATCAAACCCAAAAACAGTCACACCATATTGCGCCAACGCACGTAAGGTATGCAATCCTGTGTCAAATAAGCTTAAAACAAATGCTGGTGCTGAATGATTATTCATAGAACCCTAAAATAAATTAAAATCCGGAGGGGTTTCCCCCTCCGGCCCTGCTCTCACCGCACACATACTGTGTCGAGTTGTAAATCTTTAGTGTCGTACAAGTTGCATCATGCTGTTATCAAAAGGTGATAGCGGCTTTAGTTGTAAATCCATAATTCGTTTTCGTATCCCAGTTATTGCCTGATCCACCTGACCATGCAGCACCTGGAGATAAAATTCCGAATCCTGTTGACCATATCACGCGTTCACGCGGTTTATAAATCAACTCGATATCTAATTCTAGACCCAGGTCTTTTTTAAAGTCTAGGTAATTATTAGGGTTCGTCATCAACTGTGCATACACAAGTGTTGATCTCAAATCCACTTTTTCATTCCATAAATATTTTACTGACGGAGCTAAGTACATTGCATTTCCGATGGCCTCATCGTCCGCAGAATTCGAAGTCGTCAATCCACTTGCAGTATCGTTAGCGTGTAAAACTCCAGTATTAAAAAAATCAGCTTGTCCCATACGATGATTAAATAACAACATGCCCACATCATAATTTCGGTCCATCTGATAACCTTCAAAATTAGCTGTTGTTGGATTATCACCACTGACAACACCTAATTTTGCAGAATATTCCCAAGAAGAATCTAAAGCTGGCATTAACATTTCAGTCGCTATTGCATATGAATTGTAACCGATGTCTTCGCCAGCACCTGTTTGAGCTCCTGTTTGTCCCGTTAAAAAGCTGGCTTCTAATTTAAATTCAAAAGCAGTCCATTTACGCTCGAGAAACATATTCACAGTCTTAGCTGAGTATCCACCAGTAATTGTTGCTGCACCTGGAATTCCTGATGAAGTCACTGTATCATTCACAGCTGGGTCTGAGCTCGTAGTGCGAGTTTGCCAGAACACACCGGCTTTAGCACCAATGTCTTTGTTGTCGTATTCAAAAACAAAAATTTGATCTGCACTTGTGCGTGCCACTTCGAAATCTGTTTGTTTATTACGACTGATAATCGGCATAAATGAAATATTATCTACGATGAATTTATAACCAACCATATCTTTTGTATCTAACCAGTGATCAAAAGCACCGCGTCCTGCATTGTGAGTAATTCCCAAACCAAATTCAATCGGAGCGCGACCTGCCACTAAACTACCGTATTCATGATTCACATTTAAATAAAGTTGGCTGACGCGAATATTTGACGAGTCAGAATTCTGTGCCGTGACGTTAGCTCCTGCACCCGCACTTAAACCTGAACCTATGAAAGATCCCATCTGAGAATTTCTGTAAGCAGCTAGATCGTTTCCTAAAATATCAAAACGACTGACAATTTGAATACCATCAGAAGCAATCATTTTAGGTTGAAGATATAAATAATTTAAACCATATGATTTTTTATTTCCAGGCTCAGCAAGCGAAGGGCGATCAATATCTACATACTCAATTCGATATCCGCCTGTCCAATCAATCGAAATCGCATGAGCAGACACACCCACCATCGATACTAGTGTTAATAAGAATAATTTATTCATTTGTTTGATCATAATATCCTACTTACTTTGAATGATGCCTAAAACATCTGTTTCGTTAACAATTTGTAATTCTTCTGAATTAAAAACAACTTTGGTTCCAGCGTGTTCTGCAAATAAAACTTGATCGCCCTTTTGAACGTCCATCGAACGCAAAAAGCCTTTTTTCGTTGTGTGACCTTGTCCTGCAGCTAAAACTTCACCCTTTAAATATCCATCTGAGGATTGTGCCATATCAGGAATATAAAGACCGCCCGCTGTCATTGTTTCGCTTTTAACAACTCGAACAACTAAACGATCACCCAATGGCGTCACTGCTTTAGAATAATCGACTGAAGGCTTAATCACTGGTTTTGCAGTCACTTTTTTTGTGATTTTCACAGCAGCCTTAACGTTAACTTTCTTAACATTGACCTTTTTAACAACTTTCTTAATCACTTTTTTAACTTTAGTTTTTTGAACTGATTTTTTGATAACTTTTTTTGTTGTCGTTTTTTTCATTGCAGTTTTTTTCGCAACTTGTTTTTTAACGGCTTTCTTAACAACTTTCTTTTTCTTAGCCACGGCGATTTTTCTCCTCTTCGTAATATTTCTTATACATAATTTCCCATTCCGACGTGCCTTCCATAACATTTCGCTTCAGCGATGCGACTTTTTCACGAGCATGCTGATCAATATCTGAAACTTCTCTGACAAACAGTACAATTGCCATCTTCGTTGCTTTTAAGGCTTGATCATCATCTGAAAAATCAGCGATATCATCACCCCAAACTTTATCAGTCACTAAATGTGCCAAATGACTTTGGCGATCTTCGGATAAAATCATAAAACAAATTTTCTTTCTTTAGCCAATTTCTGTTTAAGAATCGGAAACATTTTTCCGCGAGAATACTGATCACCGTGTTCATTCTGCAAAGCTTCGATCATTCCAGACACTTCTTTGTCGAGCTGATCTTCGGCCAGAATATTTTTAGTGATACAGTCTTTGATTGTTTGCAGCACAACTTTTTCATCAACTTTAAATGTAATTAAATTTTGAGATTTCCACTGTGCTAAAATTTTTTCTGAAAGTCTTTGTATTTGACTTGTTGTGAGCTTCATCATTTTATGTCTTATGCCCCTTAATATAAAAGCATTAAAGATCATTTTTTTCGCCGTATCAAGCTTTGTTATCGTGAGCCACAGTGTGGCCTTAGCTGTAGAGTCAAAAACCACAGAACCCCCACGAGAGGGATTTAATCCTTTTACACTCTCACAAGAGTTCCAAAATAAGCTGAATTCAAAGGCTATTTTAACAACAACTAAATATTTTGCATCGGGACCGAGCTTTATCAAGGGTAAATCTATAACTCCTGACGAAGTTAAAAAGTTATTTACCAAGGAAAATTATCGCGAACGTAGCCCTGAACAAGCATTGACGGCCAATGATTTTTTAATTTTAACAAATCCAGCTCAATGCGCATCGCTTATTCGCACGGAACTTAAGCCAGAATCAACCTGTGTCTTGTGGAAAAATACAGATCTACAAGATTATTTAATAACCCTTGAAAACAACACAGTAATGAATACTTTCTCAGGATCACCCCTTGCAGTTTCTTTGTACGCAGAATTGAATCCAAAACTTGTTGCTCAATATCGAAACAATGAACCCCTCATGCAAGAAGAGAAAAAAATTGCTGATATTCCAGTTCAGTGCTTGAACGCAGTGATTGCCATTGAAGATAATGATTTTCTAGATCACTCTGGCGTCAGCTACACAGGACTCGCTCGAGCATTTATCAAAAACATTATTAAAATGCGCAAAGCCCAAGGCGGTAGTACGATCACTCAACAGCTCGTCAAAAATTATTTTCTCACGTCTGAAAAAACTCTTTCTCGCAAAGCTAAAGAACTGTATATGGCGACCAAGCTTGAATCCGAATGGACCAAAGATGAAATTTTACAAACTTATCTGAATATTATCTACATGGGACAAATTGGCGCATTTCAGATTCGCGGCTTCCCCGCAGCCAGCCAGGCCTATTTCGGAAAAAATATTGAAAATTTAAATCTGTCTCAATGTGCGCTTTTAGCAGCGATCATCAATAATCCAGGAATGAATCATCCGGTAAAGAAAAAAGAGAAATCACAAGCTCGCAGAAATTTAGTTCTCACAAAAATGAAAGAATTAAATCTGATCACTGAAAAAGAATTCACTGATGCGCAAACCTACCCAATGCCTGCAGCAATAGAAAACAAAGCCAGCGAAACTGCACCCTATTTCTTTGATGCCGTTAGATCTCAGGCTCGAGAGCTCGGCATTGAAACAGAAGGTCACAGTTTTTACACAAGTCTTGACCTCGAAGCTCAAGACTCGGCTCAAAAATCTTTGCAGTCTGGAATACAAAATCTGACTGAGCAAAAAGCAAAACTAAAATTAAAAAAAGAAAAAGGCGCTGAACTTCAAGGTGTGATTATGACCTCTGAAAACCACACAGGTTTTGTCACAGCCTTTGTTGGCGGGCAAAGCTACAGACAGTCACAGTTTAATCGTGCGCTCAATAGCCAAAGACAAATCGGGTCACTCATCAAGCCTATCGTTTATTTATCTGGATTAATTTACGGGCTCAAAGATGATAAAGACATTACACCACTCACCATCATAAATGATCAGTATTTTGAATGGGCTTATGATAAAAAGAAATGGTCTCCTGACAATTACGATAAAAAATTTCGTGGCGAAATTCCTTACTATTATGCCTTGAAAGAAAGTCTCAATTCTCCGACTGCGCAAGTCGCACAGATGGTTGGAATGGATCAAGTGATTTCAACCGCACAAAAGTTGGGAATAACTTCAAAAATGGAAATAACACCTGCGACATCGCTGGGTGCAAGCAATCATTATCCCATAGAAATGCTTCAAGCCTACACAACCCTCGCAAACTTAGGTCAGTATCAGAAACTTTCTTTTATCAAAAAAATTACAAATGAAAACAATGAAATTCTATTTGAAGTGGGTACTCCTACAAAAGAACAACGCACTGATTTGGTTCAAACTGCGGTGCTAGTTGGAATGATGAAGGAAACTTTAAAATCAGGAACTGCTAAATCAAGCCAAGCGCTAGGATTTAAATTACCTGCCGCCGGAAAGACTGGAACAACTTCAAATGGAAATGATGCTTGGTTTGCGGGATTTACGCCGCAGTTAACAACAGTTGTATGGCTTGGCTTCGATCAGAATTTAGCGACACATTTGACAGGTGCTAGCGGTGCGGTTCCGATTTGGACAGACCATATGAAAAAAATGAGCTTGTCTTATTCGTCACAAAATTCTTCGAATGATTTTACTTGGCCCGAAGGCACAGAACTGAAAGATCATGAATTTAATAAAGAAAATGTAACTTTAGTTATTAAAAAGTAAGTATTTGATGACTAAAGTTCGACAACTTGACCGTCGTACGCAAAACTCCATTTGAGGTCTTCTATGTTTTTAGATTTTGCTTTTTCTTTGAAGAAGCGTCGAGATTGCTCCACCAAGTTTTGGATATCCGAAATAGAAAAACCAGGATCATGGTGAGCCATAAGAGCTTGCTTGATGCCAAAAACAGAACAAATTTCAAAAACACGATCGTATGTTCCATGGCCCCAACCTTTTTTTTGCGTCATATCAGACTCTGTATACTGAGCATCAATGTAGAGCAAATCCACATTTTTAAATAGATCTGCATCTGGACCTAGATCCGCTGGTACAATCCGATCAGCTTCATGATCGACAGCATGAGCATAAGTTTTACCATTTTTTTCAATTCGGAATCCGTAACAAGGGTCTGGATGATCTAATCGGTAAGCAGAGACTTCAAAACCATTAATCAGCGTTTTAACGTAAGGCTTTATTTTATGAAAAAAAATCTTCGCCGAAAGACTTTCGTAATTCAATGGGAAAAGTGGTCTTGAAAAAAGAGATCTGACAACATCTTCGCAATAGGGTTGAACAGCGTAGTAATGAATTTCTTGCCCAGGCATAAAATGCTGTGAGAAAAAAGGTAAACCCATAATATGGTCATAATGAAAGTGACTCATTATTATATGATGCTGTGTTTTTTCAGGGTTCTGTTTTAATGTATGGTCGCCGTAAACCTTTAGCCCTGATCCACCATCGATGAGGATATCGCTAGATCCATCGCTGACCTGAACACAAGTCGTATTTTGACCGTACCCACAAATTTCTGGGATTGCTTTGGAGTCAAAGAAACTTTGAATATCCGATTCTGACTTATACCCTGCACGAATAAAGCTCGCCAGTAAATTATGGATGTGCTGTTTATTCTGATCTAAATTGCTCGTTGCCGGTAGTGACCCTCGGACACCCCAAAATTTAATCTTCATATCTATTCAGTCTATTTTAATCTCCTCGATGTTCAATAAAGATTTTTACCGACAATCGCCTTTAGGCTTGCTATATTAAAAAAATATGGAAATTCGACGTTATAAAGACATTGTGGCCATTAAAATTTCACCAGAATCGACTGGACCAGAAAACTTTATTGCTTATCATGCCAGAAACTTAGAGGTCGCTGAAGTCACTCCAGAAGCTTTTGAAGAGATGACTCCGATTTCAATATCTGAGGGGTCTATTCCCGACCTGCAGATCGCTAAAGATCCCGAAGCAAATGAACAACTTGAAACATGGAATAACGAAGAAAACTTTCAGGGCCGCCTTGGACAAATTACTTTTGGTATCCGTAGCGTAACTATAAATGTCACACAAATTTGTAATCTAAAATGTCATTACTGTGCAGCTGGTGGAGATGGGACTTACGGAGACCCTGTGGCTCGCATTGCGGTTGAAAAAACTTTGCCACAGCTGAAGTTTTTTATCGAGCAGCTCAAAGAAAATCAAAAATTTACGATCAGTTTCGTCGGAGGAGAGCCATTGCTTTACCCTGAAGCTGTTAAAAGTATTTATGACTACGTGATTTCTCTGCAAGCTGAGAAAAAATTCAATCCTCAATTTTCACTTGTCACAAATGCTACTCTGATCACTGACCGAGTCCGAGATATTCTAAAGACAATGAAAATCCATATTACGGTCAGCTTAGATGGCTCATCACAAACCAATGATGTTGCTCGGCCCACAAAAGATGGCACAAGCTCGACAGCTTTGACATTACAAGGCGTTCAACAACTCCAAAAAATCCGAAATGAAATTGGATCTTTTGGAATTAGTGCTGTAACTACAAAAAACAATTTAAATATTATTGATACCTATTCATTTTTCAAAAGCTTGAATCCAGATTGGTATGAATTTAATTTTTCATACATTGAAAAAGATCAAGCCACGCAATCAGAATATCTTCGTCAAATGAATGAGATTGCCAAAATCGCTTATGCTGAGGGCGGAGAAGCCGAACTTCGAAAAATCAAATCTTTTGATCTCTACTTTAAGCTGCTCGACGACCAGCAAAGGGTCGAAAATCACTGTGGTGCTGGTAAAAGTTACTTGATGATTGATGCCCGAAACCAACTTTATACGTGCCCATGGGTTGTTGGTGAAAAGGATGAAGTCGTAGGCATTGGTAACAATTTAAACCATGCCAAACTTGAAAAGTACCAGAAACCCTTGATAGAACTGAATAATTGCCAAACTTGCTGGGCCCGCTATCTGTGTGGAGGTGGCTGTATGTTTATCCATCGTGAACATACGGGAGATAAACACACCAAAGATAATATGTTCTGCGAACGCACAAGGGGCTTGATTTTAACAGCACTTGTGTATTATAAATTAGGCAGGGAGTGATATTTATGAAAAAAAATCACATTAAAAAATTAAAACCAGTTAAGTCGACAGATTCAGTGATCAAAACGCGCGACACTGGAATCGCTTGTATCCCAACAGGTCAACCACCCGATTCTGCATTATAATTTCATTTTATGGCAGCACCTCCATCGCTGGACTCAAACAGTAAATATCCGCGATGGGTTCAACTTACTCTCAAAATATTTTTCGCTCTTTTCGCCTCAGCAATAGTTTCTTCATTTAAACTCGATTTCATTGAAAGTTATTTCTACGATCTCAGAATCCGAACGGACTCCGTTATAGGTTTGAATAAAGTTAAAAACCCAGAGATCGTATTAATTCATATCACCAGTAAAACTGTTGAACGTTACCAAGGTTTTCCAACATACAAAGATCACTCTGATTTTCTATCTAAAATTGAACTGCAAAAACCTCGTTACATTCTATATGACTTTCGCACCAAAGACGGTGAAATTCGCGACATCAATGTAGGGCCCGATGGCGATAGCGATGCGAAAAAGATTTTTGCTAGTATAGTTCAAACGATTCCTGACTTTCACGTCCTTACTGACGAACTTGAAATGAAAGGTGAAACCGGTAAATCAAAATTGAATGAGCCGTTCACCGCCATCAAAGTATCTCCGGCTGCAAAAACCTACGATACCATTTTATTTGCCAAAGACGGCGTCAGCCGCAGATTAATGATCAGTTACCAAGATCAAAAGTTGCTTTATCCAGTGATTGCTTCTTATTACAATCCGCAAATTCAAAATATCGAAAAAATCAGAGGACAATTTGAGCTTCTGGATTCAGCGCAAGCCTATGTCCGTTACCACCCGGTAGGAACCTTTCCGTCGTATTCTTTCGAAGACGTCATTGATCAAAAAATCCCAGAGAAAGCTTTGGCTGGAAAAATTGTGATTCTTGGGACGGACACTGGAAAGTCGGCCAAGGAATATGTGACGACGCCTTATTCGCGAGAAGTGAACGCCATGACGACCTCAGAATATCACGCCAATGTTTTTCAAACTTTGATCGACAATAGCTCTCCGATCAGATTACCTAACTGGTTTAATGTCCTTGTAACGTCATTGATTTCAATTCTCACTGTTTATGTTGTCTTAGCCTTAAAGCCATCGCGTGGATTACTGATTTTATTGATGTCGCTAGTGGGACTGATCATTATGGCCACGGTCATTTTTGTCCTGTTTGGCTTATGGATTGATTTAGCTCATCCATTTTTGGCGATCTTTTTATGTTATTACTTTTTTATCCCCTACCGTTTGATCAAAGAAAATCGTCGTAGCTGGGAGTACTACCAAAAAAATAAATTGTTATCACAAGTGGAAGAGCTGAAAACGAATTTCATTTCGATGATGTCTCATGACTTAAAGACCCCGATCGCACGCATTCAGGGTATGACCGAAGTGATCTCGAAAGACCCACAGCCACTATCACACAATCAGCGCGAAGCCGTAGATACGATTCAAAGTAGCTCTGACGATTTACTCAAATTTATAAATTCGATTTTACAATATGGACGTATTGAGAGCCAAGGACTTGAACTGAATCTGCAGTCGAAAGACGTGAATCAACTGCTTAAAGAAGTGATTAAAAAGCATGAGTTTTTATCAAAGGTCAAAAAAATCAAAGTAGAGTATACATTAGAGCCCTTATTCCCTATCACCATTGACCCTGATTTAATGAGACAAGTTTTTTCGAACTTGTTAGAGAACGCGATTAAGTATAGTCCAGAGGATTCGGTCGTCATTGTCTCTACCCGCGAACATGATAATCAGCTGGTGATCGAGTTTAAAGACCAGGGCATCGGAATTCCTGAGGAAGACCTGCCAAATATCTTTATGAAATTTTTTCGCAGTCATAGTGTCAAAACTTCGACCATTAAGGGTTCGGGTTTGGGGCTTTACCTAGCCAATTACTTCACAGAGCTTCACAAGGGTAAAATTACGGTCATCAGCCAAACGAGCAATGGCTCTACTTTTACCGTTTTACTCCCTAATATTTAGACACTAGTTATTTTTTCAAAAAGACGCTATAAGAATGAGCACTAAGACTTAGTGGCTATTAATGTATTCAATTTAAAGAGGTTTATATGCTTAAAGTACTCGTAGTTGATGATGATCAGGCCTTACGCTTTTCGGTCCGATCTGCCTTAGAGAATGCCAAGCGCTTCTCGGTTGAAGAGGCTTTTGACGGCGTAAATGCTTTAGAGAAGATTAAAGCTACTGATTCTTCAAAACGAATTTACGATATCGTCATCCTAGATGTCGATATGCCACGTAAAAACGGCTTAGAGACTCTGAAAGCAATCAAAGAGCATGATCCAGGGATTATCGTTCTTATGCTGACCGCACACGCCTCGGTCGATGTAGCTGTACAAGCTGTTAAAGACGGAGCTTATAACTTTTTATCGAAACCGATTTCGGGCGATGATCTCGTCGCACTCATCCAAAAAGCAGTGACGGCACACAGCCTGATTTCGACATTAGCTGCATCGTCTCCGGTCTTTGTCGATGAAGGTCGTAAAATTATCGGTAACACATCTCAGATGCAAAAAGTCTTTAATGTGATTCACAAGCTAGCCAAAGTGGACACGCCGGTTCTCATTCGAGGTGCTTCAGGAACAGGTAAAGAACTAGTGGCAAAAGCCATTCATTTTAATTCTTCTCGTAAAGATGAAAAATTTGTTGCGATCAATTGTTCTGCAATACCTGAAAATTTATTTGAATCAGAATTGTTTGGTCACGAAAAAGGATCTTTCACAGGCGCTGACCAGCGTAAAATTGGAAAATTTCAATTTGCTGAAGGTGGAACTTTGTTTTTGGATGAAGTCGGAGATATGCCGCAACTCATGCAAGTTAAAATCTTGCGTGTGCTTCAGGAAAAATTATTTACTCCTGTTGGTGCAAATCGCGAAATTCAATCTAACGTAAGAATCATTGCTGCGACAAACAGACCCCTTGAAGAAATGATGAAGTCCGGACAGTTCCGTGAAGATTTGTTTTATCGCTTAAACGTTGTTCCTATATTTTTACCGCAATTAAACGATCGCAAAGATGATCTTGATGTATTAATCAATATTTTTATTCGCAAGTTTAACACGGCTCAAAATAAAAAAATCACTGGCGTTACAAAAGAAGCTTTAGCAGCTTTAAAACGTTACAATTGGCCAGGAAATATTCGTGAGCTTGAAAATGTGATCGAACATTCATTTGTTTTAGAGAGCGGTTCACAAATCACATTAGGAAGCTTGCCAGAGGCTGTTCTTGAGGCCGCAGGCATCAGCATGATCGAGTCAATGGATAAGATCATGAGTCAATCAGAAAGTTTAAAAAACTCTGCTTCATCAATGAGCGCAGAAAAATTCGGCATCGATGATTCTAGCGATGATTTCGCTGATGAAGATTCAGACATTTCCGATGATGAACTTTCAATGGACGATGACTCTGACGACTTGATGATTTCTATGCCAAATGCTTCGACAGGGCCGCTGGATTTTAATGCGCAAAAAGAAGAATTTGAAAAACAGTTTATTATCAAAGCCTTAAAGACTTTTAAGGGACGAATTAATCAAACTGCTTTACATGCAAATATCCCGAAAAAGACGTTGCTGCGTAAAATCGAAAAGTATGGAATCGTGGCGAAAGAATATGCACCTGCAAAATCTGAAAATTAGTTCACTTTCTGTTTCAGATTCTGCAAGCATTATTTAGGCTATTTTTTTATTTTTAAAAGTTCAGAACAGTGTTGACTGAAATTGTCGTTCAGTTAGCATTTCATCTCTTTATGACGATGAACCCTTTGCCACCCCAAGCTTATACGAAAGATACACTGCAACGCGCTTACACGTGGTTGCTGTCGCAATCACCGTCGATCAAAGAGCTGGCTTCATCACAGGATATGCTCGTGTCGTTGTACCTGAAAGCACAACGAAATGGCGATGCATCCCTCGAGGCACCAAGCATTCAAAATTTCAAACAAGAATTAAAATCTTTAGCCAACATGATGGGCGATTTTTCGGCTGGCGCACAAAGCACAAATTCTTCTGTTTCTAATTCACATACGACGGCAACTCAAAACAATGTTTATTTACAAACAAATGTTCAAGCCGCACCACACGTTGCACCCGTAATGCCTGCGCAGAACAACGCAAACACATTATCTATCGCTAGCCTTGATTCACAAAGTTTGCACGCGATCAACGAAGTCCGTGCCGCATTTAATTTATCATCGGATCATGAAGCTTTACGCGCGCTGATTGCTTTGGGTCACAAGCAATTTAAGAAGATCTAGATTTCTCTTCAAAGGAGTCATTCATGATTCGAATCCTCACAATTTTTATTGTTTTATTTAACGTCGATCAATTCACTTTCGCTAAAGAAAGCAAAGTGGATACAGAAAATTTAATCAGTGAAATACGCTCTTTCAAACCTGTGCTCTCAAAAGCTGACGTCGAAATTGTTCAAACAAAATCTGGGGAGCAATTAGCCTCTGCAACGGTAACTGACTCACAAGATGAGACCACTTCTGAAACTGAATTTTATGTGAAAGAAAAAGGCCACAAAGAATGGAGATATTTAGATGTACTCAAACTCGATTCAGCTACTTTTGAGTTCATACCAGGTGGAATTTTAAAAGTCGCAATTGAAGAAGGTGGATCTTCTAGCTCGGAAGCAACAACTTTATGGCGTTTTCAAAATGGAAAACTCGTTCTGATTGGTCAAGACTCAATACTTTACAATAGAACGGCACTCTACAAAAATAGTAAAGAATCACCTTTCAAAACAACCACAAGCACAAATTTTGCAACTGGAAAAAAAACAATTTCTTATGAGTTTGCAAACGAAAAAGAAACAAAATCAGAATGCAAATTCAATCCCATCAAATTTCAAAATCAAAAAATTTCAGAATTGACCTCTGAAGGCGCGATAGAACCAAACTGTAAAAAATAGAAAACCAATTTATAAATTTTATGGCTTAAAAAATGTATAAAGCGAAGTGAACTTGCTCACTTCGCTTTATAACAGACACTCAGACTTCTTTCTTATGAAAGGAGGTCCGAATGCCGGAATCAATTACTCACTGTAAGAAGTTTCGACGTTTCATAAAGTTCGCTCAAGCGATTTTAGGTCTAGTTTTGCTAGTTCTAGAAGCTGTACGGCGAATTTTAGACCTGTAATCTGAATGGACTATCTGGATGCGTAGACGACACTAGTCTAAGGATGGGACTTTAAATCCTAAGTCAGTGTTTGCTCATAAAGAATGAGGTGAGCAGGTTCACTTTCTTTGTCTATACGGCGTATAAATCATACTCTGTGAAAGACTTTTTTGTTACTCTGTTTGGAACTAACAAAAGAGATAAATATGAGTAATCCTTCAGACACTACAACTTCTGCAAAACTTGATTTCAAAGCCACAATCCGTTTGCCGCAAACTGATTTCCCGATGAAGGGTGATTTACCCATCAATGAACCAAAAATTATTGCGAACTGGGAAAAAAATAATATTTATAAACGCATTCAAGAAAAAAATAAGAATGGCGTGGGCTTTACAATGCCAGATGGTCCTCCGTATGCGAATGGATCTATTCACATTGGTCATGCTCTGAATAAAAATTTAAAAGACTTCATCATTAAGTATAAATCGATGAAAGGTTTTAGCGCGCCATTTATTCCAGGATGGGACTGTCACGGCCTTCCGATCGAGCACAAGGTCATGAAAGATCTGGCCGACAAAAAATTAGTTAAAACTGATCAAGAAATTTTAGAGCTTTGCCGTGCTGAAGCTGCGAA
The DNA here is from genome assembly GCA_052034855.1 of Bdellovibrionota bacterium. Classification (GTDB taxonomy): domain Bacteria; phylum Bdellovibrionota; class Bdellovibrionia; order Bdellovibrionales; family Bdellovibrionaceae; genus Pseudobdellovibrio. The sequence goes on along the minus strand of JBPOIE010000028.1, from coordinate 7,621 downwards.
ATGGGTTTCACACCAACGCGAACAATTTAAACGTTTAGGTGTTTTAGCCGATTGGGAAAATCCTTATTTAACAATGAATAAAGATTACGAAGCTGAAGAGATTCGTGAATTCGCACGCGCTTTTAAACGGGGTGTGATCTATCAGGGCGTTAAACCCGTTTACTGGAATTGGACTTTGAAAACTGCCTTAGCCGATGCAGAAGTCGAATACCACGATCACAAATCTCCGTCGATCTATGTGAAATTTGAAGTTGGTCAAACTGAAACCTTACAAAAATTAAATTCTCCAAAGGGTAAAACTTCTTTTGTCATTTGGACAACAACGCCGTGGACATTGCCAGCGAACGTAGGCATATGTTTACACCCCGATTTCGAATACGGCGTGTTCAATACAGGCAGTGAAAATTTAGTCATCGCTTTTGCTTTAAAAGAAAATTTTGAAAAAGTCACAGGCCTTACTTTAACATTGGTATCCAAAGTCAAAGGTGCTGATCTTGAGTTCTGCGAAGCACGTCATCCATTTTTAGATCGGAAATCTGTTGTGATCTTGGGAGATCACGTCACTGCAGATACTGGAACAGGCTGTGTTCACACAGCCCCAGGCCACGGCGCAGATGATTACCGCGTTGGATATTTAAAATATAAACTTCCTGTTCTTTGTCCGGTGAATGAATCTGGTCAATTCACGGACGAGTTTCCTGAAATGCAGGGAATGAATATTTTCAAAGCGAATCCTTTGATCATTGAAAAGTTACGTACATCAGGACATTTGATTCATTTTTCTGAATTCGTTCATAGCTATCCTCACTGCTGGCGTTCAAAAACGCCTTTGATTTTCAGAACAACGGCGCAGTGGTTTATCGGTATCGATCAAGAAGGTTCAGAGATTCGTAAAAATACTTTAAAAGCAATGGCTGATGTTCAGTTCTTTCCAGAGTGGGGAAAAGCACGCTTCGAAGCGATGATGCAAAATCGTCCGGACTGGTGTTTGTCTCGTCAAAGAATTTGGGGCGTTCCAATTCCAATATTTTATTCTGAAACTGATGGAACACCTTTGGCTGATTATGACGTGATGATGCGAGCTGCTGATGTCGTTGAAGCTGGCGGTATTGAGGCATTTGCGCAGACTCCTGCCGAAAAAATTGTGGGAAAACCTGGGTACAAACACGGTCGCGACATTTTAGACGTGTGGTTTGACTCTGGCGTGTGTCATGCGGCCGTTCAAGCGAAACGTGGTTATAAAAATCAAATTGCAGATATTTATTTAGAAGGCTCAGATCAACATCGTGGTTGGTTTAATACATCGATGCTTTCAGGAATGGCTACAACAGGACATCCACCGTTTAAGGCATTGATCACTCATGGATTCGTGAATGATTCTCAGGGCCGTAAGATGAGTAAATCATTAGGGAACGTTGTAGACCCAAATGAAATCTCAAAGCAAAGTGGATCTGAAATTATTCGTTTATGGGCGAGTTACGGCGATTACGGAAATGATGTCGGTTGCGGTAAAGAAGAATTAACACGCGTCACTGAGTCATACCGTAAAATCAGAAACACAATGCGATTTCTTTTAGGATCTCTCAGTGATTTTGATTTTGCTAAAGAAGCCATCCCCGTTGAAAAAATGCCCCTGATAGATCAGTGGATGATGCATCAATTGAATAAATTATTGATCGAAGTCAATCGTGCCTATGATGTATATGAATTTTTTAAAGTTTATCATGCTTTAAATCATTTCTTTACAGTCACTTTGTCTGCGACATACATGGATATTCTAAAAGATCGTACTTACACTTGGCGGGCAGATGGCTTAGAGCGTAAATCAGCACAAACAGTTTATTATCATGTGACATCAAGTTTGATTCGCATGATGGCGCCGATTTTGTCATTCTTGGCCGAAGAAACGTATGGCTATTTCAAAGACAAAAAATTTGATTCGGTCTTCTTGGAAACATTTCCTGAGCCCGTTCCTGCATGGAGTAAACCAGAACTTGAAACCTTATTTGAAAAATTATTAAGTGTACGTTCTGAAGTTCAGAAAAAATTAGAAGAACTTCGAGCTGCAAAAACAATTGGGGCCAGCCTTGAAGGCACTGTCTCAATTACGGCTGACGGCGAAGTTCTGTCGGCAATGGAAACTTTAAATGCCAGTCATGCAAAATGTAATGTGCGTGAATTCTTTATTGTCTCTGAAGTCGTTTTGAAAAAAGGCTCATTTGGAGTACTAGCTGCAAAAGCTAGTGGTGAAAAATGTGTGCGTTGCTGGGTGTACTCGAATGAAATTTCGAAAGCTGAAAAAACTGCTGGTGTTTGTCCGAAGTGCGTTGAGGCATTAACTTAATGACAGAATCATTTTGGATCAAAGAAGGATTTCAAAAGAAATTTATTTTTTTGATGTGTATTTCGTTTTTCATCATAGCATTGGATCAGATGACAAAAACGTATGTGCACACTCAAATGCAACTGCATGAATCTAAAGTGATTATTGAAAACTTTTTTAACTTCACCTATGTTCGAAACTTTGGCGCAGCCTTTGGATTTTTAGCCCAAATGCCAGAAATGTTTCGAGACATTTTCTTTCTCTCAATGCCACCGATGGCCTGTGTATTGATTATTTATATCATGACCACATTGAAAGAAAATCAAACGGCTCAAGTGATCGCGTTGTCTTCGATATTTGGTGGGGCTTTGGGGAATTATATCGATCGTCTCCATTATCGCTACGTTGTTGATTTTTTAGATTTTCACATCAAGGGAAAATACACTTGGCCCGCATTTAATATCGCAGATATGGCTATTGTCGGTGGAGTCTGTTTGTTGGTATATCTGATCTTGACGGAAAAAAATGCTTCCGCAAATTAAATTTTTAAATCTACAGTTACCGACTTTTTTCTTAGTTATTTCACTATCTCTGACATTATTATTATTTTGGTTATCTCAAAGACTTGAATCTGAAAACGGAAAAAATTTTGATCGAAAAATAGCTTTTGATATATCGCTGATCATCATGATCAGCGGGTTTTTAGGCGCAAGGTTGTTTCATGTATTTTATGAGCACTGGGATTTTTATTTAACTTATCCCTTAGAAATTTTTAAATTCTGGAATGGTGGCTTTGTTTATTTCGGTGGTTTTCTAGCCGCGCTTTTAATGAGCTCATTGTATTTAAAATCGCAAAAACAAAATTTTTTAAGCTGGGCAGACTTTTTCACACCGCTCTTGTCAGCCAGTTATGCCTTAGGGCGCGTAGGCTGTCTGCTTGAAGGCTGCTGCTACGGCCAATACTGTACACTGCCGTGGGCCATTGCTGGACGACATCCTACGCAGATTTACATGTCCCTAGGTGAGTTCTTTATCTTAGGACTTTTGTTACTCATAGAGAAAAAAATTAAACTTCCATTTGACGGCTACCTATTTACAAAATGGATTATGTTACACTCTATCTTTAGATTCGTTTTTGAATTTTTCAGAGATGATGACCGTGGCATATCTATTCAAGGACTCAGCATTTCACAAGCAATTTGCATAGTCCTGTTCTTTGGTTCGAGTATTTTTCTTTTTCGAAAACTTGCAATGGAAAAATTAAAAACTAATCTCAGCGCCTAACTTCGACACAATTCCTTGTGTGTAAAATCCGTAAGCTGTTTGGTATGTTTGATTCGACACATTGTCGACACGAACGAACGTTGTAATTTCCTCTGTCGGTTTATACTGAGCAATCAAGTTCAATAACGTGTAATCCTCTATGGTTAAGTAACTGCCCGCTGCACCCCGATCACGGCGACTACCCGTATGATTTAATTCCGCAGATATGCTGGCTGTATCGTAAATACCTTGAGATACTTTTAAACTTGCAGTTCGCAATGGGCGACGCACCAACCAGTTATTCAGACTGAGGTCCTTAGGTTCTTGATAACCCAACGACAAACTGTAATCCGTTGCATGTGCAATATCACGATAAGATGTCAGCACTTCTGCCCCCACCGTGCGCGTGGAAGATACGTTTTCATATCTTTGCGGAGACCCCTTGATCACGATTAAATTTTCGAATTGAGCATCAAAGAGAGTCATCGAGAAAAACAATTGATCCGAATATTTACTTTCGTAGGAAATTGAGCTGTTCTTAGCTTTCTCTGGACGAAGATTTAAATTTCCATAAGAACTATAAAGCTGAAAAAGTGACGGTGTTTTGAAGCCAGTCGCATATTCGTACTTCCATTTTTTATTCCAAGTGACACCGACTTGATACGTGTTATCAACGGCCTGCAATTTACTCATTTGGTTACGTACACCGATTTCAAATAAAAACTGTGGTGTAAAATAATTATCTGCCTTTATATAACGGCCTTCATTTTGGTTACGACTATCAGATAAAACAACGTCCGTATCTAATGACTTCATTTGCTCTTGGACGTAACTATACCCCCATTGGATCTGATGAGTTTCGGTTTTAATAGCATTTATATCTAGACGTGCAGCTAAAAGCTGACCTCTGAAATCTTGATCTGTCGCTGGGCCTCCGGAATTCACAGCACTTTGCAAAAACAATCTTCGTGTTGATTGGTGAGCGAGTGAAAGCTGAATAAAATCATTTTTCTTGTGAATAACAGAAGCACCGTAGGTTTCCGTATTTGAAGCAAATTCCTCAGTATCAGCTGCTTTAAATGTCGCAAAATCTGTCGTTGCGATTTGTGATTTGTCGTCTGAATAATTGAGGTGCAAGATCGTTTTTTGATTTTCATTCGGTTTGTACAAAACCGACGTGTCAACAGATCCCAATGTTTGAGGATATGTTTTTTGAGAATCTAATACGGGCGATCCCCCCTGAATATATTTAAGATTTGCAGCCGTTGAAACAGCAATAGATTCAGTTGGCGAAGACATATTAGACAGATCAAAACCGAGTTGACTTGATTTTGTTTTATCATATGCGAAATTTATTTTTTGATCACCGGTTAATTCTTCTTTATAAATCTTTGTCTCTGGTAAGTTTGTACCTGTTGTAACTCCAAATGTAGAACCATTTTTAATCTGTGAAGGAAATGTTTCAATACTGATCACGCCAGACAAAGCTTGTCCGCCGTAAACCACGGACTGACTGCCTTTGATAATTTCAATTTTTTGGATGTTTTTTAAATTTAAATTCCCTAGGTTGATAGTTCGCTGAACTGTTGACGGATCGTAGGTTGGTACACCATCGATCAATATGAGGACATGGCTTGAATCTCCACCACGTAAATAAATCGAATTCGGCTGAAAGCTTGTGCTGGCGACGGAGACGTTGGCTTGACTTGATAACAACTGAGCTAGGTTTGAAGCATGTGATTTTTTGATTTGCTCAGCATCAATAATAATTTTGTTTGAAGAACTAAAGTTCTGGTCGACGACATCAAGTTGTAAATCTTGAATTGCATACGCGGATTGAAAACACGTCGAAAGAATAAGGGTTGGTATCAATACATACTTTTTCATGCGAGGAAAGTAACGCGTATGGGGAACTAAATCAATTTGTAGTTTGAAATGAAATAATTTTGTAGATTGGCACTCGATCCTGATTTGGGTCAATTTCAGCAAAGCTGGCGAATTGTTCAAAATTCAGGTGAGGATGATACATAAAGTAACGGATCACGCCTTGAGACTTTTGTTTGCCTAAAGCAATTTGATTCAGAATGTTTTGTGATTCCGTATCGTTTAAATAGGAAAAACAATCTGAGAAAGAATAAAAATTATAGTCAAAATCCTTAATTTCATTCAAATTTTGACAAACAAAACGAACTTCTGTTGTTGAAGTCTTCACCGCCTCAAAAATGTGTTTTTGAGCTTCTAAGGGCCATGCCTTCTCTGACAGCAATTCGTCACAAAACAAAAACTGTAAAAAGAACTCTTGATCCAATTGAGACTTTCTCAGTTGATTTAAAAACTGGTCATGCAAAAAAACACCAAATGGCTGCGGTAAGTTATATTTGGACTGGCCGGAATATAAAAGACGACGAACAACAAATTCAGTCAATACAACTCGGCAAAAAAGGGACCATGCTGTTTTGGGAAATGCTCTAGGTAAATTTTTAATAAAAACAGTTTTGAGATCTATAAAATGAAAAAAATAAAAAACCTTACGTAAAATCTGAATTTTTCGTTCCCACCGGCCAATAAAAATAAATCCACGCACTTGCCAGTCTGTATTTTTTTTCAACCAAAAATCTTTATTCTCTGGTTTTAAACTCAACTGATTCAAAATTGAAATTCGCTCAATGGTCTCAGCTTTCCGATATCCTAAAAGTTTTAAATACTGATCATAATCGAGTTGTTTCATCGCTTGATATCGAAGCTCAGCCATGTACAATTGGACCGCTGATGAGTCAAACACATCCATTTTATGAGGGTTTTTAGCCAACAACGGTGTCATCCGTGAACCTGAACCCGCAATACAAAAAACAGAATGTGTTTCTGGTGCCAACTGCGAAAATTCTATCTCGGTCGTTTCATTAGCAAATGAATAATTTAATTTTTCAAAATGCACAGATCTAGCCGACCGGATTCATGATTTTTTGCCAAAAGTTTTTAAACTCTGGAAATTGATTCATAAGGATTCGGGTTCTGGGTGCTGCTTCGGGGCCGAAATTAAGTTGCTTAAAAGAATCCGTTATTGACAGCTGTTTGAGTTGTTCAAAAATTTTATTTTCAAGTTCAGGCGTCAACAAATGTGGCGCTTCTTTTTTAATATTTTTAATACAATAGGACATCATTTTTTTAGGATAGGCTGAGCGCTGAACAAACCTTTGTACGACATAAGCTGTTAGTTTTGCATGCCAAGAACCGAAAGTTTTATAAAAATTCTCGATCATATGCTCATCAAGTTTGACATGACGAACCTCGTCCTTCATATGAAAAAAATGGGCCTGATAAAAAAGCTCATCCACATTTCCACTTTGTTTTTTATAAGCAGAGATATATTCACGCGAATAAAGAACTGTTCTTTCTTCGAAGAAAATCGCGATCCAAACCCATGAAGGCAATAAAGCTGGAAATCGGCGAATGCCATACGTAATAAAACGCGAAAAAAGATTTAAACGAATCAGATCGTGTTTAAAGTTTTTTTCTGAGTACAAATCGGGTCTTGCTGATTCCAAAAGACGCTTAAAAATTACAGAATGTTTTTTCTCTTCTTCAATAAAGTAAACTAAAGCCGTTTTTAAACTTTGACTGCGAGTCATTTTGAGCGCTTGCTCCATACTGGCAACTAAGGCTGTTTCTTCAAAAAACACAAACATCTCGGCTGCACCCAAAGCATTAAACTGATTGAATAACAATTTAAGTTCAGGCGAAAATTCTTCAAAGACAGGAAGATGTGAAATTGAAAGTAAACTGTCAGGCATCCATTTTTTGGTAGGATCGACTTTGAGTGACCAATTGATATCGTCAGCGGTGTAAGCATTTTTTTCAGACTGTGAATTGATTGAGTCTAAACTTGTATTGATAAAATCACTGTGCTCGTTCAATTTGAATCTCTCCTGTTGCGCCGTTCATTACGACCCAGTCCCCTGTTTTTAATATTTGCGTCGCTTGCGGTACACCTATGATAATGGGTATTCCAACTTCCCGCGCTACGATGGCCGCATG
>JBPOIE010000063.1:0-17203 GCA_052034855.1 Bdellovibrionota bacterium | reverse complement strand
CTTCGACTTCAGAAATAAATTCTTTTGCATGAAGCACTCCTACGGGATAATCGTTTTCAACGACAGGAATTCGCGTGTGACGGGCTGAACGAATCAAATCCATCACTTCTGTGAAATGGACAGACTTGTCGACTTTGGTTACAGCATCCCACGGAAGCAAAATGTCTTTAACTTTACGCTGATCGACAGCAATCAGATTTAAAACGTATTGTTTATGAGACTCCGTCAGATCATCAATATCAATTGATGAGGCTTGTTCGGACAGCGTTTCTGAACCCATTTGTTTTAGAAAAGGGGCGATAATCAATCGTGTGGAAATTTCTAAAAGATAAACTAATGGAGAAAATATTTTATCCAGTGGCGACAAGAAAAAACTTCCCAATTTTGCAAACTTCATCGGAAACCGTAACGCTAAAGTTTTAGGAACCAATTCACCGATAACCACCGAAAAATAAGTCAGTGGAATAACTACGGTAATGATAGCTAATGTTTCAGATAATTCTTCCGAGATATTAAATAAACTTTGATAATGAGGGCTCAAAGACTCTTCGGCGCCGGCTCCGCCAACAGCTGCAGAAATCGCACCGACAAGAGTAATTCCAATTTGTAAAACAGAAAGAACGCGCTCGGGATTGGATCTGAGCTTTAAGATTTTTTGAGCGAGCTTATCACCTTCAGAAGAAAGCTTTCGAAGATAAGGCTTTGATACCGTCACAAAGGCCATCTCAACACATGACAAAATAGCATTTAGGACCAAACAAATAATTATTACTGTGAGTGCAAACACTTAAGGCTTCCTATCAAAGCAGGAATCCTAAAAGAATATGCAGCTTGAGTCATTATCTACTTTTGCTGCATATTTACGCTAATAAATTAAAAAATGAAAAAACTAACTATGACCGCTGTACATGCTGTCTTCGAATGCAGCTAAAGACGCTTTTGCACCTTCACCCATAGCAATAATAATTTGCTTGAAAGGTGTTGTGGTCACATCACCTGCTGCATATATCCCCTTCACCGAAGTGCGTCCTTTACCATCAACAATAATTTCACCAAATTTGTTAGTCTCGACGACATCTTTGATAAACTGGCTGTTAGGTAAAAGTCCAATCTGCACAAAAATACCATCTAAATTTTCAGTCACTGTTTTTTCAGTTTTACGATCTTGAAATTCAAGAGCAGTTACTTTTGTTCCATCACCAATCACCGTCTGCGTTTTTGCCGACGTGATGATTCTGGCATTTGGAATTGATTTTAATTTATCGACCAGAACTTGATCGGCTTTGAGCGCATCGTTATATTCAAACAAAACCACTTCGCTGACGATGCCGGATAAATCAATCGCCGCTTCAACGCCGGAATTTCCGCCGCCAATGACTGCGACTTTTTTCCCTTTGTAATAAGGTCCATCACAATGCGGACAGTAGGCCACCCCACGTCCCATGTAATCTTTTTCACCGGGAATATTCAGTTCACGCCATTTAGCACCTGTGGCCACGATGATCGATTTCGCTTTGACGAATTCACCGCTTGTAAAATAAATAGTAAGAGTTTCGCGATCGATTTTTTCAACACGGCGGTGTTCTAATAATTGAACGGGATAACTCATCAAATGTTTATTTAATTGATCAGCTAATTGTGGACCCTCTGTGTAAACAACACCGATGAGATTTTCGATTCCTTTTGTATCTTGAACTTGTCCGCCGAAACGCTCGCAAATCAAAGCGGTTTTTAAACCTTTTCTCACACTGTAAATGGCAGCAGAAGCCCCTGCAGGGCCTCCACCAATAACGGCCACATCGAGTAAACCTAAATCAACAGGGGCTGATACCCCTTGTGCTTGTGATTCATCAAGACCGAACCTAGCTTCGACTTTGGCGAGTAAATCGATAAAACTAATTCGACCGGAATGAAGCAAGTGATCGGTCACAATCACACTGGGAACGCCTTGAATATTCAGACGCGAAATATCGTCTTGAAAATAGGCTCCATCACGCATCTCGTGGTGAAAATCTGGATGTAAGAAGGCCATCAAATTTAAAGCTTGAACAACATCAGGACAATTTTCACAGGTTAAAGAAATATATGTTTGAATTCGAATAGGACCTTTCAGGCTTTGAATTCGTTTGATGATGGCAGCGTCTGGAAGTTTTCCTTTTCCATCCGCATTTAAAATCGCAACGATCAAAGACGTAAATTCGTGACCGTTGGGAATACCTTTAAAGGTGACTCCCGATTTTTTTTGATTGATTGAAATAGAAAATTCAGGCGCCGTCGACGTCTTCGTTGAATCATTTTTAATAGAAATTTTTCCAGATGTCTGCGCCACATCTGTTAATAATTCAACGAGTTGATTTTGATCTTCGTGATTTGACGATGTGTAAACCAGTTCAATTTGATTTTCGAGATTTGAAAATACACTTTGAAGTTGTTGTTTAAGATCTTGATCAAGCATACATCCTCCGTTTGGGTAAAAAAAAGCCCTAGTGATAAAGCTAGGGCTTTTCATTTAAAAAGAACTTAGAAAATTAAATCGACTTAAAAACTAGATTTTTCCAACGAGGTTTAATCCTGGTTTTAAAGTCTCAGCTCCTGGTTTCCACTTCGCTGGGCAAACTTCATTTGGATGAGCTGCGATGAATTGAGCCGCTTGAACTTTTCTCAATAATTCATCCGCATTACGACCGATACCATTGTCTTGAACTTCAGATAATTTAATTAAACCTTCTGGATTGACTAAAAATGTACCACGGTAAGCAAGACCCGCTTCTTCGATATGTACACCAAAAGAACGTGATAAGTGACCTGTTGGATCAGCTAACATTGGGTATTTGATTTTTTTAATTGTTTCAGAAGCATCATGCCATGCTTTATGAGTAAAGTGAGTGTCGGTAGATACCGAATAAACTTCAACTCCCATTTTTTGGAATTCAGCATATTTGTCTGCCATGTCGCCTAATTCTGTCGGGCAAACAAATGTAAAGTCTGCGGGATAGAAAAAGAAGATTGACCATTTTCCTTTAAGGTCATTTTGAGTCACAGTTTTGAAAGCATCATTGTGATACGCTTCAACTTTAAAATCAGTGATTTTTGTATTGATAAGTGTTGTCATTTTTTCTCCTGTTGTTTGTTCGAGTTAATTCATTCCGCTTAAAGAGGAATATTGTTTTTACTTGAAATTAGCTTAGTTCAAACTTCATTTGAATAATAGTCCTTATCGATTGGATTGAAGGTATAATAGACAGGCTCTATTTCGCACTACGTCGAGCCAGTATTTCCTCTATAACTCTCTTGTCATTCCTCGTCTGGTTGCCACAAAATAGAACATATGAGCTCTGTCTTTAATTCCGAAGGTGCTGTGATCTGGTTGACTGGACTTTCAGGGGCTGGAAAAACAACAATTGCAAAAATATTGATTCACAAATTCGAGACTGCTGGGCTTAACGCCGAACTCGTCGACGGCGATGATATTCGAAAAAAGTTTCCAGGTCTTGGATTTACCAAAGCAGATCGATTGCAACAGGCAGAGCGTGTGATTGATTTTGCGCAATCCATTGCAAATCAAAATAAAATTGCCGTGGTGGCATTAATCACTCCGTATTCTGCCAGTCGAGAATTGGCAAAATCAAAATGTCGAAATTATTTTGAAGTTTATTTATCCACGTCATTAAAGACGTGTATTGATCGCGATCCCAAAGGACTCTACAAAAAAGCTCTTGCGGGTGAATTACAAAATTTTACGGGGATTTCAGACCCCTATGAAATTCCCGAATTACCGGATATCACTATTGATACAGAGACTATTTCCGCCGATGATTCCGCTCAAAAAATCTATCAACTCTTTCAGCAAAGAAATAAAAAATAAATGCAACACTTGAACGAACTTGAAGAAAAAAGCATATACATTATTCGCGAGTCTTATGCTCACTTTAAGAATCAAATGGCGATGTTGTGGTCAATTGGTAAAGATTCAACGGTCATGCTGTGGTTGGTTCGAAAAGCTTTTGCCGGACGAGTTCCTTTCCCCCTCGTTCACGTTGACACAACTTTTAAAATCCCGGAAATGATCTTATTTCGCGATCAAGTGGTCGAACGCTTAGGCTTGGACATGATTGTTGGTTGTAATTCCAAAGCCATTTCTGACAAACAAACTTTTCCAGATCAAAAACTGACTCGTATCGAATGCTGTCACACTTTGAAAACCTTAGCGCTACAAAACACTGTAAAGGGAACCTGGCCCAGACAGCGTTTTAACCACCTTGAAAAAAAATATGAACTCGATCAAAAAAATGAACCATTGAAAGCACTGCTGATGGGTATCCGTGCCGACGAAGAAGGTTCAAGATCAAAAGAGCGATATTTTTCGGTCCGCAGTGAAGATGCCACATGGCATATCGAAAACATGCCAGCTGAGCTTTGGGATGAATTTAATGTCGACCTAGCTCCCAATCAAAGTGTTCGCGTTCATCCCTTATTGGATTGGACTGAAAAAAATATTTGGGAATATATTGTTCAGGAAAATATCGAAGTCACTTCACTGTATTTTAATCAAGGCGATCAAATGCGCTACCGATCTTTGGGATGCCATCCGTGTACCAATAAAATTCCATCGACGGCGCGAACAGCCAATGAAGTCTTGACCGAAATATTATCCGGACAATATGCAAACATTGCCGAACGCTCAGGTCGCGAACAAGACAAAGAAAATGGAATGACTTTGGAAAAATTACGTCGCAAGGGATACATGTAATGCAAAAGCGCATCAATATGATTGTTTGTGGACATATCGATCATGGAAAGTCGACTTTTGTGGGAAAACTGATGAGTGAACTTGGTTTGATTCCTGAAGATCGTTTGCAGTTCTTAAAAAACAATTCAAGCACTGAACGCATCGAGTATTCCCACTTGATTGACTCTTTGGCCGATGAAAAATCAAAAGGAATCACAATCAGCCTCTCGCAAATGGCTTTTAAGTATAAAGATCAAGAGTACGCTTTTTTAGATGCTCCCGGGCACTTTGAATTTATGCAGAATATGATTACTGGCGCTGCCAAAGCAGATATGGCCTTTCTGATCGTCGACGCTGTTGAAGGCATCAAAGAAAGTACTTTACGACATCTATACTCGTTATCATTTATTGGTGTTCAGAAAATCTGTGTACTTGTGAACAAAATGGATTTAGTCAATTACTCTGAAAAAGTTTTCTTGAATTTAGTAAATGATTTGGAAAATAAATTTAAAGAATTATTGCTACCATCTGCTGAATTTATTCCAATCTCTGCCTACAAAGGCGAAAATCTAGTTCATCCGAGTCTCAATATGCCATGGTATTCGGGCCCCACTGTGACAATGAAAATCGAAGAACTTCAATCAAAGTCGCATTCAGAAAAAAATAATTCGTCATTACGTTTTGTGGTTCATGATGTTTACCCTTCTGAGCAAGAAAATATGATTGTCGGAGAACTGCTCTCGGGACAGCTGTTAGAAAACCAAACGGTTTACGTGAATTCAGTACAAGCCTCACCCAATACGCTCATTCGACTTAAACCCATAAGCTCTGCGTTTCGATCGCCTATTTATAATGGCGAAAAATATAAAACTATTTTTGTGGATCATGGTGCCCCTCTCATCAAACGCGGATCTATTCTATTGAGTCAAATCGACAAAGGACCGTTTTTAGTCAATCAATTCGTATGCTCACTTTTTAATTTTGGCCAACTGAACATTACTCTCGGTGATACAGTTCAAATTAAAATTGCAAAACAGTCTGTCAATGCGCTTGTAAAAAGTATTGATCGTCTATTTAATTGTGCCGATTTAAAAAATATCGACAATTCAGGATCAATTCCCAAAGGACATGTCGCCATCTGCCAATTCGAAACAGATGAGCCGATGACTTGTGACTTGTTTCAAGAAGATGTTCGCCTTGGCAGATTGGTTCTCATTAAGGATCACACAATTTCAGCAGCAGGAAAAGTCACAAAGCTAATGACATAAAGCTTTTCTCGGCCTACAGTGTCGCCATGGACGACATCAAAATTCGCTACAACACGGACCGTGATAAAATCAATCCTGATTTATTGCCATGGAGAGTACTGATTAATAATGTAGAATTTTTGGCTTCGCATGTTGAGCTTCGTGTTTATTCAACGACGTCGGAAGACCTTTTAAGTTCTGGTGTCATCAAATGGCATATCGCCTGCAAAGGTCGCGCTGTTTGGGAAAACTCGAAATGTATTATCACAGAATAAATTTAAACTCATGAATTGCTTTGCAACTCGACTCTTGCCGAATTCTGATTTAAAAAAAGAAATTTTTTCTTTTTTTAAATCAAAAAATATTTCATCAGGGGTTATTTTATCTTCTGTGGGTTCGCTCAAGCAAGCACACTTGAGGTTCTCTGACCAAAAAACAGGAACAGTTTTGACGGGTCCTTTTGAAATTTTATCCCTCAACGGAACTTTATCTTTGGATGGTGTGCATCTGCATGTTTGTATCTCTGACAATAAAGGTCAAACTTTTGGTGGACATCTTTTGGACAATTGCCTCATTCACACCACTTGTGAATTAGTCATCGCTGAAATCTCTGGGCACTCTTTTACTCGCGAATTAGATTCTCAAACAAATTACATGGAATTAAAAATAAAATGACATTGATATCAGCGCACCAAATTACCAAATCGTTTTCAACAAAAACACTCTTCCGAAAAATTTCTTTTGCGATCGACGATGGCCAACGAATCGGCCTGATCGGTCCGAACGGTGCTGGAAAATCAACTTTACTCAGCATCTTATCTAAAAAAATGGATCCCGATGAAGGTAAAATTTCTTTTTCGAACAGTTTGCGCTTGGGATACCTTGTGCAAAAACCAAGTTTCACCGAAGATGAAACCATTTATGAAGCTTTAATGTCACAAACTGAAGATGAGTATGACGGCGAAACAATTTCTTTGTGTTATGAGCTCATTACAAAATTAGATCTTGATATTCAACCAGAAAAAGAATTCGCTAAAGTTTCAACATTATCTGGTGGATGGCAAAAGCGCGTGGCTTTGGCGCGCGAACTGATGAAAAAACCCAATCTCATGCTTTTAGATGAGCCGACGAATCATCTGGATGTTCACAGTATTCTATGGCTGGAAGAATTTATCCAGAAACAAAATGGAATTGCTTTTTTAATTATTACCCATGACCGCGCCTTTTTACAAAACACCTGTAATGTGATTTTTGATTTAGATCCGCGCAATCCAGACGGCTTGATTAAGTCCTACGGCGATTACGTTCAATTTTTAGAAACAAAATCAATGCTGATGGAAGGCCAATTACGCCTTGAAGAAAAAAAACGAAATACAATGCTGATCGAAAAAGATTGGCTCGCTCGTGGACCGCAAGCCCGTTTAACGAAACAAAAGGCCCGCATCAATCGGGCACATGATCTGATTGATGAAGTCGGACAAATTGAAAATAGAAATTTTGTTCGTAAAGTGGATTTTGATTTTGGTAAAAACCAAAACAGTCCTAAAAAACTAGTTGAGTTTATTGAAGCTTCGAAATCATTCGGCGATCGAAATTTATTTTCTAAACTTAGTGGGGTGATTCGTCCTCGGTCACGAATTGGTCTGCTCGGTAAAAATGGTTGCGGAAAATCGACACTGATTAAAGTTCTGATGAATCAAGAGCAACCCACTTCAGGCATTGCTTTTCTAAATCCGGATATTCAAGTTTGTTATTTTGAACAAGGAAAAGAAACTTTAAATAAAGACACCACAGTCATGAAAGTCGTCTGCCCTGAAGGTGATTACGTTCATTTACATGGGACTCCGGTGTACGGTCGCAGTTATTTAAGTCGATTTTCATTCACCGCACAACAGATGGATATGCCCGTTTCACAATTATCAGGGGGCGAACAAAGCCGACTGTTGATTGCGAAACTGATGCTGAATCCTGCTCACGTCTTGATTCTGGATGAACCGACGAATGATTTGGATGTGGAAACATTAGATGTTTTGACAGATTGCTTGGCCGATTTTGAAGGTGCGATTATTTTAGTTTCCCATGATCGATATTTCTTGGATCAAAACTCGAATGAAATTTGGGCCTTCACCGAAGATAACTCCGGTGATATTGTCAAATTTGCTGATTACAATCAGTGGCACGATTGGTATTCAAATCTGAATACCAAGAAATCGAATTCAAGCAGTTCACAAAATTCAAACAACAAAGAGACAAAGAACACATCAAATAAAAAATTATCTTACAAAGAAATTCGTGAACTTGAAACAATGGAAGCTGACATCGCAAAAAAAGAAACTGATCTTAAAAAATTTCAAGCCGAGCTTGTGTCTCCGGAAATGAGTTCGAATTTTAAAAAACTGTCAGAGCTGTCGACTCAAATCTCAAGTTTAGAGACTGAAATTCAAAATATGTACTCACGTTGGCAAGATTTAGAGGCTCGTAAGTAATCTCCGTTTTAAACCAACCAGATCACGTTTAAAGGCTTTTTGAGTGTCAATTTTCAGTACACCCTTGAAGCCCTTACAGCGCCTAGAAATAGTTCTGAAAACAGATTTATCTTATGGTATTTTCCCGTTTGAGCGGGGGGCTCTTATGAAAAATCGAATTCAAATTTTAACAGTCTCAATATCCTTGATTTTAATGGTGGGTTGTAACCCTAACTTAAATTCAAAAACTCTCGGAGATCAGCTCACTGCTCAAAATCAAAGTATCGATGAGTTGCCGACGACATTTGAGAATCCAGATATCGATTTAGATTCTGCCACTGACATCGAACCTCCAGTTGTCACTGAACAAAAACCAACGACGAAACCGGATGTAAAACCTGAAATAAAGCCCGAAGTAAAGCCTGAGACCAAACCTGACACAAAACCAATAGTCACTCAGCCAAAACCAAATGTTGAACAAAAGCCGACTTCGACCCAGGCCTCACGATTTATTCAATACGCCCATGAGGTCATGATTAAAGAGGGCAAATCACTGGGAACACCTTGTAACTATTATGTTCAACGCGTTCTGGTACGTGCCGGATTTCCAAAGGGCGACTTCAGAGCGAATGACTTCGATCTTTATGCGAAAAAGAATTTCACATTTTATAAAGCCGAAGATTTTAAAATCGATGCCAACAGATCTGATAAAGACGAGTTGAAAAAACACCTTTGGTCTTATCCGGAAAGAACGCCGTTTATCTTACAATGGACGCGTCCTGGCCATTACGGTCACATCGCCATTCTTGAGCGAATTGGCGAAAATCTGATTATTTACCAAGCCAGTATTGGTGGCCATACTGCTCAACGTAGTCAAACAAAGATTGAAACGCTATTAAGCTCAAGGCACAGAGCGTATTTGACAGTTTATTCAGAGTTTAAATAAAGAGTTAAATAACTAGAGTAAATACTTAACAACATGCAGTAAGTAGTGACCATAGTCTTTTCTTTAGATGCAATAGATCTATAGAGGAGATTTGAATGAAAATAGCATTGTTATGTTTAGTTTCTATATTCACGATCATCGGATGTTCTAAGGACGATAAAAAATTGGCCACTGGGCATTATAATATGACTGGAAACGCTCCGCAAATTTCTTCATGGCAATCCCTGAATGAAGTCGAAGCCACAAGTTCTATTCAAGTAGTAAATCAATTCAATCAACCCATTGCCGGAGCTCAAGTCCTGATCGGATCTGATACAGATACACCTTTCAAAAATAATCTTTTCACGACTGATAAAAATGGCCAGATTCAAAATTTATCTGCATGGACGATGTCAGCGCACATCACAGCAGACGCTCTTGGTTATGTCAGACAAACTCTTTTAAATCAAAAACCGGGTCTGGTGACTGTCAAATTAAATCCTGAGTATTTAAATTCACAAGCGACAATTACCGGACAAGTGACACAACTTCCTGTTGTTGATAAAGATAAACAGATTGATTTCGGACTTGTGATGTCGGCATTAACTCGTGCAGATTTGCTGAATTTTGATTTAAATTCTGTCATTAGCCCTATTAACGACATTATGAAAGTGGCTAGTTACACAATCCCTGTTCCAAGTAATGTGTCATTACCGAAACAAAAAGAAAATTATATTTTGAATTTAACAATCGAAAAACCGACATACCGTTTTTTCACTCCGACATTAGGAACGCGTCGTTTATTTGCAGCTGCCGGACGATTTCCATTTAAAACGGTGGTCGATGAATTACGCGGTGGTAAACCATTTTATGAAGTCATCAATTATTTTGATCTTCAAGGTGGCGGAATTCGTGATGTGACATCAACTAATGCCATCACAAATCTAGATATCCCTGGAAACGAATTGAGCTTTACTGCTCCGGTCACGATTGCAAGTCCTACATTAAATCCCGACGAAGTCTTTGTTGCGCTGACTGCCAGCGAAGTTTCTGGATATATGATTCCAACAGGTCTTAAAAAAATGGATTCAAATACATCCGCTGATTTAAAAACACTTGATAACAAACCTGCATACACCGTCAACGTGATCAAAAAACAAAGTGAATTTATGTCACAAGCTCCGGGAGCTGATCGTTTATCGGCCGCCCTTTTGCCTTATTCGGCGAACAAAGTCCCTGCCATGTTACCTTTAGTGAATGATCCTTCAGTGACTGAGGCCGATGGGTATCTTATTAAATTACCACTGATTAGCGTCACAACAGGAATTTATCCACTGGCCGTGACAGCTGTGATTTCTGAGATTCAAATTTCTGGCCCCGCCGATCAGCAAACTTCAAACTTAGTTCGAAAATGGGAAATTTTAGGAACTAAATGGCCGGCGCAAATTCAACTGCCGAATTGGCCACTGGATGCAACGACGAACAAAAGACGTTTTGAGATCAATTACGTTGCTGGACTTAAAAAGCAGGATGTTGATTTAGGAAATGGGCTTATCCAAGCCGCAACACACGTCACACATTCATCGACTGATTTTTAGTATTGAATTTAAATTAACAATTTTAAAAAGATAGAACCCAAGTGATTAAAAAATTACATCTTGCATCTCTGATCGCATCCAGCAGTTTGATTTTCTCAAGCTGCTCTTTATTTGAAAAACGCGCCGAATCTGCAGACCAAGCGATTGAGAAAGCATCGAACCAAAAGGTCTTTTTTGCACCCTACGATCAGGTTTGGAAAGCGGCGCACACAACATTGAAGTATACAATTGCCACTGATAATCAGGACTACGGCGTGATCGAAACTGACTTTGTGAAAGCCGTCGATGGATGGATTCCTCCTTATAAAACAAAACCTGATTTGCCAGGCTCACGCTACAAACTGATTTTTACTTTCGCCAAAGGTAAAACCAATGGGCGTGAATCAACACGAGTCACTTTAGAAAAGAAAATCGAAGTATTTAAAAGTATTATTTCAGACACGCAAAGTGTCTCTAGCGATGGCCAAGAAGAAAAAGTGATTTTCTACCGCATGGAGCGTGAAATTATCATCGCCCAGGCTTTGAAAAAAGCTGTTGAGGCAGAACAACAACAATTGCAAAATCAATAAATATTTATTTCGCAAAAAAAGCAAAAAAAAAGGACTTCCGAAGAAGTCCTTTTTAATTTATAAATTCATTTTATTAAATTGAATTTACAAAATATAACTAGTTACAACGTCTCCATTGAACTTTGTACAATAAACCTGCTGTCACGTCGACTGAGTCAATTGAAGCAATTGCTTGCTGCATTGATGAGTTAGACATTACACGCATCGAAGCACTTGCTTCAAGCATCACTTGGCGACCACATGGTGACCATGTCATTGTTGTAGAGATTAAATCGTTTTGTACAGAGTAGTTCTGATTAGATCCGCCGCCAAAAGATTTAGAGAAACGAACTGGAGTTGGTTGACCGATGTAAGAGTAAGTTGCGTCAAACACAGCTTGACCACCCCATGGGATTGCGATGAAACCACGGTAGTCGAATGCCAATAATGCCACTTGGTAACCTTGACCAACATTCACTGGAATACGTAAAGAACAGTTTTTACGATCAATACGACGACCTGTCGTATTTCCCGCTTCAACTGTGAATTGGTCAAATAAAACAGAAAGTACTGAACCATCTGGTGTTAATGTTGCTGATGCAGAACCTGCAGGACAACCTGTACCACCGTAAGCTGGCTGACCTAAGCTCACTTGAGCTTCAGCTGCTGTAGCTAATACCATTGCTGCCAATACGACTAAAGATTTCATTGCGTTCATAAGGATCCCCCTTGTGTTTTTGTTAGCGCGACTCATGTCTGCGATACAACTCACTAAAGCAAAGGATCTGCCAACTTTTCGTAGCCAAAAAGACACTGATTTGAATGTACAAGATTAGTTTTGCTTATGAAGTAAGCGATTTTATTAAAATGATTTTAAAAGTCTATTGATTTACCCATGGCATTCCGTCACCAAACACACCAACGATATCGCGTGATTTTTAAAACTTTATTTTTCAAGTTCAGTCAGATTTGAAATTTAAAATTATTGATTCGGAAATTGGAGCGTAGGCGGCGTAAAATTAGATGTGTAGCGAGCAACCCCTTTAGTAATTCGAACTTCATCCATATAGCCGTTAAAATAATATGAATTTTGGTCTGGAGATAATCGGCCGATCACAAGATTTCCCCATGTTGCACTCGTCGTTGATGTAATTGAACCCATCGATACACCGTCAATATAATAATAATTTGTTCCACCGCTTTTGACATAGGCTACATGGTGCCAAGAATTTAATGTAATAAATGAAGAGGGAGTAATTTGATCACAGCCTGAAAAACACTGTTGATCTCCGGTAATTGAATAATCATGTCCTATAAAAAATCCATTTCCAGCCCCATTGAATCTGGACGCAGTGGCCACATAGCCATTTGTGGCCCCTGATACATCATAAACCCATGCTTCCACAGTAAACTCACCAGAGCCCACATTAAAATCAGACTGGTCACCGAATGCCAAATAAGAAGTACTGCCATCAAAAGAACATGATTCTAAACCAAATTTTGACTGCAGCACAGAATTTGTGACAGCGTAATTCGTATACGAATGACTTTTATATTCGGTGATCGTGTTATTTTCGCATCTTAAGAGTAAGGACACGTTTGACCAATAAGGATCTGATTGCAATCTCTGTTGCATAAAACCGATGACCGCGCGAAAAGCAGACAGGCTTTGCACTTGTAATATTAAGGCAAACATCAGTAACGCACTTAGTTTTCTGTAACTCATTTTAAAATCCCGTGATCCATGCAACGTAAACATTCGAACCAATGCGTGTGAACGTGTAAATTGTATGAGTCGAAGCCGTGCGAGTACTAAGGGCTGGGCTATATCTATATGTAACGGTCCCCGCGCCTGTGCCTGTTGTCGTTGTACTGAAATTACATTGCGCAGTTCCTGTACCTGTGACAGCTAAAGTATAAGATCCTCCATCGACTAGATTTGCAAAGGTAATCTCGTCCGCAGAATTCGTACAGTCGTATGATGTCGTACCACTATTCCCTTGATTAAAATTAACGGAACCTGTTGATATTGAAAATGAAGCCGATGAAATTTGCCCCGCCGGCGAGCGAATATTTCCTGATATAGTCGCGTCTCCAGAAACGGCCAGGGTGCTGCTTGGGTTTGTCGTTCCAATACCGACGTTGCCACTGCTGCGAATAACTAGTGCATCAGCGTGCCAAGAACCTGCCGCATCTCGTACGCCAAAAATCCATTTGTTTGGAACTATAGAACCACTTGGAGTGCCATCAACCATAGCCTCAATTCCTCCGGTTGATCTATATGTTCCACCAAAGTAACCATGTGGATATACCCCCATGAGATGATCACCGTCGGCTAAATCAGTTGGTGACACTATTGTTCCCCGTGAAGATTTAAATTCCAAACCTGGTCCATACCCCGATGAGCTCGCTGTATTAATCACCGCTGTACTATAATTATTATCTGTTGTTGCAACTTCAAATGCTCGACTTGGAGTCGTCGTCCCGATTCCCACGTTACCGTCCTGTGAAATTCGCATTCTTTCAGTCAAGGCTCCACTACTAGTGTAAAATTCAAGTGATCCATATCCAAAAGCACCTTGGTTTGTACTCTGAATTCTTGCGACTTCACCTGTATCAGCAAATGACATCCGCCCTACAGGTTGACCGCTCACTGGACCTGAATTTGTAAGTTCAAAAGCGGGGTAATTCCAGTTTCCAGTTGTTGCTAATGTTAAATATTTGTTTGCGCCAGCTACGAGTCCTGGACTGGCAGTCCCAATACCAACATTACCAGAAAAATTTGCTTCACCTGTGACTTGCAAAGAACCTGCGCTTCCATTATCGATCGTAGAACCAATCACAACTTTATCCGTAGTTCGTCCTAATACAACTGTATTGGCAGAACCAACAACTGAACCTGCACCAACAGCGGTCATATATGAATAGGCCGCGACAGGAGCCGTATCTGTGCTTTTCGAATTAGCTCCAAGAAATGTATTATTTGAACCGGTCATATAATTTGTTGCAATGTAACCTGCCGCATATCCAAAACTTGAATTGTTAGAACCTGTGGTATTACTACGGCCGGCTTGAAATCCCACAGCCACGTTCGATGAACCTGTTGTTGTTTCAAATAATGACGAATAACCAATTCCAATATTTGTACCACCGCTCGAGTTGTAAAATAAAGAATTTGTACCCATACCGATGTTTCCCGTACCAGAAGAATTTTGCATCAGTACACTATTTCCAATCGCTACATTTTCTGTTCCTGTATTAGAACCGATAGTGCCTGAACCACGCAATGCTGTATTTCCAATCGCCACATTATTTGCTGCACCACTCGCTGGGCGCATATTTAATTGAGCATTATAACCTAGTGCCACATTGTAAGTTGAATTATTTGAATTGTTAGATAAGGCGCTGGTTCCAGCAACTAAGCTGTAATTCGCATCCTCAACAAAGCCTGCAGATCCAGTCATATCAGAACTAGCCACCCACGCAGAACCATTCCACTTAATCACTTGACCACTCGTTGCACTGGACTGATTTAATTTATCAAACGTAATTGCTGCTGCACTGATATCTGTTGAAGCAATTGTTCCATCCAAAATCTTTGCACTTGTAACAGAATCATTCGCTGGTGTTCTTTGGTCCGTAAATCTTGAATCATTTCCTTGAGCATATGTTCCTGCTGTTGAACCAAAAGTAAGTCCCGTGATATCACCCGATGATAACGTCACAACACCAGTACGACCTGCCACACTTGTTACTGCTGTCGAAGGATTCACTGGAGTGTAACCTAATTTAGATGTGATATCTGAAGACAGAAGTGTTGAGAAATCAGTTAATTTATTATTAAACGTAGTCCAATCCGCACTTGATAAGTATCCATCTGTTGAACCATCCGCTTTTGCAATTGAAATATTTGGAGTAGCTCCACCTGTTGACGACAACGGTCCACTTGCTGTCACATCTGTGACTGTTCCAGATCCTGAAGAAATATTCACACCATTCACTTTGAAATTTCCTGAAACACTAATGTCTCCGGAAACTTCCAAGGCGTAATTTGGTGATGGAACTCCGATACCTACGTTGCCATCACCAGCAATCATCATCCTCAAATTGGCCGGAGTCGTTGGACCTTGGCCGGTATAAAACTGAAAAGATCCAAATCGAGGATCACCTGGTGTTGTTGATAGTGACTTAAACCATGTTTCACCACTATCTCCAACTCCGATTCGGCTATCGAAATTAGGACTCGAGTTCTGATGATATAATATTATTTTATCACCATCGGAGTCGTTACCGAAACTACCTGGCAAATTGAAACCTCCAGCTCCAAAATCTAAAGCACGCCGTGAAGCCATCACATCTTCGAATCCGCCTATTTGCAAATTGCTTCTAGGGGTCGTCGTCCCGATACCCACATTTCCTTGTCGATCAATTCGTAAACGTTCCTGCGTCGCCGTCGTAAAAACCATGTAATTGTCTAAGGTTCCATTTGAATTTTGAAAATATGCAATCTGACCTCTTGCCGTATCTGTAGAGTCTAAGAAGTTGATTCCCGATTGCGCATTTTGATTGGTTTTAACTTCAATAATTGAGTTACCGGTTCCATTATTTTGAAAAAGGAACCCATCACCACCAGTTGTATAAGCGTGAAATTTACGAGCAGGTGACGCAGTACCAATACCTACACTACCACCCGAAACAACCAATTGATTTGTGCCAACAGCTAAACCATTGCTCGGTAAATTTAATGATCCCGTCATCGTATCACCAGCTTTAGAAACTTTTCCTGAAACATCAGAACTGTTCGCCGCAGTGTATCCCAATGCTGTTGTGACATCAGTTGAAGTCATCGTTGTAAAATTTGTTAATTTATTATTAAACGTTGTCCAATCAGCACTTGATAAATATCCATCTGTTGTTCCGTTCGCTTTTGCAATTGTAATATTTGGAGTAGCTCCACCCGTTGACGACAACGGTCCACTGGCTGTCACATCTGTGACTGTTCCACCACCTGTTGAAATATTCACACCATTCACTTTGAAATTTCCAGAGACACTGATGTCACCGGAAACTTGTAGTGCGTAAGCAGGATTTGTTGTACCAATACCAACAAATCCATTGGATTGTTTAATTCTCATCGACTCATTGACACCGTTTGTTCCAAATGCCAAGTCCCTAGTTCCTACTGTTGTCATAAATGGAACTCCTGCAGCACCAGTTCCCAATCGTCCCACATTTGAACTCCACTCAATAGAATCGAAATATGATGGGCCGCCAACAACTTGGAGTTTAGATGAAACATGAGGCGTCGTGGTTCCAATTCCGACGTTGCCACTTGCAACTGTCATGGCAATTAATCCTTCTGTTGCAAAGGTCAGAGGTGATGCATCAAAGGTCATTTGCTTGTATAAAGTCGCATCGCGATCAAATGAAATTAAATAACTTCCTTCACCTTGAGCACGCCCCGACGTCACATATTGCATTTCTAAACCTTTACCACTACTTGCATTCGATGCAGCTCCTTGATTGGCAATTCGTTGTGCTCCTAACAATTCTAAATTTACACCTGGTGTCGTAGTACCGATACCGACATTGCCACCCATGAAAGTGGCTGCTGGACCCGCTCCTGATTGTGTCACAGCTAAATTTGCACTGGCCGAACTGGCTGCAATCGATAATGATCCCGTCATCGTA
>JBPOIE010000060.1:0-34779 GCA_052034855.1 Bdellovibrionota bacterium | reverse complement strand
GTATAAGTATAGATGGGAAAAATGTTGATTCCTATAAAACAGAAGAGGCAGCGTGTAAGGCAAAATTAAACGGTACAAATGGATGTTATACTACACGCGGTGGTTGTAAAACTGGCCCACAATATTGCTCTAGTAAAATGTTTTGTGATGACAATATGCCTAAAGATGGCGATCACTGGTATAATAATCGATGCAACAGTACTCCTAAATCATCTCAATCAGATTCATATAAATGTAAAGATGGATCTGATCCAGATCCAAATAATACAGATCCAAGTAAAGCCTGTTTTTGCTCGGCTGGCGTGACTGTGGCAAGAGATCAAGACTGTCCGGCATCAGCGGGTAATAAATGTACTCAGAAAGTTGCAAATTACAGTTTAGATGAAGACGGTAAATGCACTTGCGGTGGTAAAGAAGGAGAAAAGTTCGTAGAAAGTAACGGCGTATGTACTGCAAGAGCTGATGTAGCACAGAAGAAAAAGTGCACCGGAGTTGGTGAGATTGAGAAGGATGGCGCATGTCCATGTGACACGGCGAATGGATATATGACAAATGTTGATTTATATGGAAATGCAACTTGTATTAAAGCTTCAGCAGGTGCGAAACCAGCAGTTGTTCCTTCTTGTATGAAAGATTTCAAAACAAAAGCGGATGCTTGTAAAACAGATGGTATCAAGGCTGTAAATTCATGTAATAAGGATAACAAAGACTCGAATGCACAATGGACTGCTGCGCAGTCTGTGATTGGTCTTATGGCTCAGGTCATGCAAATGCGTGGTCAACAACAGGGCTCTGCGGAAACTTGTTTTCAAGCAGGTGCGCTTGCAACAACAACATACGGTGCGATGGATTTACTCAAAGAATCTTGTGACCAAGAAATTGAAGTTTGCCAATACAAGTGTAGCCAAGCTGAAGAAGCTTATAAAAAACTAGAAGAGAGTTGTAAGCTTGAAGTTGAAAGTCAGCCACAAGCGCAGCAAGCAGCCTATGCAGCAAAACTCAAACAGGATGCAGACAAAATAAATGCTGAACTTGAAAAAGGTGCAGCTGCATGTGAAACCGATGCGAAATCAAATCAAGCCCGAATTATTGATATGATGAACGGTATGAACAAATCTGCGCAACAAGCTGCAAAATGCCAATGTCAGTTGACTGCAGGACAAACAAACTGCGATCAAATTCTAGGGCCAGCAGATTGTAAATTGACTCCTAAAGATCCTCGTTGTCCTCAGGCTGTGACTGTGAAATGTGCGGGCACAGATTATAATACAAAAGAGTGTATCTGTTTGCGTGATCCTAAAGCCGTCAGTTGTATCGGCACGACAGGTTCTGGCGCTTCGCAAATCGCTGGCTTTAATCCAGTCGGTGCAGGAAATTCAAATTTTAAAATGGGTGGAGCTGGTTCCGGCGGCGGAATTGGAGATTTTCCATCTGATTCTGCAGCAGCAGTGTCCAATGATAAAACACAAGGTGGAGTAGATTCTCCGTTCGGTGTGGCCGGTGGTGGTGGCGGCGGTGGATCAGGCGGCGGTGGCGGCGGATCCGATGGTGGCGGCTCTGAAGGTGGAGCCGTCGAGCCAGAAGCAAAAACTGGTATTGCAGGTTTATTTAATAATTTGAAAACAGGAGTTGCCGGTTTATTTGGTGGTGGTTCCGGTAAAAAAGGCTCTGCTGATGGGAAAAATTTCAGTGGAAAAAATGGAGCCTCTAAAGAAATCGATCCAAATAAATGGAGACCCGTTGGCTTGCGTGGAATTGCAGGTGGAAATGGTATTGGCAGCAAGAATAGTGATATTTTTAAAACAGTAAACAACCAATACAACAATCAATATCACACCTTAATGACATTGCCTGCAGAAGGTCCTAAGTAATTGAGTTCAGCAGTTTCTGATTTAGATTTTTGTTTACGATAGAGCGATCAAATTGTGTAAAGCATTGATCGCTTTATTTTTATCATCACAATGAATAATTAAATTCAAACTGAGTGGTGATTGCAAGTATTCAATAACCTGAATTTTTTGATCGTTAAAAATTTTTTCAATCTTATTTTTAAATTCAAGATTCATCGACAATGTCATAGTTAAACTCACGCTGCATAAATTTTGTGGCGAGAGTGAGAATTTTTTTTCGATTGCTTGTAATGTTTCTGAAGGACCACCAATATAAAAACTGTCTTTGTTTCTAATCAAAATTTGCGGAAAGCCAATTTGATTTTGAACAAGCTCATTAAAAAACTGATCTGGTTCCATTTTGATTTCGATGATTTTTGAATGTGAATTAACTGCTAATGGTATATTTTGCGTTTGCCGGAATGTTGAGTCTATCCAAGTGCCTTCAGAATTCTGATGAGCTGCGGGGCCGACATAGAGTTTAACATTTTTTGTTTTTGCCATCTCGACAGATTTGTAATGCAAAACTTTAGCACCCCATGTTGTCATTTCCAACAGCTGTTCAAAATTTAAATTTCGGATGGGTTTTGCTGATGGCACAGATTTAGGATCAGCCGTGAAAATAGAATCAACGTCTTTTAATATTTCACAGTGATCAGCTTTCAGGTACGAGGCCATAGCCACGGCGGTTGTATCAGAACCGCCGCGTCCTAGAGTTGTGATTTCTTTGGTGATGGGACTGACGCCTTGAAATCCAGCTAAGATAACAACTTTATCTTGTACAAGAGCTTCAGAAACTCGAAAGGCTTTCACATCAATAATATTTGCATTGATATGTGACTCATCCGTCAGAATACCGGCTTGACTGCCTGTAAAACTGATCGCAGGACAAATCAGATCATTCAATGCCATGGTTAACAAAGCCATGCTCGTTCGTTCACCAACAGACAGAAGCATATCCAGTTCGCGAAGTGAGGGATTCGATGAAACTTGGTGAGCTAAATCAATCAGTTGATTCGTTGTTTGTCCCATAGCACTCACAACGGCAACGATGTTTGTACCAGATTTTTTCAAATCAGAGATACGTGCAGCAACTTGTTTTATTTTTTCGGGATTCGCTAAAGTCGCGCCACCGTATTTTTGGACAACTAATTTTTTTAACATGATTTAATTATAATCGGATTTTTTATTTTGTTCACGGAAAAATTGCTCTGCTGCAGCTTGCGAACCTTTGGGAATTCGAATCACATGTCCTGCGGCTTCCTTTGGAATATAACCTAATATCATTTCTGCGTTCATGTCTTTAAGTGATTTTCGAGTGACATTTAAATAATCTGCGAGCAAATCAAGATCCGTACCGGGTGGCGCAAAAATCTGTTCTTTAGCTAAAGGCGAGTGCGGTTCTAAATTTCTGAACCCATATAAATTAGGAGCTTTGGCAATCATCATTGCAGCTAAAATTTTAGGAACATAATCTTGTGTTTCTTGAGGAAGTGCATTTCGACGAACCAGTTCCCAGTAGTCTTTTGTCTGGTGACGCTTGATTTGTTTTCTTAAACCATTTTCGCCCATGTTGTAACTGGCCGCAACCAGATACCAAGAGCCAAATTCTTGATACAGAGATTTTAAATATTTAATCGCCGCTTGAGTGCTTTTTGATAAATCACGACGTTCATCAACCCAGTATGTTTGACGTAAACCAAAACTTCGACCTGTGGATTGAATAAATTGCCATGGACCAACCGCATCTGCAGTACTGACTGCTGTCGCCGAAAAACCACTTTCAATCATTACCATGTAAGCCAGATCCATAGGAAGGCCTGCATTTTTCAAGTCATTCTGAATTTGCGGCATGTATTTAGATGCTTTTTCGAGCCAATCACGAAAAAAATTTTTTCCGCGACCTTGAAAGAAAGAAATCCAAAAGCTGACTTTTTTATTGTAAGTCACTGGTAAGTCGAAAATAAAGTGATCAGTTTTTCCGGTTTGTTTTTGTTCTAGTAGCATTAACTTTTGACGGAGTGTCAGTGTCGCTACTTTTTTTGAACTTGTGGGTAAGCTTGCAAAGCTCCACTGTGTAGAGAACATAATTATAAATAGGATATTAAAATATCGTGAGAGCATCACTTCATTATCACAGAAAAAGAACGCTGGCGTCGAGGGGACAATTTTGACAGTCTGGGTTTTAAATATTGCCAAAACCATGACAGGTCTAGTGTTTGCGACCAATGAAGACTGGGAAAAAAAGTGCTGTCGGCAAATACATTAGATTTCATGAGTCCTGAAGAAAAAATCTAGACCAATGTCTGATCCAAGTAAAAATGGCATCGTGGTTGCTTTCTTCTACATTTAGGAGAAAAAGCTTTATGAGTACTAAAGGAATATTTACAGCCCTTAGTGGTGCGATGGCACAATCATTAAAAATGGACACGATTGCAAATAATATTGCGAACGTGAATACAGCTGGTTTCAAGCGAGATCAACAGACGTTTGGCGAGTACCTTACTGCAATGGAAAAAGAACAACAAGTGATTCAAGTACCGCGTGTTCCGGCCTCAATTGAAAGTTTCTATGACATGAACGGCGGCGATAAAGGATTTGTTGATTCTGCGGGAACTTATACCAACTTTGAACAAGGTTCGCTGAAAACAACAGGTGGAAAACTTGATGTGGCTTTGGATGGCCCAGGTTTTTTTGAAATTTCAACTCCACAAGGAATCCGTTTAACTCGGGCTGGTGGTTTTACCATTGATGGAAACGGTCAACTTGTGAATAAAGAAGGTCACTCTGTCTTACTTGAAAAAGCGACAGCAGAAGGTGAGCCTACCGATGGTGATCCAACAAACCCAGATGCGCGAACGGTTAAATTTTCTGGGCAAGAACAAGTCTATATTTCTGATTCCGGTGATGTCTTTGACGGCGAAACAAAATTAGGACGCTTGAGCGTATTGAATGTCAGTAATCCTGAATCACTCCAAAAAGTGGGAAATAATTATTACGATTTTAAACCTAATATGGCGCCACAAATTTCTTCAATCGCAAATCCAAGCATGAAGCAAGGTTATATCGAAACGAGCAATGTCAATATCATCAATGAAATGACAGATATGATTATGGCTCAGCGAGTTTTCGAAGGAACTCAAAAAGCAATTCAAGTTTATGATCAAATGGCAGATAAATTAATCAATCAAGTCGGAAATACGAAGGGGTAAGCATGCTTGCCGGATGTAAAACTCGACCTCAACGGATGTAAAACTCGACGGAAGGAATTTTAAATGATTAAAAGTTTAAATACAGCAGCAACAGGAATGATCGCTCAACAAACAAATATGGATGTGATCGCCAATAATATCGCCAACGTGAATACGACAGGCTTCAAAAAAGGTCGCGCCGAATTCGAAGATTTAATTTATCACAATCTCAAAGATCCCGGACAAGCCAGTGGTCTACAATCTGTCACTCCAACTGGAGTTCAAACTGGACTTGGAGTGCGAACCTCAGCTGTACAAAAAGATTTTTCATTGGGTTCAGTTGCGATCACTAAAAATCCATTAGACATGCACATCGAAGGTGGCGGTTTTTTTCAAGTCCGAACACCAGACGGCGAAATAGCCTATACAAGAGATGGTGCATTTAAAAAAGATGCCTCAGGAAAAATTGTCGATAAAAATGGAAATTCACTTGTGCCTGATATTACTATTCCTGAAAATGCAATTTCTGTTGAAATTAGACCTGCAGGTGAAGTCGCTGTGATCTTAGAGTCTGACGGAGCTCCGCAAGTACTTGGTCAAATTGATCTTGCGCAATTTATTAATCCAGCAGGACTGAAAAACACAGGCAAAAATTTATACTTGCCAACGGCAGCGAGTGGCCAGCCGAATACGAATCGTCCAGGAACTGCGGGTACAGGGTTTATTTCCCAAGGTGAATTGGAAACAAGTAATGTCAATATCGTTGACGAGATGGTCAATATGATCACTGCCCAGCGTGCTTACGAGACAAACTCTAAAGTCGTTCAAACATCAGATCAAATGTTACAAACTGCAGTGAATATCAGGTAGGTCATGAATTTTTTAAATACGCTCGCATTATTATTTTTTATGTCAATTTCTGTCTTTGCTAAAAAAGGCGAAATAACATTCCCATCAACTGTCGAAGTTTCGCCACGCGAAACGATCACTTTATATGACATTGTTGAAACTAAAAACATTTCTGAATCTGTGCTCAACGATTTAAAGCAGGTTGAAATTGCAAATCAAGAAACTAAAGTCATTTTAAAAAATGATCTAGTTCGAAAATTGCGTGGTGTTGAAGCTTTTTTCTTGTTTCCGAATGAAGTTAAAATTTTAAGATCGCGCCAAACAGTTTCTCGAATGGAACTAGAGCGCAAAATTAAAAATCAATTACTGACTCGCTGTATGAATTGTGAGTATCAAATTCAAATCAATTCAGTGCCGCAAAATTTACCTTCGGATTGGTCTGTGGATTTGAATGTTGATCTGAACAAGACGACAGTTATGATTCCTGTTTATTCAGAATCGCAATCTGATCGTAAAGGCTGGGTCACTGCAGAAATTAAAAAACACGCCATGGCTGCTGTTCTCAATAGATCAATTAAATCAGGTGATGTGATTACACAAGATATGGTGACAGTTGAAAAAAGATTAATTCTGAATCAAACAGATTCTGTTCTGGATGCTAAAAATATTATAGGTATGCAAGCCAGTCGCTTTATCAATGCAGGACAGTTGATTTCTTTTCGAGATTTGAAAAAAGAAACGATTATGAAAAAAGGTCAAATTGTAAAAGCCTATTTTGGCAAAGGACAGTTTGATATTTCTATCTCTGCAATCGTCGAAGAACCCGGTGCAGTTGGTGACGTCATTAAAGTTAAAAATATGGATTCAAATAAAATGTTCGCAGCGACAGTTGTTGATCGCGGACTTGTAAAAATTGAGTAAGGTGAATTGCATGAAATTATTTTATTTTGTTGCTGTAATTTTATTTTTTTCGGGTTGTGCGACAATCAAGGGTTTCTTTGGTTCTCAAGAAGAAGAATCGACAGTTGTTGCGACACCTGTGGCTCCCGTAGCTCCTGCTGTTGCGGAAGAAGAGCCGAAGCCGGTGGATCAATCTGAATCGGAACCACTCACAAAGTATTCAGACAATGCGAATATGGCGCCTGCTGCAGATCGCGAATACAAACGTATGACTCGTCAACGCATGGAGGATGAATCTGATTTACAGTCTGGTGCGGGTTCATTATGGGTCATGGAAGGACAAACAAGTTATTTATTTGCACAAAATAAACAACGCCGGCCCGGTGATCCAACTCAGATTAAAGTCGAAGGATCTGCATTAAAACAGATCGAGATGAAAGTGGCGACGATCCAAGATCTTTTGAAAGAACTTGAAGATCAAAAAAAGACAGCCGAAGAAAACGAAAAAAAAGAAAATGCTGAAAAACAGCGTATAGCTGATTTCGAAAAAATGAAAAAATCAATTTTGGATAATGGTGAAGCCAGATCAGAAGGTGTCGCGCAAGCGATGGCTGAAGAGCGCATGAAAACACGTTCACCAGCCGAAGAACCAAAAGATAAAAAAGCTGCTGAAGTTGCAAAAAAACCAGCGAAAGAAGAAAAAATTGATCTTAAAGATATTCAGCTGATTCCATCAAAGATTGTTGAAAAAACACAAGACGGCATGTTTCGAATTACAGGTCAGCAGTATTTAAATATTCAAAAGCGTCCTTACAAAGTGATTGCGACGGGTTTGGTTCGTCCCGAAGATTTTGATGATCAAGCTTTAAGTTCGAATAAAATGTTTGAAGCTCAATACGATATAGTCCATATCAAAAAAACAGCGATCAAGTAGGAAAGAAAGATATGAAAACCAAACAAATTTGTTTTTTTGCAGCAATGACTTTAGTGAGCTCGCTGGTTCAAGCGGCTCGTCTCAAAGATATCGCAAGCATTCGAGGTGTTCGTGAAAATCAATTGATTGGTTACGGCTTGGTTGTAGGCCTTAAAGGAACCGGGGATTCGCAAGCAGAATTTACGAGTAAATCTTTTGCCCGTTTAATTGAAAAAATGGGAATTAAATTAGATCAAGCACAAATCTCGAGTAAAAATGTTGCGGCCGTCATAATCACAGCGAGACTTCCAGCTTTTGCAAAAGCAGGTAATCCTTTAGACGTCACGGTCAGTTCAGTGGGTGATTCGACGTCGTTAGTTGGTGGAACGCTTTTACAGTCTCCGCTCCGTGCAGCGAATGATCAAATCTATGCTGTTGCCCAGGGAACATTATCTGTTCTTGGTGATGGAAAAGAATTGCATTCGACCGTGGGTCTTGTTTCTGGCGGTGCGATTATTGAAAAAGACATTCAAGCTGATTTTTCTTCACGAAAAATGTATCGCATGACATTGCACAACCCTGATTTTACAACAGCTGCACGCACAATTTTGACGATCAATAAAGAATTGGGTGGACAATTCGCATCTGCTAAAGATGCGGGAACAGTCGATATCATCACTCCACCTGCGTATGAAAATAAAGGCGTTGAATTGATGGCGACGATTGAAGCTATTGAAATTAATCCAGATCAAAAAGCCCGTGTTGTGATTAATGAAAAAACTGGAACAATTGTCATTGGTGAAAAGGTCAAGATTTCCAAAGTTGGTTTAAGTCATGGCAACATGAACTTAAAAATTACTGACGAAAAGACAAAAAAAACAATTGCCGTTGATGATAAAATTACTGTTTTAGACTCTGGTGCAAATGTCGGCGATCTCGTTCAAGCGCTGAATAAATTAGGTGTGTCGCCGAAAGATTTGATTTCCATACTTCACTCGATCAAGGCGGCTGGAGCGCTCCACGGCGAACTGGAGACTTTGTAAATGTCTGACATTTCAAAATTGCCAGGTATGACAGGTCGGTCAGGAATAGAATTATCCAAACCGATCGATTTGAAAAAAGACACTCAAGTTTCAAATGAGAAACTTCGTGAAGTCGCAGATTTATATGAAAAACACTTCATTAAAGAAATGATGAAACAAATGAAATCAACTTTGCCTGAAGGTGGATTGATTAAAAAAAATAATGCTGAACATATTTTCGAAGACCAATTGGATGATCAGTACAGTGCTGAGTGGAATAAGCGCGGCGGCTTTGGTATTTCAGATATGATCTATCAGCAACTGACTGAAAAATTTGGCTCGCAAAAAGCTCAGGTTGAAAAACCCGTTGGACCCATTGAGTTTAAAGAAAAATCGAGAGTAGAAAAAGTACCTAGCAGCTCTGAACATACCTATCAAATTCAACCGAGTTTACGCACTGACACGCCAGATAGTCCAAATACAGAATCAAAAAATATAAATGTGACATCGCCATGGGCAGGAACTTTGCAAAATAAAAATAGAATGGATAACGATCAAACCTCATATCGCATAAAACACGACAATGGGCTTGAAAGTCTCATTTTGATCCACGGCGGCCCCAGTGAAGAGACACGACATTTGTCACAGGGTGACCAAATTCAGGCGGGTGACACCATAGGTAAAGCCGACGGAACTAGCCCTTTGTTTTGGACTATTAAAAAAACTGTCTCATAATGATTCTGTCAAACGGATTAATATGATACACTTATTGAAGGACTGTACACACAAAACGTAAAGAGGATTTTATGAAAATTACTCATAATAAAATTGGACAAAATTTAAATCTGACTGATTCTTCAAAAGCTGAAAAGTCAAAGCAAAGCAGTCCACTTGACACGGCCTCAAAAACTTCGACGGCAGATAAGATCAAAGATTTATCTGGTAAATCTGATAACGAAGCAGTTCGCATGGATCTTTCTTCACGTGCACAAGATGTGCGTCAAGCTAAAGAACTTGCGATGGCAACACCCGATATTGATCAAGCTAAAGTCGATAAATTTAGAAAATTAATTGATGCAGGAAATTACAAAGTTGATGCACGGGCTGTTGCTGATCGTATGGTTGATGACAGCTTGATGTTTGCTGGAGCCGGTTCGACGAGTAACGAATAATCGATTCGTTACTGAGTCAAAGTCAGAGTCGTAACAGAATGTTTTGACTCTGAGAATTCTCGAAAATGAATTTGAGAATTTAAGAAGATCTTAAGGAAGAGACGTATGAATACAAATAGTGATAAAAATCTCGTCATCGATAAATCTTTTGAAAAATTATCAACACATTTGGATGAATTGACTAAACATTACCGTTTGTTATTGGACGTTGTTCGTAAAGAAAAAGATTTGCTGATCCTAGCTGATGTTGAAAAACTGAATGAAAATAATTTAAATAAAGAACAACTTCTTTTTAAAATTAAATCTTTGGATGGACTTCGATTGAATTATGCGACTGAGCTTGCGATGGCTTTGGGATTGGATACTCAAAAAATTCGTCTTCTAGAGATGGCGCAAAAAATTGGCGGGCCGCGCGCTGATAAGCTCAGAACTTTTCATTCGGCATTAGAAATGATTATCAAGCGTTTAACTGAGCTGAATCAATCGAACGCTCAATATGCAGAATCAGCGTTAAAAACTGTCAACAATGCGATGACAAGTTTCAAAGAAACGCTGATGGGTCAAAAAACATATCAAAACAAAGGTAAATACCAACAAGGTTATGATAAGTCTGGTCATTTAGTGCGTAAGGAAGCTTAAATCGAATGGCAAAAATTAACGGTTTGATGGACATGGGACGACGAGGAATGATGTTGAGCCAAACGGCTTTGAACACGACGTCGCATAATATTTCTAACAAATCGACAGAGGGATACTCTCGTCAACGAGTAGATATTGTCACGAATCCTGCGATTGATGAAGGTCGTTATAGTTCTGGAACGGGAGCAAGACTTGGGGGTATTAATCGTATTAATAACCCATGGCTGGAAAAACAATTAGAGCAAGAAGGTTCGCAATATTCTTTCTTGGACGCGAAAGCAAAT
Organism: Bdellovibrionota bacterium; assembly: GCA_052034855.1. Lineage (GTDB taxonomy): Bacteria > Bdellovibrionota > Bdellovibrionia > Bdellovibrionales > Bdellovibrionaceae > Pseudobdellovibrio. Next base: position 23,920 of record JBPOIE010000060.1, on the reverse strand, counting down.
GCATTGACGGGTTTAGAAAACGTGATCAATGAGCAAAATGTTGATGGTATTAATGCTTCGATTTCAAATTTCTTTAATTCATTTCGTGATCTTGCGAATAATCCAGAAAGTGCAGTTCCCAGAACACAAGTTCGTGAAGCGGCTTCAAATTTAATTGGTGTATTGAAAACAGCCAAAAAGCAAATCGATGCGGCTGCGGATGGTATCGGGAAATCAATTGAAGCGGGTCTTGAAGAAGTGAATGGTTACGGTAAAGAAATTGCGCAATTGAATGAAAAAATTTTGAATGTTGAAATTTCTGGTGGTCAGGCGAATGATGAGCGCGATCGACGTGATTTGTTAGTTAAAAAATTATCCGAAAAAATGAATATCAGTTATGCCGAAGACCCAAAGACGGGCATGTTGAATGTCACAGCTGGAAAGACTGCAGTTTTAGTTGCGGGTACGAGCGCAACACAAATTTATGCAACTCAAAGTGAATTTGAAGGGCCTCGAGTGATGTACAGTCTGAGTCAAGGTTCATCGTTTGATGTCACAGATCAATTTACAGGTGGTTCTTTAGGCGCCTCTTTAGCCGTAGCAGGTGCTAATGGCGAGGTTGGCCAATTAGGACAACATCTTGAAGATATGGCTTTTAACATCGCGACAGAAGTAAATAAAATCCATCAAGAAGGTTTTGATCGTTACAACGGCCAAGGTGTTCAGTTTTTTGATATGAACCAAAAAAATGGATTCTCGATTGAAAATATGTCTTTAAATAAAGAAATTTTAAAAGATGTCGGGCTTATTGCAGCCGCATCTCAGCCTAACTCGCCAGGGGATAATAACGTCGCTTTGGTTTTACAAAATCTGCAATTTCAAAAAGTCATGGGAGACGGTCAGTATACTTTTGATAATTTCTATAATTCTAAAGTTGGCGAGATTGGTCTGGTGACCAAGGGCACCTTGACGGCTTTAGAATCGCAAAAAAACACTGTTGATCAATTAAAAAATACACGCGAAAGCATCAGCGGTGTAAATTTGGATGAAGAAGCTTCAAAGATGATGGAGTTTCAAAAATCGTTCGAAGCTTCGGCGCGAATGATTCGAGTGGCGGATGAAATGTTCGATACAGTTTTAAATTTGAAAAGGCTTTAGAGGTATAATCTATGCGTGTTTCAGATAAAATGAATCAGAGCCAGCTTTTAAATAATATTCAAAAAAGCAGATCAAATATTCAAACATTACAAAATCAAGCGGCAACCATGAAGAAGGTTTCGAAACCCTCAGATGATCCTATTGGTGCGGCTAAGATTTTAGAAAATCGTACAGAGCTTAAAAACTTCAACCAGTTTGAAAAAGATATCGAGCATGCCAGAACATTTTTGGAAACAACTGAGTCAACGTTGTCACAAATGAATGAAGCATTGGTACGTGTGAAAGAATTAGCTTTGCAAGGTGCCAGCGATACGAACGGTGGTTTGCCTCGTGAAATGATCGCTGAAGAGATCAGTCAAATTTCAAACTCCATTTTAGAAATGTCGAACCGGACATCAGGTGAACGTTATTTATTCGGTGGTTACAAGACTGAAGGTGCTCCGTTTGCCAAAGACGGTACATATCGTGGAGATGCCGCTCTGGTTCAAATTCAAAATCACCGTGATCAGTTCATTCCGATGAATTTACCTGGCTCACAAGTTTTTATGGGTGATGGTTTGGGATTTTCTCAAACGGTGAAGCGTGATTGGGAAGTTCCAAAAACATTGGAAGAGCTGCAAGCTTTTAAATTAAACAATATTGAAAAACAGTTCCAAATGGAAGAAGAGCAGCAGAATATGCTGGAAACTCGAGGTCCTGCGAGTGTTGGCTTTGGTGAAAGACTTCAAACTGATCCAGATGCTGATCCTGTTACAGGCAAAAAAGGTGTACAAATTTTTTCATTGGTTACAGGCTTAGAAGCAGCCCTTAGAACCAATGATAAACAGGGAATCCAAGATGCCCTTGAGCCCTTAGACATGGCCTTAAATCAAATCAATATGGCTCGGGCTGAGGTTGGTGGTCGTGTCAGTCAAATGAATGCCACCCAAGAAGGTCTGCAAAAGCAGATTGTGGACAATAAAACTCAGAATTCAATCATAGAGGACGCAGATGCGTTTGAAACGATGTCGAATTTGTCTAAATCAGACTCAACCTTAAAGGGAGTTTTGGAGACTTCGAGTAAAATTGGACAGCTGAGTTTGCTTGATTTCTTAAGATAATCTCACTTGAATTTCAGATCGTGACAGATTTTAACAAAAAATATTCATTCTGTTTTTGAAATCTCGTTTTTTAAAAACCAATGTAGTCTTGACTTTGGTCCGTATAACAAATAACTAAACTTCCGCACATAACAAACCGATACAGAGTTTAAGAACAGGAGTTCAAAGTTATGCTCGTACTTACAAGGAAGTTAGGAGAAAGCATCGCCATCGACGATCACATCAAGATTCGCGTGGTGCAAATCAAAGGCAAACAAGTCCGAATAGGAATTGAAGCCCCTAAAGACACTAAAATACATCGTGAAGAAGTTTATATGGCCATCCAAGATCAGAATCAGCAATCGGTTCAGGTCAGCCAAGATAAAGTCAAAAACATCTCAAAATTGTTAAAGCCTGAGTAATTCTCGAAAGGCCTTACTTTGCGTAACGGCCCAAAAAAATATGCACAAGCTGCGTTAAACGCATAAAAAAATTGAAGGAACCTCGATTTAGGTCCAGTATTAAATTAACCATTTAAGAACTAACATTGTCTTAAATAACAGCATATCCGCAATTTTCATGTGGAAAGATCTGTTGAAAAGACGTGGAAAGCTTGTGGATAGTGTGTCTTAAAGTTACCATGTCATAGAAACTGTGACAGATATTTAAGATGCGCATGGTTTTTGAAACACTTACTGAGGGGTAAAGCGTGGTCATAAATACAACTCGTTTCGGGCAAATTGAGTTTAATTCTGAAGATATCTTTACGTTTCCTGAAGGCCTTTTAGGTTTTCAAGATCTCCGCCAGTTTATTCTTCTTGATGATCCGAACGATGATATTTTTGCATGGCTACAAAGTTGCGAACTTCCATCGATTGCTTTTCCAGTTTTAGAACCTGAAATTTTTGGTCAGTATTACAATGTTTCATTAACTAAAAATGAAAATGAATTATTAAAATTAACTCCTGAACAGAAACCAACGTTCATGAGCATTATCACGATTCCCGATGATCCAACTCAAATGACGGCAAACGTGAAAGCGCCAATTGCAATCAATATGAATCACAAAATTGCTCGTCAATGCGTGTTACAAGATAACCACTTAGCGATTCGTGAGCCTATCTTCGTCAAATTGCAAAGCCGCGTTGTGCAGAATCCAAATACTTCAATCAAATCAATGTCAACAGGACTTGGTTTTGCCGTAAAGATTAACGACAAAGAAAATTCAAAACCAGATATTGACCACAGTTTATAGTCTCTGACATCCTTTCGGGATGTCATTTTTCCAAAGAATTTTATTTTCAGAAGCAAATGACCTCATTCGCGGTGGCCGGACTCGAACAATCGAGTCTTCTGATTCCATTCCACTTCCTGATTCACTCAGCGTGTATAATCAAAAAAATAAAGCTCTTCTTTTTGATGATAGCAAAGTTGATTGGTCATCAGGGCGAACGATTTATTTTTCACATTTCAAAGCAGCCAGCAAGATCATGTGGGCCTGTGTGGGTTATCAATTATTAGCCAGTGTATTTTCTTTTGCGACACCGGTGTTGATGAATCAATTTATGACTCGGTTGCAGAATATTCAGTCTGCCGATTTAGGTGTTTTAATTTTACTAGCTATTGGTTTTGGTGTTTGTGGTGCCGGTCACGGTGTTTTGATTCAGCACTATTTCTTTAAAACTTTAAATTTTTTTCAGCTCGCTTGTAATAGTGTGAATAAAAAAATATTTTCTCATTCGATGAAAATGTCTAATGTCGCGAAACAAAAATATCAAATTGGCGATATCGTGAACTATATGAGCTCTGATGCGGATGCTATTGGTGACGCAGCAATCACGACAGTTGATTTGTCGAATGCCGTTTTGTTGCTGGTCGGATGTTCAGGATTATTGTTTTATTATATTGGTTTATCTGCTTTGCCAGCACTCGTCGTTATGGCAGTTTTAGTTCCACTCACGCAGAATTTAGCGAAAAAATTTATGTATCTGGAAGAAGACATGATGTCCCATCGGGATCGTCGAATGACTTTGATGACTCAGGTTTTAAATGCTATTCGCGTGGTGAAATATTTCAGCTGGGAAAAAAGCATCGAAGCTGAAGTCAGCGAAGTCCGAAAAAAAGAAATTAAAGCACGAACGCAATTGGCACAGTCAGAAATAGCCTGGGGCTTGATCTACGCTTCGATTTCAACAGTCGTTTTGTTCGCTGCTCTTTTTACGCACTATTTGCGTGGTTACGAAATTTCTTTACCTATTGTTTTAACATGTGTCTCGATTTTCTCTCTCATGGAATCTCAATTTGGCGGACTTTCTAGGTTCATCAGTCGATTTATTAATATTTTTGTCAGCGGCGATCGCATTGCTGCGTTCTTAAAATCAGAACAAAAACCAGAAGCTCAAATTTTAAACTCGCTCAAGAATCAATTCTCAGTCAAAAATTTGAATTTTCAATACACTGAAAATCCAATTTTTAAAAATCTGAATTTTGAAATTCAGCAGGGTGAAACTGTGGCGGTGGTCGGTGCTGTAGGATCTGGAAAAACAACATTACTGAATTTGATCCTGTCAGAATATCCACTGAATTCGGGGACGATTGAGTACCCATTGTCATGGAAAAAATCCTTTGTTTCGCAAGAAGCTTTCATCGTGAATTCATCTTTGAAAGAAAATTTGATTTTTGGTTTAAAAGACGTCAGTGATCAAGATTTACAACAAGCCCTGCAGTTGTCATGTTTGTTGGCGGATATTTCGATCTTACCTGCGGGATTAAATACCGAAATTGGTGAAAAAGGCGTGAACTTATCCGGTGGGCAAAAACAGCGCGTCAGTCTCGCACGAGCGATTTTGTCGAAGGCAGATTTTGTTTTGCTGGATGATCCGCTGAGTGCTGTTGATCCGCGGACTGAAGATTTATTGTGTGATTATTTACTCTTTGATCATTGGAAAAATAAAACCGTGATATGCGCGACCCATCGTATTTCACATTTAGCTCGGTTTGATCGGATTTTATTTCTGACAGAGAATAATGAATTTCAATTTGGAACATATTCTGAGTTACGGGCAACATCCGAAAAGTTTCGAAAATATATTGATCTTGAATTAAAAAATAAAATTGACGAGATTGAAATCCAGAAATCAACATCGACAGCTATGCCTTTAAAGACCGAATCAGCAGTTGAGTCTCGAGTCACTGTCGACGAAGATCGTGCTATTGGTTCCGTGAAGACATCTATTTATTGGGATTACTTACGGGCCTTGGGTGGCTATGGTAAGAAAAGTTCGTGGGTGTTAGCTGGTTTGTTCACGAGTGCTATTGTCTTTGTTGCCACTCCATTGTTACAACGTGGTTGGCTGACCCAAGCGGGTAAAGGAATCGTCTCACCATTAAATTTGGTATTGATTTATGGAGCACTGGGATTACTCACTTTGTTGACAGTCTATTTGAATAATATTTTATGGGCTCATCGAGGAATACGTGCGGGTCAACTTTTTCACGACAAAGTTTTATCTGCGATTTTAAAAAGTGAAATTCGTTTTTTCGATAGCACTCCGGTAGGGCGCATATTACAGCGTTTTTCACGAGACGTCGAATCTGTCGACATTCACTTGCAATGGAGCTTTGATGCTGCTGTTCACACGTTGTTGAACGTGATTATCTCATTATGTTTGATCGTCTTTGTCTTGCCAGTTTCAATTTTATTTTTTGCGCCGATTTTATTTTTCTATTATTTGATTCAAAATGATTATCGTCGGGTTGCACGTGAAGTGAAGCGTTTGGATTCTATGGCGCGTTCTCCGCGTTACGCTCATTTTAAAGAAACCCTGCAAGGCCTTTCTGTGATTCGTGCCTTTGATCAGCAATCATGGTTTCAGTCTGAATTTTTGCAAAAATTAGAAACATCGACACAAGCCTTTTACACTCACTATTTTGTGAATCGTTGGTTCTCAACGCGTTTGCCACTGGTGGGAGCTGCGATTTCCATGCTGACGGCGTGCTCAATTATCCTAGCAACAAAGCAATCATGGATTAGCGCGGGTCTTGCTGGTTTAGTGACATTGTATGCTTTAGATTTCTGGAAGCATTTGAACTGGGGAGTTCGCATTTTCTCGGATTTGGAATCTCGAATGACTTCTGTCGAGCGACTGACGTTTTACGCAGATCTTCCAGTCGAAAAAGAATTTTCACCAATATCTGATTTAAAGATTTCTTCAGGGGCGCTGACTTTTCAAAATGTAAAACTGCGCTATGCAGAGCACTTACCTTACGTTTTAAAAAATGTCTCATTTCATATTCCGTCCGGTGCGCGGGCTGGTATTGTGGGCCGTACGGGCTCTGGTAAATCGACCTTGTTTCAAGCCGTTTACAGATTTGTACATTATGATTCAGGTGATATCTTGATTGATGGTCAATCGATACGAAATTTTTCTTTGGATCAGCTCAGAAAAAATTTGTCAGTGATTCCTCAGGATCCTTCGTTATTTATGGGAACCCTCAGATCAAACTTGGATCGTTATAACGAAAAATCAGATGCCGATATTTGGTCAGTGTTGCAAAAAGTCGATTTGGCCACTTTTGTGAAGTCATTGCCTGATCAGCTCAATTCAAAAGTCACCGAGAATGGATCTAATTTATCGCAAGGTCAGCGCCAATTGATTTGTTTAGCAAGGGCGCTCCTGATGAAAGTAAAGATTATATTTTTAGACGAGGCCACGGCCAGTGTTGATTTGGAAACAGATCGTATTGTTCAAAAAGTCATTCGAGAATCTTTGGATGGAATTACATTGGTCACAATTGCACATAGGCTGTCTACTTTGAAAGATTATGACCAGATTATTGAATTGCAAAATGGTGAAGTTATAAGCAATCTTCTGGACAAGTCTAGTTTTCAGATTTCCGACCCTTCCTAAATTGATTTTTGTTGTTCTGTTTTTGAATTCATTTTTTAATAATGGAACACAAAAACAGAAGGGAGTCTGCTTTGAAAACATTAACAAAATTAGCAGCTATTATTTTATTTGCAGTTACTGCAAACGCGCAGGGGACTAAACCTGCACCAAAGAAAACTCAACCGGCAGCGCCAGCGAAAAAAGAGAGCTTCAAAGAAAGCTTAAATAACGATAACGGCTATGGATTAGCTGGATGCGGAATTGGTTCTATGGTTTTCGGAGCTAAGCCTGGATTTATTCAAGTTGTTGCGGCGACATTGAATGGAACAGCAGCCAGCCAAACTTTTGGTATTACGACTGGTACATCAAACTGCGATATCCCTAAAATGGGACAATCTGCAGCGGTCTATATTGAAGCAAACAAAGAAATCGTTATGAAAGATGCTTCACGCGGTGAAGGCGAAACGATGTCTGATTTGGCTTTGATCTACAATTGTTCAAATACACAATTGTTTTCTGAAAAAGTTCAAAACAATTACTCACAAATTTTTGATTCTTCAAATGCATATGATTCTTCGCGTGCAATTTTGAACACAATTAAATCTGACTCTGCATTATCTGCTAGCTGCAATATCGCTGGTTAATTGAAAGGATTATAAAATGAAATTATTAGCAATTTTATTCGTCTCTGCATTTACTTTTTCATTCGCACAAGCAGCTGATATCGGTGCTGCAGGTTGTGGTTTGGGAAATATGGTTTTAGGAGCTGATCCTGGTTTTATCCAAGTTCCAGTTGCAACAACAAATGGATCTTCTTATAACCAAACTTTTGGTATTACAACGGGAACTTCAAATTGTGGATCTGGCGCGATGAACGCTCAGTTAAACAATTACGTTGAAAGCAACAAGATTGCTTTAGCAAAAGAAGCTGCTCGCGGTGAAGGTGAAACTTTAGCCGGTATCGCACAAATCGTTGGTTGCAAGGCTGAATTTGGTACAAAAATCAAATCTCACTATCAACAAATTTTCAGTAACGACAACACACAAGAGATTTCTTCTAAAATCTTAACTGTGGCACAAAACAACCCAGGTTTTTGCTCGTAATTATTGAATGAGCTCAACTAATGAGTTGAGTTCTGAATTTAAAAGTACAAAAATAGGCTGTATGAAATTTCATGCAGCCTTTTTTATTTCTTTCTTTGTTATTTTTGCGAGTTTCGCTCATTCGCAAGATTCTAGACTTGAACTAAATACCCTTGCCCAGTCCAAAGAATGGCGCTCGCTTTTGTACGCCACAGAATCAAGTCCATTTGATTTTTCAAAAAACTATAACAGCCGTTCAGACTCGAAAATTTTTTTTATCTCTGAAAACGGTAAGACAGATCAGTTTTCTGAACTTCAAGCTTCAGTTCAAGCCGTACAAAGTGAAGTTTTTCCTTTGAATGACCAGAGTTTTAGTTGCCGGTTTCCTGCACGAGCTAATTACATTCGAAAAACAGTCTTAAAGATCGACGCCGCTGATGAATCAGGTTGTGTTAAATTGCTGGCTTGGCGCGAACGAATTTCAGCTGAAAGTGTGACTCTTGTATTTTCCAGCTATTACTTGGGGAATCCGTCATCTACATTCGGACATACACTCCTTCGAATTAATAATTCTGGGAAAAACAAAACCGTCCGTCGTGAACTTCTCAGTTATGGCATTAATTATGGAGCGAATCCATGGACCCAAAATCCATTAGTCTATAGTGTTTATGGGTTATTTGGATTATTTCCAGGAAATTTTATCCCTATTCCATACTATTACAAAGTTCGCGAATACAATGATTATGAATCGCGTGACTTATGGGAATATGATTTGGATTTAACTCCTGAAGAAGTGAATCGTGTCGTGGATTTACTTTGGGAACAGGGTGAAAATTTTTATGATTATTATTTCTTAAGTGAAAATTGTGGCTATTATATTGCGGCATTGATTGAATCCGCGGCTCCTAGGTATTCGATTATAGAACCTTTGCGTAAATGGGTGATTCCTTCAGACACAATTGGTCAGTTTAAGAAATCAGGAATTGTGAAATCCAGAAAATGGCGACCTTCGATTTATAATCAATTTTTATCTCGGTTGTCTCGCTTAACGAACGAAGATGAAGACATCGTCTATCAAATTTTTCAATTGGCAAATCAACAGCAGGAACAAAAAATAGTTTGGCCAGAAGAATTTGAGAAATTACCTGCGCAAAAACAATCTGAAATTCTTGATGCAGCTCTTGATTACTATGACTTTATTCACAGTAAAGAACTTGTGAATGATAAAAGCCCAGAAAATAAAGTGAAGGCTCAGCTTTTAATCAGACGCAGCAGTCTACCTGTTGGCTTACCATTGACTGAAAAAAACTTAGACGTATTAGCCCCTGAAAGTGCTCACGGTTCTTTTCGTTGGCAGATTTCTGGATATCACACTGAAACAAAAACAAAACCAAGCGTAAGTGCAAACAGTATCGTTTTCGGGACACGATTTGCTTTTCATGATCTTGAGGACCCTTTACCAGGATATCCAGAAGGTGCAAAAATTGAAGTCATGAATTTTAAAGGTCGTTATTTTACGGATTCTGACATCCAAGATCGTTTCCAGTTTCAAGAACTGAAAGTTTTAGATATTGGATCCTTCGGCGATTGGAATCGTTGGACGAATAAAAAATCGTATAATGTCTCGTTTGGATTTTTAAGGCAGGACCTCAAAATTTGTGATGATTGTTGGACGACGAATTTTAATTTTTCGTACGGGTTATCAAAATCGATAAGTACGGCGTCTGAATCAAATTTTAGAATTTCACTTTTGGCACAAGCACAGTACATGCACGGAGAATTTAATTTAACCCACCATAACGGATGGAATTATTTTGGCTTGGGCCCACGACTGATTGTTCAATACGATCCAAGCTCTGATTATCAATTTCGTCTGGAAGGTTGGCATCAGTCGCTAAGTACCTCTGAAGACGCTTTATGGCGTTCTGAAATGGTTCTGCGTCGAAATATTGAAAACACATATGCGATCGAATTAGGAGCAAGTACCAATGAAGTTTCAAATAGCAGCTTTATTTCGTTTTACTATTTTACTTTTTAGTTTGAGTTTAGGCGCAGCCTTTCTTTCGGGGTGTAATCATTTACTGTATCCTGCGGAGCGAGAGGCCTATATTGCTGCTAAATATTTAAAGCCAATTCCGCAAGATATTTATATTCCAGTAAATGAGACTGAAAAAATCCATGCATGGTATTTTCCAGCGCAATCTAAAATTAAAAAAGGAGCGGTCCTTCATTTTCATGGGAACGGTCAAAACTTGACGACACATTTTCAGTTTTTTTCATGGATGACTCAATTTGGTTTCGAGTATCTCATCTTTGATTACCGTGGGTATGGGTCAAGTTCAGGTGAACAGGCCACGCAAGAAAAAACTGTTCAAGATGGCTTAGCAGCTCTGAAATACATGAAAGACAATTTTAAAGATTTACCGCTGATGACGATCGGACAAAGCTTGGGATCGAATGTTCTTGTTCGCACTTTGCAAGATGCAGATTCGAAAATACTTCCTGATCTCGTCGTTTTAGATTCTTCATTTTTATCGTATCAACAAGCGGCACGCTCGATTGTGAAACAACGTTGGTTTTTATATCCGCTTGTGCCGTTCACGTATATAGCTATAGACGATGATTTTAGTGCCTCTGTCCAAATGAAAAAAACACCTCTTTTGCCTGCAGTTTTTTTTCATGGAACTAGTGATACTGTGATTAGCCCAGTTCTCGGCAAAGAAAACTTTGATACTTGGCAAGGTCCTAAATCCTTAGTTTTGAATGAAGGTGGAGTCCATACGGCGGCTTTTGGTGATCGGCGATTTATTGATAACCGTGAAATTTTAATTCGTTGTTTTGATACGGTTGTTTCTAAGCGCATGGATCAATTTGCAAAATGTGGAACATTAGAGGATTCAGTTAAGAAATAAATCCATGATCTTTTTTACGTGATTCATATTCGACAGTTTTACCCAGCTGCCGTGTCGATAGGCCGTAACTTTCAGTGGTTTTTAATTGAGCCAAAGCATGATCAATCGTCTGTTCATTTTTCAAAACTACAATGTAGTTTTTAATTTTAGAAATCAAATCCTGACCTTGTTCATGCAGAGCTTCAAATCGAATTTCACCTAGGCCTAATTTTTGCCAATCGGGCAAATACGGTAATGCTGTTTGGGCACTGGCGTTGTACATCGTATTTCGACATTCATGATCGGGTTTAATCCAGTGATGATTACCGAATTGATCTTTCAATTGGACAAGATGTTTTTCACAAGGTTTTCCGCAGTCTTTAAAGCTTTTTCCTTTACTTAAAAAGGCTGCAAATACGCAATGTTCCATATGAAAGCTTGGCATCGATTGGTGAATTGTAATTTCTAATTTTTGCGCGTTGGTATTTTGTAATAATGCAAGTGTCTGTTCAAAATTCAAATCATACGAAATACAAACGCTATCGAGGCCTTTTGATAATAAGTATTCAGCTGAGAGATGATTTGTCACATTCAGGCTGAAATCGCCCTTTAATTTCCCTGCGAAGGGATTTACTTTTGTAAAGTAATGAATGGCTCCCAAGTTTCGAACCAAGATTAAATCAGGATTTAAACTATGGATAATTTTTAAATTCTGAGTTTCCTGCGGTTTTAAAATGCGAGTGGTTGCAAGCCCAGCTGGAATATTTAATTTTTTAATTTCAGTAAGTGATTCTGTATAATCCCGTCCGAATTCAAAATCTAAACAGATCGAAGCGATTTCTGACGCTTGAATTTCATTTTTTTCTACAGCAGCAACAAGTTCACTGACTTGTTTTTTATTTCGCAACAATACATTCAGTTTTGGTATTGTTGTTTGTTGTATTGAAGACGGCACGACCGTGGGGATACTGAAGTTTGGATTCATCGGAAAATCATTTTGATCCAAAGGATGATTTTTGCGTTTATCTTCTAAAGATTGAACTAAACGTTGTCGCACATTTTTAATTTCTTTGTGATTTAAAAATAAACTGTCTTGCTTAAAATCGACCTGGATTTGATCAAACGAAGTTGTGAACGCCGTATTTGATAAAGCGGAAAACTCGTCTTGAATTAATTCAACTGTCAGTGGTTTTTTCTGAGCTAAGACAACTATAGATTCGGTCTGGTCTGCAATTTCAAAACGGCCATCGTTGATCGTCGCTCGAATCGGTTGATCTAAAGCGACTTCAATTTTGAACTGCACTGGTATTTTTTTAGCAAAGTTTTTGTCTTGGAAGGACTTTTGAATTTCTTTTTTCTGATCTTTATCGTGATTCAGATACAATTTTGAACCAATCGCCGCTGGCGTCACGCCGGCAGTGTTCGACAGACCGATTTTATACTGGTGTGCTTTTAATTTTTGAACTGAGAATATAAAGCTGCCTTTTTTCTCATTTTTTTCGATCCATAAAAGACCGTCACCGTTTTCAAGCTCGTGCGATTTCTCAAGATTCACAGTGACTGTGAAACCATCAACAGCCGTGATTTGACCGATCATAGCCCCACGATGAGAGCTGAACGTGCCATCAACCAAATCCTGATGATTCACACCATTGAGCCAACCTGGAAAGAATCCACGCGAATAATGAACAGCCATATTTAATTTTTCATTTTCGATTTGTGTTGGATTTAATGGATGTTTTTGTAAAACAGCATCCATTGCTGATCGGAATGATTTTGCGACACTTGCGACAAACTCAGGAGTCTTTAATCGGCCTTCGACTTTGAAGCTCTTAACTCCTAATTTCATCAGCTCTGGAATTTCAGCGATTCCGCACAGGTCTTGCGGAGAGACGAGATAATTTTTATCAACAAGGTTTTTTTTCTGTCCATCAACGATCAGTTCATAACTAAATCTGCAACTTTGTGCGCATTGGCCGCGATTGGCAGAACGTCCACCTAAAGTTTCAGACGTAAAGCATTGACCTGAATATGAAACGCAAAGCGCCCCATGAACAAAGACTTCAAGTTCTTTTGTCGTGCGTTCAGCGATCAGTTTGATTTCTGAAAGTGAATTTTCTCGGCCAAGAACAAAACGTTTAATATTTAAATCATTCACGAGTTCAATGGCCATGTCATTTGTCACGGTCATTTGCGTCGAGGCATGAATCGGTTGCGTCGGTGATATAGCGCGAACGATGTGGACAAGTCCTAGATCTTGGATGATTAAAGCATCTGGCTTTAAAGGTAAAACTTCTTTCAAAGCTGCGATTACTTCTGGAATTTCATTTTCAAAGATCACAATGTTAAATGCTAAATTCACTTTGACGCCGAAAAGGTGGCACGTCTGAATAATTTCTTTTAATTCTGCGATTTCAAAATCATAACTGCGGCCGCGAGCATTAAATCCCGGAAATCCAACAAAGATTGCATCTGCGCCATTGTGAATGGCTGCAAGGGCCATTTCTTTTTGGCCTACGGGGAGTAAAAGTTCGAAATCAGATTTTTGCATATTTGTCTTTAAGGTAAGTTTTATTTTTTTTAATAATTATTTTTTGAATATCTTGAATCATTTTTTTCAAAGCTGGATTTTTTTTCAATTTAGAATGCTGATCAAATTGATGAATGACTTCGGTTTCTCGCTTTTGATCAGTGAGCTTCATTTTCTTATCTTTTTTTATGGCCCAGATTTTTTCTGTCACACTCGCGCGCTCTAACAACAGTTCAAAAATAGAACTGTGAATGCGGTCGATGTCTCGACGTAAGTTTTTGATATCAGAAGCTTTTTTCATTGAACCGTAGTTTTAAATTTAATTCAGTTTCAGCACAAGGTCTGACTGAGTTTTTGTAACTATTTTAATTCTCTAGAGTTATCTAGAGCCAATATATGAGTTATGGCATTCAAACCGCTCGATGTGATCATGTGACTTTGAGAAATTTAATTTGGATCAAATGGCCTTCTAAATCAATATACGTTAAATTTTAACGTATTTCGATTTAAAGACACATCTGGATCAAATGGCAATCTTGTATTTTGTAGGCAAGGAATTACTCATCTTCAACTGCAAGTTGGCCATAAACATGTGTTAGTCATCACTGCGGACACTATTCAATTTGTGCTGGTAATGATTTTTCGGCCTTGGCACCGAGTTCTTTCAGCTTTTCGACTTGCGAAATCAGGTTCCCGCGGCCAGTTGATATTTTCCCCATGATGTCGGAATGTGTTTTATGAACTGAGCCAATACGCTCGCCCAGAGTTTCAAGATCTTTGACGATATTAGCAAATTTATCATAAAGTTCACCGCCGCGTTTTGCGATTTCAAGAGCATTTTTCTGTTGGCGTTCTTGCTTCCATAATGAAGCCACGGTTCTTAAAGTGGCTAACAGTGTTGTCGGACTGACGATGGCGATATTTTTTGACCATGCTTGTTCAAAAATTTCAGGCTTTAATTGAAAAGCTAAAGCAAATGCAGGTTCTATTGGCATAAACAACATCACAAAATCAGGCGAGATAATTTTTTCTGACAGATGATACTTTTTATCCGAGAGATCATTAATATGACGTTTGAGGGATTCCACATGTTGGATGGCAAAGCGATCTTTACTAGCTTCATCTGTGGCCGAGCAATACCCCTCATAGGCACTTAAAGTCATTTTTGAATCGACGATGAGGTGTTTGTTATCCGGCAGTTGCACGATTACGTCAGGTCGGAGCATTTCGCCCTCAGAGCCACGAAGAGTTTCTTGAGTGAAGTACTCTTCGCCTTTGCGAAGGCCCGAGCGTTCTAAAATATTTTCTAAAATAAATTCGCCCCAGTTTCCTTGAGTTTTATTTTCACCTTTAAGAGCTAAAACCAAGTTGTGGGCTTCTTTTGACATCGTGTGATTTAGTTCAATCAACTTTGAGATTTCACCTTTTAAATGGCCGCGTTCAAAGCGCTCTTGAGAGTACGTGTCTTCGACTTTTTTTTCAAAATCTTTGATCCGTTCTTTTAATGGATCTAGTAAAGTCGAAAGCTGTTTATGGTTTTGATCAGAAAAACGAGTCGATTTTTCCTCGAATATTTTTTGCGCCAGATTTTCAAATTGCAGAACAACTTGTTTTTTCAAGTTTTCAGAATCTTCTTTGGATTTTTCAGCTGTTGTTGATTGGGCCTCAAACTTTGCACGCCAAGTTTCAGCCTCTAATTTCATTTTGTTATAGATTGTATTGTAGACTAAAAATCCTGTGATCAGGGCTCCGGCAACAAATCCACAAATTAGGGGTAAAGCAAATTCCATATATCCTCACAAGAAATAAATCCGTTTACTAATATAAATGAAAAGTGTTAATTTGTCGTTATGAATTCAACGACACAAACACAAATGTCTACCTCATCGCCTTTAAAATCATGGATTATGGCAGCTCGCCCCAAGACTTTATCTGCTGCAATAGTGCCCATTGTCGCAAGTATCGGCTTAGTTCAGTCTAAAGGTTTGCAAATTCAGTGGTGGATCGTGGTTTTTGCGCTGTTATCAAGTTTTTGTATTCAAATCGGAACGAATTTTGTGAACGATGCCATGGACTTTAAAAAAGGGGCTGACACCAAAGACCGTATTGGCCCAAAGCGCGTGACTCAGCAAGGGATTTTTACGTTCAAGCAAGTGATGATCATGGCCACAGTTTTTTTTGCAGTGGCGGTGGCGTTAGGAGTTCCATTGGTCATACATGGAGGACTTCCGATAGTTGTCATTGGTGTTTTATCTGTGTTGATGGGTTACGCGTACACTTCAGGTCCTTATCCTTTGGCTTACAAAGGTTTGGGTGATTTGTTTGTCATCTTATTTTTTGGATTGGTTGCTGTTGGCGGAATGTATTTCCTGCTCACTGGAACTTATGATCTGTCGGCTTTTGTTTTGGGATTACAAATTGGATTTCTCAGCACAATACTGATTGCGATTAATAATTTGCGCGATATTCACACTGATGTACTGGTAAATAAAAAAACTTTAGCTGTACGTTTGGGCTTAACTGGCGGACGTTTGTGGATTTGTTTTTTGATCGTGGCTCCGTTTATGACAGGTTACTATTGGCTTTTTCAAAAACAATTTGCGCTGTACGTAGCGCCTCTGTTTGCATTTCCATTGGGATTATTTATTATGAAGCGCATTTTACGAACTGAGCCTTCACCAATTTATAATAAATATTTAGGAATGTCGGCAGGGTATGGAATTCTTTTTAGTCTGCTTTTTTATGCGGGCTCATTTTTCTTGATATGATTTATATTCATCGTTATCAGCTTTTCAGAAATCAATCAGCGAATGCAAAAACATCGTCGATGACTCAAAATGGAGCTTTGATCAAGTATCTCGATCAAGATGGGAACTTCGGAGTGGCAGATTTATGTCCATGGCCCAGTTTAGGCGATCAAACTTTAGAGCAAGAACTTTTAACACAAGGAAAATTATTTCAGCGAGCTCTTGAACTTGCAAAAAGTGATCTTGAGGCTCGAAAAAATAAAATCAAATTAATTACCGATGTTCCTGTAAAGAATCATTTACTCATTCAAGATTATAAAACTTTTGATTTTAAACATTGTACAGAAGATACGATTAAGATCAAAGGCGATTCTGATTATCAAACCTTAGCCAATTGTTTGAACGCATCACGCTCTGAAAAAATTCGTTTAGATTTTAATTTTTGTTTAACTGAATCTGAATTCAGAAATTTCTTAAAATTATTAAACCCTGATGTTTTAAAAAAAATTGAAACTGTCGAAGACCCTTTTCCATTTGAACTGCAGTCTTGGACAGAGCTGAATCGAATAGTGAATTTGTCTTTGGACTGGTCTGCACTGCAATGGCCACACACGATCGCAAAGCCTTCTCGTAAACAGCAGGATTCATTTCTTTATATGACATCAAGTATGGATCACCCTGTAGGCGTTGCTCATGGTTTAGCAATGGCTCAGAAATGGCCCGATAAGATTCATGGTTTTTTAACTTTGTCATCTTATCAGCTGACCGAATTTCATTCGGCGTTTCAACAAAATGGAACTGATCTGAAATACATATCTGATGGATTTGGAATTGGATTTGAAAGTATTTTGCAAAACATGACATGGGAACCGTGGATTGATTGGAATTTAAATTCAGAGAATCAATTATTGATAAATCCAAAAACCACTCAAGATGAAAAAAATATTTTATTTGAATTGAGTGAATTTTTTAGAACTGAAGTTTCTAAAGACGGATATTTTTTGATTCCAAGTTCGGGGAGTTCAAAATCAATTGATGAAAGCGTCAAATTAATCGCGTTAAAAAAATCAGCTGTTTTAAATTCGGCGCGCCGAGTGAATGTACAGTTTGGTTTGGGTGATGAAATGAATTGGGGCTGTGTGCTGCCGACATTTCATGTTGGTGGGTTGGGAATTTTAGCTAGAGCGTATTTGGCAAAGTCTCAAGTTTTTTTTGCTGATTGGAAAATATTGCTCAGCGAGGGTATGTTCATCAAATGGATCAATCAGAACAATATTCAACTTTTATCACTTGTGCCTGCACAAATTTTTGATCTAGTGAAAAAAAATATTCAATGTCCGAAATCAATCCAAAGAGTTTTCGTTGGTGGTTCGGAATTACCGGTTGTCGTGGCTGAGACAGCTCAGAAAATAGATTGGCCATTAGTACAGACTTACGGAATGACTGAAACGGCTTCGATGGTAGCGTACAAAGATGATCATACAAAAAAAGAATTTGAGTTGATGGATGGGGTTCGTTTTGAGAAGACAAACGAAGGCACACTGATCACTTGCGATTCATTGGCCAGTTATTCTTTGCAAAAAATGAAGAATAAAATTCAAATAAAATCTTTTGAAAGTGCTCTTCAAATTTCTGATCAAATTTCAGTTCATGAATCTAAAATTCAATTTTTGGGTCGTAGTGATGACAAAATTCAAATCTTATCTGAAACGGTTTCACTTTCAGAATTACGAAGTCGATTGCATTCGTTGGTGATTGAAATAGGTGGTGACATCGAAATTTATGCACTTGTCGCCGTCCCAGATCAACGTTCTGGTCATAAATTAGTCATTGTGACAGAGGCTCAAAACTCACAAATTCTTGAGAAATTTAACTCAGTTGTCCGTCCTTATGAGCGCGCTCAAGCGCTTGTTCATGTGCTGAAAATTCCTAAAACTGACCTTGGCAAAGTTAAATATGCTGAGCTCCTGGATAAAATAACCTCGTCATGATTGGTAAAGTGCTCTTTTAAACTGCCATAAATGACAATAGCTTTTGTTTTTGGAAATTTGTATCAAATTTACTTTTTCTAGGGGTCGCTTTTTTTTCAAGTATTGCAGATACAGAATTCTTAAAACTTAATTCTGTATAAAAAACACCGAGATCTATAAAATCCTCTTTATCTTTAAATACTTCATGCATTAATAGATTTTTATTAAAACTAAACGCTAAATTATATGCGCCAGAAATTTTAGTTTCGAAATATTTATCAAACCATTTCGTTCCAGGATGCAGTAAAGGCATAATTGCCTTAGCCGAAATGATATAAGACATCATCACGTCATCTTCGACATAGTTATCAAATACTATGAATCTGGACTCGATTCCATACTTTTGAATTCGTTGAATTATTTCTGGCCCGTTATGACTTTTTGAATTTCCAAGTAATACAAACTTGATGTTTGGATCTAGGTCGGGATTATATTTTTTAACGAGCTCTATTAGGCCAAAATAGTCACGACGGTCTTGTTCAAGAACGCCTGGGATTGCAATATATTTTAAATCATTATTTATTTTTGTGATTTTTTGGAATGGAAATATCAATGGGTAAAAAGATTCAATGTTCGTCTTCTTTTTTTCTATCAAATAGTTTTTAATAGAGTCAGCAAGAACTATATATTTTTTAATTTTAAAGTGAATTATTTTTTGTGTAAAACTTTTTAGAATACTCTCAGGGTTGTGATGTATTCCTACGATTGAAATAGGGTCAAAGAAAAGTCGCAAGCATAAATTTCTGACTTTTCTTCCCTGCGAAGAATTGAGTAGCATTAAATCTGGCTTTAGACTCTTTTTAATTTTAATAATTTCAGAAAGATATTCGTTTTCATTCAGAGGTATAACAGTTATTTTTTTTTCGAGGTGTTTTAATTTTTGGACCGATTTATCATTTAGAAGTAAATATACTTCAAATTCTGGAGTCAAAGACTCGACAACCGAATCAATAATTTCAGTATGTGCATCACTAATTTCTATGTATAGAACTTTATTATTCACCATTTAAGTATGCAGAATATCTATTCCGACGTCTATTCCGAATTCACTAAAAAGTCATAAAAAATGTTAAAACAGCTTTTCCTTTTTCATTTGAATGAGAATCGTTGAATAATAAGTTAAAAAAATGAATATCAGACTATATTTCACAAAATCCGCACGTGGGAAAAAATATATTGAATTGTAAAATATCAAAATTAAATTTAGAAATGTTAAAAAGTACAACCAGAGTTTGTTTTTAAATGTATTCAGTTCTAATGCTATAAGATAGCCACAAGCACAAATTACTGAAAGAGACGTCGTGATTTGTTTGATATCGAAAAATAGAAATGAAAAGAAAATAAATAATATTGAAAAATGCCAATAGACATTCAGTAGTCTATTATTTTGTGATTCTTCAAGTTTTGAATTGAAAACACCATGGAAAATATCCTTGATTGGTGAGATGTGAATTTTAAATTGATCAACACCGTAGGTAGGATTTTTAATGTCTCCGCAATCCTTGAATGTCCCAAATAATCGATCCCAAATTATAAGTGCCCCACCGCAGTTTATCGGTGCAGCAGTACTTGTTGATAAATGGTGAAGCCTATGGTGATGGGGGGTATTAAATATAAATTCGATGATTGGATGAAGTTTTTTTATATTTGAACAATGCAGCCAACCCATATTAAACACGATGATTAAATAGGCTTGAAAAAATATATTTGCGGGTATATTCGCTACTGCTGGAATTGTTGCAAAAACACTAAACGTAAAAAATTCGAGAACAGAAACCCTGAGTCGTGTGGAATTGTTAAAAGTCGTATCTTGATGGTGAACCTGATGGCCGATCCACATAAGTCGTATTTTATGAGATGCAACGTGCCAAATGTAATAGATAAAATCAGCTAATAGAAAAACTAAAATATAGTCCAACCAATTCATAGTCCATCTTGAAGTAAGAAGATGATTTGAAAATATTGTTTTATAAACAAATTGAGGGGTAAAATAATAAATAATAGGAACAAGTGCTATTAATTTTATCCCATTATATAGGCTAGAGTGATACAGATTTGAAAACATGTTCGTCGAATTATATTTGCCGGCAACTGGTATGTTTTTATTTTTCGGTGTAAGTATAAAGTAATCAATGAGATAAAATAAGAAATTGAAAGTTGCCAATAAAATTAAAATATTCTTCATACAGATAAATTTTAGCAATAGGGATCGACTAATTTCAAACTAATTTAAGTATTCAATGATAAATTCCTAACACAACCATGACTTGTTTGTGTATTCCATAAAACTTACAGTTTTCTTATTCAAAAACGGAGACTTTATGATAATAGAAACACGCCGCCGCGAATTTATAAAATTTTTAGGTTCATCAGGTTTGGCCTTATCACATTTAGGGCTTCTGACTGCGACATCTACAGGCTGTGCCATCAGTGTACCCAAAGCCACCGATTCTTTACCTGTACAATTCCCTGTTAAAGACATCGACGACCTGATTTTAGCAGAAGGGCTTCAATATGAAGTTTTATTTAAATGGAATGATTTAATTCAGACAAAATCTTGCGGTGATTTTAAATATGGCGCACATAATGATCATATTCAATTTATTCCTATTGCCGAAGACAATCAAAAAGAAGGTTATTTGATGGTGAACCACGAATATTTAAATCCCTTATTTGTCAGTGGGTGGTCTGAAAAAAATAATGTTTCAAAAACCAAAGAACAGGTGCTGCTGGAAATGAAATCTGTCGGGATTTCTATATTGCATATTCGTAAAGAAAAAGAATCTTGGAAGTTGGTGCAAAACTCAGATCTTCATTTTCGTATTGATGGTCTGACAGAAATTCCTTTTTCAGGAAAAGCTAAAATTGAAGGAGCCACTCACGCAGTAGGAACTTTAGCCAATTGTGCTGGAGGGCAGACCACGTGGGGAACTTTTTTAACTTGTGAAGAAAATTATGATTTATTTTATGGTGAATGGACTGTTACACCACATCTGGGTGAAAAAAAATTAAGAAATATTCCTAAGGTATCTTACCATAAAAAAGATATGTACTGGCATACTCATTTTGATTATTCTCCGTACCACTATGGATGGGTTGTTGAAGTTCACCCTAAAACTCAAGTGGCGCAAAAATTATTGTCACTTGGACGTTTTGCTCACGAAGGAGCAACCTGTGTGAAGGCCTCTGATGGGCGTGAAGTGGTTTACATGGGTGATGATGCCAATAATCAATTTATTTATAAATTTATTTCTGCGAAACCTGGCTCTCTTGAAGTCGGGACTTTGTATGTGGCCAACACAGAAAAAGGTCGCTGGATACCTGTTGAAATAAAATCGCATCCAGATTTTAAAAAATTATTTCGAGATCACACCGAGTTGATGATTCACACGCGTATGGCTGCAAAAATGTTAGGAGCGACTCCGCAAGATCGTCCCGAAGACATCAAAGTTCATCCCATGTCCAAAGATATTATCGTTGCTCTGACAAACAATAAACAAGCTGGTCGACCTCATGGCTCATTATTAAAAATTAAAGAAAAAAATAATGACTTTTTATCCTTGGAATTTGTAGCAGAGTCTTGGGTCTCTTTCGGAGATCATGCTTTACTGAGCTCGCCTGATAACTTGGCTTTTGATCGCAGCGGTAATTTGTGGGTTACAAATGATATTTCCGAAGATGAATTAGGGAAAGGTGACTACAAAAAATTCAAACGAAATGGTTTATACTATATACCTATGCGCGGAAAAAATGCGGGACAAATTTTTCAAGTGGCTTCTGCACCTAATGATGCCGAGCTGACAGGTCCTTATTTTTCTGCCGATGGTAAAGATTTATTTTTGTGCGTTCAGCACCCAGGAGAGACAAGTCCCAATAAATCTCAATTGACTTCGACATGGCCCGATCGAGGCCAGGAACTACCTAAGTCGTCGTTGGTTGTGATTCGTGGACCTACTTTGGAAAAATTGATTCACAACAAGTCTTAGCGGTCAAAGCTATTAACTTAGTGCCAATTCTAATAACTGTAAATAAATCAAACAGATAGGTCGATTTAAAACGGCTATAACGTATTAGCACTGGCACGGTTGTAGCACTTCAGTTCAATTATGAAATGTATCCTGCTTTTCATTTTATTGATCGGACAAAGTATTTTCGCTCAGAATGCCTGTCGTTCCATGTTTGAGTCCGAAATACAGGGATATTTTAAAACAGATAAAAAGTCCCAAGACAGACTTCATTTCGTTAGTACGGATCCAGCAGAATACAAATTGCAAAACAAAATTGTGGGTACAGTTGAGTTTGAATATTTTGATCATTCAGATAAGTTAATGATTCATTGGATCGAAGTAAATCCGCTAGCTCGGCAAAGAGGGATTTCAAAGAAATTGGTGCAGGCAGTATTAGAAGATTTTCCAGATACAAAAGAAATCGTAGCTTATTTAACAGATTCTAATTTTAAAATTTTTAGAGATCATTTTGTAAAAACCAAAGCGCTCACGGAATCAGTAAAACAAACTCCATTTTATAAATCTTTTGCTGAATTAGGATTTTCAAACATGACTTATGTGGATAATGCTGGTGATAAAGTTATTCTGACCATTAAAAAAGGAGCTCAGCAAGGGACGCCGAACTCCTGATTTGTTTTACTCTTTAGTGAATTTAATTCTCTAAAGCGTTCATACCTTTTTTGTATTCAGTATATACATAAACTTTAGTATCTAAATCACCTAGGTTAGTTTGAATTAAGCCTTTCACATCAGCCCATTCCAAACCACCAACACCAGTTGCAATTTTTGGTAGTGCTACTGTTTTGATTTTATCTTTTTGGATTAAAGAACGTAGCTCTTTCAAAGCGTGGTTCACATTTTTCAAGGTTGCAGGCTTTGGATTGTGACCTTCTTGCTCTGGGGCATCCTGAGTCATCATGTTGATAATTTTTTTGCCGTCTGAGCCCATCCATGTCCACACAGTGCCACTTTCCGGACTATGCAATTTGCAATAGTGTCTGAAATCTTTGGCCATTGATGGCCACATTTCTCTGAGTGATAATGCTAAACCTTGATTAAAATGATCGCTGGGTGCAATACCATGAGCAATCGCTTCGGCCTTACTATTGAGGATATCTCCTGAAACTTCGATAATCATAAAACCTTCCTTTTTGTTAGAGCCGGTTATTTTCCGTCTGCTGTTTAAGGACATTCTACGATGTTTCGGAGAGTTAACTATGATCGTGGTCATAATTAACTCGGGATGGTGTTGATCTATTTTTTATCTGGACGAAATGCCTGTTCTTTTTTGAATACGGCGTATTCTGTTGAATACATTTTACTCATTTTCGGAAATGTCGATAACCTTGTTGTATCAAATAGTTAGGAGGCAGAAGGTGTATTCTACAAACATAAATATTTATGAGTATCAAGATTTTCGAAAATTTTTATCTGATGTTGTCGCCGAGGTCAGAAAAAACCATCAAAATTTTTCATTTCGCAATTTTTCAAGTGCCGCTGGATTTTCTTCACCAAATTTTTTACTGC
>JBPOIE010000056.1:0-3732 GCA_052034855.1 Bdellovibrionota bacterium | reverse complement strand
AAATGTTAAATGGCGAACGTCCCGTCGGCTGCAGTTATTGTTGGAAAATTGAAGATTCGCCAAATCCCCCCGCAGAGGGTAATACAAGCGACAGACATTATCGTTCTGGTGAATACTGGGCGGCGCCTTATAAAGAGCTCAGCCAACAATTGTCTTGGGATAAAGATGTTAATCCTACATATGTTGAAGTTAATTTTAATCAAGCCTGTAACTTTAAATGTTCTTATTGCAGTCCACATTTAAGTTCAGAATGGCAAAAAGAAATAGAAAAGTTTGGTCCCTACCCTACCCGCATTAAACATAATGATACCACAAGCTTGCAGGAAATAGGCTTAATGCCTATCAAAGGTGGAAAAGCGAACAATCCTTTCGTAGATGCTTTTTGGAATTGGTGGCCTGAAATGTACCAGCACTTGCATATGTTTCGTATGACTGGAGGAGAACCCCTTCTGGATAACAATACATTCAGAGTTTTGGAATATGTTTTGAACAATCCTAAAGGAGATTTAGAAATCAGTATAACAAGCAATATGTGTCCACCGGATATTGCTTTAATGGATCGATTTATTAATTCGTTAAAAAAAATTGAAAGTTATAAAACAGAGGTCACATTGTTCACAATAAACGATGGCATTGAAGCCATTAATTATGTTGTCGAGAAGGAAACTCTTTCACTCGATACAATACGCCGATTCGATCTCGAAGAATTTAAAAGTATTTCAAATGAAAAAGTACTTTTATTGTCAAAAACGACACAAAGTTTTTCCGATAAGAAAAAAAGCCCGATCAGTAAATTAATTGGAACAAAAGCATGTAAGCATTTTTCGTTGTATGTCAGTATAGATGCCTGGGGCAATAAAGCAGAATATATTCGCAATGGGATGGTTTTTGATCAATTACTGAACAATGTGAAGCGCGTTCTCTACGAAACACACTTTACAACAATCACTTTTATTAATACGTTCAACTTGTTTTCAATTTCTGGATTTAAAGATTTTTTACAAGGCGTACTAGATTTAAGAAAATATGTAAATAGCCTTAAAAACATCGAGGGAAAAAATGCGCCCATTGATAATTACTGGGAACGTCAACGGGTCTGGTTTGACGTTCCTGTGTTGCGCTACCCAGCTTGGCAAAGTATTCAGAATTTACCACCAGATTATCAAAACTATTTAGTCGAATCCATAAAGTTTATGAAAGATAATCATGTTTCTGTTTTAGGTGATCTTATAGGCTTTAATGAATTTGAAATAGACAAAGTACAAAGAAATTTGGCGTGGATGATCAGTAGCAAAGAATTAACTCAAGAAGAGCTTTCAAATCGACATGAAGATTTTTATAGATTCTTTACAGAACACGATATCCGAAGAAATACTTCTATGTACAAAGTATTTCCTGAACTCACTCCATTTTTTGAGACCTGTAAGCAAGCTGCTGATACTCAGAATAAATGACAAAACATATGAGAAAAATTTACTCCCTTAGTGCCATAATTCTCGGCCTAATGTTTGCCGAAATTCTTGCTCGTGTTTTTTTAGTTTTAAACTTCGGTATTAACACCAATAAAGAAATGATTTCTTATTTAAAAAACACACAAGACATGCTGAGCAAAATAACTCATTCAAACCCTGCACCAATTGCTCGATTTGCAAAAATTCGAGCACACCCTTACTTTGGTTATGTTAATGACTGGGAAGATGAAATCTCCATTGAAAATAAAATTTTTAATCGACAAGGATTTCGTAGCGAATTCGATTATCCGTATAAAAAACAAAGCGAAAAAGAATTTGTTGTAGGAATTTTCGGTGGATCTTTGGCTTCAATGCTCGCTTCTCATTTACAAAAAAATTTAATACTGATTGAAAAACTAAAATCAAAACCCGTCCTAAAAAACAAAAAAATTATCATTTTAAATTTTGCTTTCGGCGCCTATGCTCAACCTCAACAATTTCACGTTGCAAGTAGTTACATAAAGTCTATTGACTTATTAATAAATATCGACGGATTTAATGAAATTCGATACCAAAATCCAAGCATGCCCCAGAATTTTCCTGCATTCTCCGAAGTGCTTTTTAATTCGAATCTTGATAACAAAATTGATCTTCTTATTCAATTTTCTCAAGCAAGTATTAGAAGAAAATTAATCAACGTATTTAGTTTTTCACCTATAGACCAAATAGCTGTAGCACATTTAATTTGGAGAACTTTTGACTCAATTTTGAATTTCAAAAATCAAGCAATACCTCTACAAATTAAGGACAGCAACAAAAAATATTTAATTAGCCACAAGGATTTTGCTAAAACGAGTTCTGAGAACTGGAGTTATTATATTAAAATGATGTCGATTATTTCAAAGGGCAATTCAGTTCCCTCTGTTTTTTTTATTCAGCCTAATCAGCATTTAAAAAAATCAAAACCTCTATCAAAAGAAGAAAAAATTAAGTTTTTTGATGCAAAGTTAGAAATGCTTGTTAACGATGGTTATCGTGAATTACTGTACTGACCAGCCGGAAGTTTTTGTACCATTTCTTAAAATTAAAAATTGCACACCATATCTTGTCGGAAGTTTGGTTTAAAAACTTCAGGGGCTGGTGGTCGATAGCCCAAAGCGCTGTGGGGTCGTACAGTATTGTAATGATGCCTCCATCTCTCAATGATAACCTGAGCTTCTAAAAGTGAAAAGAAAATTTCACCATTCAATAACTCAAATCTCATTTTTCCATTAAACGATTCAATATAACCATTTTCCCATGGACTTCCTGGCTCAATATAGAGCGGTTGAACTTCAAGCTTTAAAAGCCACTGCTTCAATTTCTTGGCAATAAACTCTGGACCATTATCGGATCTAATATTTTTTGGTAATCCATGTTTTAAAAACAAATCTGCTAATGCAAAAATGAGATCACCAGATCTGATTCTTCGAGCCACCAGCGACAACAAACACTCACGCGTAAATTCATCGACGATGTTTAATATTTTAATTTTTCTTCCGTCGTGCGTTTGATCGCTCACAAAATCGTAACTCCAAACATGATTTTTATATTCAGCTCGTTGCCTGATACAAGACCCATCGTTAAGCCACAATCTCGATTTTTTCGGTTGCCGTGCAGGAACCCTTAATCCTTCCCTTTGCCAGATTGAAAAAACACGATCGTGACCTACTTTCCAGCCTTCCATGTTCAATAAACCTGTAATCTGACGATAACCATAGCGACCATATTCAGACGCTAAATGAATAACTCGTGCCTTTAATTTTTTTTGATACTCATTGTTCACAGGCCTGTACCTAAAACAGGATCTGTGAACTGAGATTACTTTACAAATACGTCTCTCTGAAAAGCCCAGCTTTTTTTTGACGTGCAAAACTGCATCGCGCTTTCTAGCTGGGCTTAAAAGTTTCCCTTTGAAACTTCTTTCAGAATTTGATTATCAATCGAAAGATCAGCTACTAATTTTTTAAGGCGATTGTTTTCAGTCTCAAGATCTTTAAGTCTTTTGGCTTGATCAACACGAAGACCGCCGAACTCTTTTTGCCAGCGAATCAGCGTTGTATACGTTACTCCGACTTTTTTAGCAGCTTCTTCAAGCGAAGCTCCTTTGGATCTTTCGATTTCGAAGGTTCTTAAGTGCTGAATAATCTCTTCTGTTGAAAATCGTTTTCGGGCCATGACTGCTCCTTAATTAGTCCGATTATAACACATAATCTGGACCTGGTTAGTCCGGCTAGGTCAG
>JBPOIE010000078.1:0-6047 GCA_052034855.1 Bdellovibrionota bacterium | reverse complement strand
GTTTCAAACCTTTGATTTAACCTGTAATGCGTAACTTCTTCGTTATAAGTTTCTGTATTGTCAGTGATTGCATTTTTCAACTCAGGGGCCGGCAGCATATTTTTTTGACGATGACCTTCGTTGAATAAATAGTGCATATATTCGTGAATCAGTGTCCATAGGCCAGCATCTTCGCGGATAAAAAGAGCATCTCGAGGCGTTGGGCTTTGAATTTGTAATTGTTCGTAAGGTAAAAACAAACCGATCACTTTACTGATTTCGAGCGAACTTAAAAGTGACTTCATATCAACAGGTGATTGCGGCAACTGACGAATCAATCGTTGAATTTGCGATGTTGTATGTGTCGGAGATTCGAAATCAATCTTATACAGATCCACATCAATTTGTATGTTGCTGATAATAGCGTTGGAATCGTTCAGAATGAGTAGTTTTTCCAATTTTTTTTGATCAAGATGTTTATTAAAGTCATTTTTTATGACAATGGATGGTTGAGAGTAAGACCAGCTTGCCGCAATAGATATGATAAAGAAGGTTTTTAAAAAGTGTTTTTTCATTGATTCAAAGATGAATCTTACAATATCAAGTCCACCTTAAAATGGCTTAAAATGCGTCTTATGATCACAGGGTGTCTAACAATGAGACAGTCGACAAATATTGAGTTTTTACTTATTTCTTAAAACATTCCAATTTGTAAACTGCGTTTTTATTTACTATCGAAAGTTGAAGTCGGTGATCGTCTGAAAAAGAGGCCGTCATTAATGATCCCACAGTATGATCAGGAAGATCTGTAATGCTCACGAAAAACGTATTTTGGTTTAGATCACCACTGAAGCTAAAATTTTTCTCTTTGAGGTCAGCACTGAGTTGAATATAAAATTCAGACGATTCAATGATATCAAGCTGTACTTGTTCAGAAATTGTAGAGCCATCTTTTAATAGCTCTAAGTATTGTGCTGTACAATTGATAGTCTCTTTGCTGAATGCAAAACTTGAAAAAGAGAATATTAAAATAAGTATTACGGCTTTAAGATTGAATTTTATCATGACTATTCTTTTCTTTCTCGCTCATCCAAAAGTCGAAATCAGATGATGTTAATTCCCCTGAAAGAAGCCCCAATTTCAGAGCTAAATTAAAATGGGGGTTGTTTAAAAAAGCTTTTTGGCGGCGTTCGCCTTTAGTCAGATAGCTTTCTTTTTTCGTCAGGCCATGGATGTGTTGGATCGTAATTTCGATTGAAATCTGTTCGGCTTTAAAAACTCCGAGTTCGTCTTTGCAGAAGTTTTGAAAATTTTTATCATCTGATAAATGGTGGATATTTATTTTTAAAAAGTGTTCATGGGTGGCTAGCAAATACGAATATATAATCGAAGCAAATAGCTCGACAGGATCGTTAAAATCAAAACCGATCGATGAGAGACGGCGGATGTAAAACAAAAATTCTTCGCGTTGTGGTTCGTTCAAAAAGAGTTCGTGAAATGTTGGTAAAACATTTTTAAAGATTTCTAAATCAAATAGATCCCACAGTGCTGATTCGATATTTGGTAGTCTAAAAAATTTGATCCACTCTTCACGGCGCCTTGGTAAAACACCTCGTTGGATTTCAACAGCATTTTGATGAATTGCTTCACGTAAAGAGCTTTCGATCTGGAATGATAATTTTTGTGATAAGCGAATCGCGCGCAAAATACGAATAGGATCTTCTTTAATTCTCTCTGTGGGATTGCCAATCACGCGTAAAGTTTGTGAAGCAATATCATTCAGTCCACCGCAATGATCAACAAGATCCTCAGTGACTGGATCGTAAAATATCGCATTGACGGTGAAATCTCTGCGAAATGAATCCTCTTGGATATTTCCAAAAAAATTTTCTTCGACAAATGGCAAATCAATCATGACTTCGCTGGAAAGTTCTTCGGCTTTGGCTTCGCGGCGGTACGTGGCGATTTCAAAAATTTTATCACCACGTCTGGCATGGACTAATTTAAATCGGCGTCCAATGATGAAACTGTAGGATACCTTTTTTTTGACTTCATTTGGTAATGCATTTGTAGCGATATCAAAATCTTTGGGTTTTAATCCGACCAATAAATCGCGTACAGCGCCGCCAACGATGTAAGCGTCAAATTTGGCTTCTTTAAGACGTTTAATAATATTGATCGCTTGAGGGTCGATGTCTTCAAGTGCAGAGCGGAGCTTTTGTAAGTAAATAGAATTTTGATCAGACGTCATTAATATATATTTTGTAAATGAGATATGACTTCATGTACAGTACGAACAATGATTAATTCAATAATTAGCCTATCAAATTTCCACTATTCTGTGCTTGGCACGAATGAAAAAAATAGAATTGTTTTTGTCCACGGTTTGATGGCTTTTGCTGCGAACTGGCGTAAAATTGCAAGCCGCCTTGAAAGCGACTACCAGTGCTTGATCTATGATCAGCGCGGACATGGTCGATCCTTCAAGCCAGATTCTGGTTACACACCTGAGATATTTGCTGATGATTTGAACAAAATCACCGATGAGTTGGGCTGGGACTCTTTTCATTTGGTCGGCCATTCCATGGGAGGCAGAAACGTCATGGTTTTCGCTGATCGTTTTCCTTACAAAGTCAGAACATTGACGATCGAAGACATGGGGCCTGATGCGGATGCAAAAGCTGTGGATTATTATCATGAAATGCTCGAGCAAATTCCAGTGCCATTTAACACCAAAGAAGATATTAAAAATTATTTTACAAAGGATTTTTCAACGAAGTTTAAAGCTAAAGAATCCATGAGCGTACTTTCGTCTTTTTTACAGGCAAATTTAGAAGAAAAAACTGAAGGACCAAATGCTCAAAAGTACGACTGGAGATTTTCAAAAAATGCTGTTTATGAAATCGTTGAAGAAGGACACCGTCGTGATCGATGGTTGGAAGTTGCTAATTTCAAAATGCCAGTTCTTTTAATTCGTGGTGAGTTTTCACACGTGTTGAAACAAGAGACATTTGAGAAAATGCAGTTGGTGAATCCCAACATTAAGGGTGTCGAGATTTCGGGTACCGGCCACTGGGTGCATTATGAAAAGCACGAGCAGTTCGTCCAAGAGCTTAAGCAGTTTTTTCAGAGCCATTCTGACTGAAAATAGAGCTAAATTTTATTCTAAAAATAAGAGCTTGAGTTAGAGTGAAAATTTTAGTGACTCTGAGGGTTCCTAAGTCTATCTAAGACCTTATGAAATACGCAGAACTTAATTTAGATCCACGCTTACAAAATGCTATTGATCAGCTGGGCTACGCTGATGCAACACCAATTCAAGAACAAGCCATTCCTCACATAATTATCGGAAAAGATATTTCTGGTTTAGCGCAAACTGGAACTGGTAAAACTGCAGCCTTTTTAATTCCATTGATTGAGCGAATTTTAAAATCTGAAACTGATTCAACAAGTGATCGAGCCTTCAGCGATTGGAAACCATTCCAGTGTATTCTGATTTTGGTGCCGACGCGTGAGTTAGCAGATCAGATTCATGAAAATGTTGAAAAATTAACTCTTGGTTGTGGTTTAAAGTCGTATCCATTTTATGGCGGCACAGGTTACGAAAAACAAAAAGAAGCTTTAAAAAATGGACTTCATTTTATCGTATCAACGCCAGGGCGTTTGATGGATCTTTACAAAGAACACCATGTTGACTTCAAAAAAGTTCGTGCTGTTGTTTTTGATGAAGCTGATCGAATGTTTGATATGGGCTTCAAAGATGATATGAAATATATCTTAAGCCGCATTGAACGCACTCGTCAGTTTTTGGTTTTCAGTGCGACTTTGAACTTTGATGTATTAAACACAGCTTATCAATTTGGCGCTGAGCCTGTCGAAATTAATATTTCACGTGATCAAGCTAAAGCTGACAATGTGAAAGATGCTTTATTTCATATCGGTAATAATGAAAAACCTCAGCATCTCATTTCTTTGATGAAGCGTGAAAATCCACGTCAAACAATCGTTTTTACAAATTTTAAAAGCAACGTTGATCGCATCGCCAACTTTTTAACTTCGAATGGTTACCCCGCGATGGGTATTTCAAGTCTGATCAGCCAAGCGCAACGCAACCAAGTGATTGGTGATTTCAAAGCTGAGAACAATAAAAATATATTGGTTGCTACCGATGTTGCGGCACGTGGATTAGATATTTCAGATGTTGATTTAGTGATTAACTTTGAAATGCCTCAAGATGCAGAGTCCTATGTTCACCGTATTGGTCGTACTGGCCGGGCAGGTAAAGAAGGAAAAGCGTTTTCTTTTATTTCTGAAAAAGATGTGGATTCATTGGCTCGTGTTGAAGAATACACAAAAAAGAAAATCGAAATTGGCTATTTAGAAGATGCAGATCTGGCGAAAGATTTTAAACCTATGCGTTCGGAAGAATTTGGCTTTAAAAAAGGTTTTGAACGTGATCGTGATTCAAAATCACATCATGGTGGACGTGGTGGCCCAGATCGCAGTAACGATCGCGGTGGTAAGCCGTCTCGGGGTCCTAATGACAGGCGTAATGATCGTCCACTGAAGGGTGGCCCAGATCGTCGTCCGGCGTCTCATGCACCAGCTGCGAATGCGGCTCATGGAGCTCCTAAAAAATCAAATAACACATATGTATTAAATCCAACGAATGGTGCTCAGCCAAAGAAAACTGATCAGCAATTTGATGCGAAAAAGAAAAATCATAATCATAAAAATGATAAGTCAGTGTCAGCTGCACAAGCAGAAAAAAATACAAAGGCCACTGTTTCAACAGCGGCCTCTCGTAATTTTAGAAAAAATTCACAACCTGCTACTTTAGGTGGTCGTGTAAAATCGATTTTAAAAAGAATTTTTGGTTAAATTCTTTTTTTAGCAAATTTTTAATTCTATTCAGTAGGGTCTTTTTCAAGGCCCTCAGTTGATTTTACAGCTTCGCCGAGATGGCTTTGCATTTGGCTTTTGACTTCAGATTTCTCTGCCGTTGTTAAAGGTTTTGGATATAACTGAGAAACCCAGTAAGGTGCCCAAACACGATAATAGTTGCCTAATCCTTTTCCTTCGCCGCGTGCTGCGCGATCACCAGAAGAGCCCATCCACCAGCGAGTATGGTAAGGTAAGTCGATCCGAGGAATTGTCGTCAATTGACCTTCGTAATTTCCTATTTTTTGATTCCCCATGTGCTCAGTGATCAGAGTCGCCATATTATTCCATGCCGTCGTTGAATCTGAATAATCAAGTGGAACAGTTAAAACCTCAGGATTGAATTTCATATTTTGAATGACGGCTTTTGCAACGGGTCCGACACCGATGACAATTTTAATTTCAGATTGATCTGCAACTGCGGAATAAATTCTTTGATATGTTTCCATCATCGAAGGTTGGAGTGCACCCTTGATTAAGTCTGTTGTTTCGACTCCAAGAGTATCGACAGGTAAAGTGCGAGCTATAAAGTACTGTTTTGGATTCGCGATGACATTTAAAAAGGATTGAAGTTTTTGTCCTGCCGCTCCGGTAATGGCACGAGTAGAGAAAAAATCATCATGAGATGTTTGGTCAGCGAGGATAAAGACTTTCGCATTTTTTGCACGACCCCGGTAAGTTCCAAAATAGCCCAGTGAAGGGTGACTGATCGACTTAATTCCTACAGTCGCTAGATCGGGCCAACTGACAAGGGCTTGTGATAAAGCACATGTTGTCGTTGTTGATTCTCCGCAGGGACCAAAATCATAAGTCAAATTATTCTGACTTGGATTATATCTTGGTGACTCATACGCCAAATCATTTTCAGTCATTTCTACGAGAGCGGTTTTTTTTGCATTTAGGCCCGAATTGAGTTCTTTGGGTTTTGTAAAAGCTGATGATTTGTCGTTGTAAACTCCGACATCGGAAAAAACCTGAATTGAATCTGCGCCCCAACGATTTGAAGTTGTACCTTTAGATCCCATTCTCCAGTTGGTATTGAAAGCAAAATCACGGAAAGGAATTGGTGCATGTCCGTATTTAAAAGGTGATTTCATGCGGGCAATTAATTCGTCTAATTTCAACTG
>JBPOIE010000114.1:0-19373 GCA_052034855.1 Bdellovibrionota bacterium | reverse complement strand
TTATCTGGAAAATCAGTGACGAACTTCAGCTCTCGGCCAACCAACAAAAAGAATTTGGCTAAATTCATCGTACATTAAATAAAAAAAAATCTGAAATCTCTTAAGAAATCAAACTCATTCAAACTGACATTCGAAAAAATGAAAAACCATTGTCTAATGTCGAACAAACAAAACTGATTCAAAAAAACAGACAGCTTTTGCAGAAATTAAATCAATTGAACTTGGACGAATTCGATTCGATGAAGAAATTATTAGGAGCTGAGAAGTTCTTGATCTATTTATTCTTAAAACAAGAAATCAATGCCAAATTTAAATCGATGGTTTTGGGTCGACCTCCCGAAAAACGGAAAGACGACGATAAGATTAAATCCACTGAGCCTGTTGTTGTTGAAGAGAAATAAAGATTATTTATTTTTAGGTTTTGCTTTTTAAACTCGGTTTTATGATCGCCTTGCTGCATTGATTGGTTTTGATTGTTGAGCTGCAGAGGAGAGCCAGTTAGTATTTCTCTGAGAGGTTTTCATGTTGATTAATAAAAAAATCATTTCTCTGAAAGATGGTCGAGCTATCAATTTAAAGTCGCCAGAGCCAAAGGACGCCGCTCAGCTCCTTGCTCACTTACAGGTTGTTTTTCGAGAGTCATATCGCAATATGAATCATCCCGCAGGTCACTTTGACAATTTTCCTGCGGAGAAAGAAGCTGAGATTCTACAAAATTTTGCTGATTCACAAAACCAGTTTATGATTTCAGCTTTTGAACAGGATAGGATCATTGGCAATCTAGGTTGTTTTGGCAAAGTTGGAGAATTTTTAAAACACTCGGCGCACATTGGAATGGGAATTAATCAACAATTCTGTGGTGCTGGTTTGGGAAAAGCGATGCTCAACTATGCTATCGACTCGGCGAAAACTATGGGCATTCATCGGCTTGAACTTACGGTTCGAGCATTCAATCAGCCAGGCATTAAGCTATATGAGAAATGTGGTTTTGAGTTGGTCGGTCGATTAAAGGACATGGCCTTCATCGACGGTGAGTTTCACGACGAACTCTATTATCAGTTGATTTTGTAATTGGCCACAAACTAATGACTTTTTATCAGAGGCCGGTACTTCAAAAAAAAAATCGGTCAGATCGTATAAAATTGAGTTTAAGCGAACCCATCGACAAACTGCCATGGATTGGAATATTGACCACTCCACCAAGTGGAATTATTGTGATTTTGAGGTTTTTATGAATGGCAGTATAGGCATTTACATTTCCCAATTTCAAATCGAGAGCTTAAAAGCAGGTAATACTTTTACAACCTGTGAGCCTAAAACTAGATTAGATAAAATTGCACCCTCGTTGATTCAAAGCCGACTTAAATCAATTGGTCAAACTTATGATGCTGCTGACGAAAATGGAAATGTTCAAATGAAAGTAAAACTCAAAGATTGTTTCATGACAACTTTTGGTGCTCCTGATTCAAAATTTGTAGCAGGTTTAGGCTTTGGACAGAATACAGAGGCCTGTAAATCTGAATATGAAAAATTCTGGAAAGCAAACTTTCCTGATGAAAACCTGAATGAAGTCACGGAGCTTTTCGTGACTATTTGGGAACCGCCTCAATAACACTGGTTTTTTCTGTTTATAGATCTAATCCCAGTTTTTATATTTTCTTATATCATTTATATGTATTCTGTTAATCAAACTCACATAAGACATGTAAATATGAGCACAGACTTCACAAATTGCATATGATTTTTAAAGTGTTTTCAAATCAGATTCAGGATCTTTTGACGATTCTAACTTTTTTACTGCATCTATGAACTTTAATAAATCACTTCCGTGACGTTTGTAGGCATCCTCGAAATCATTCAAGTTTTGCATGTAGGTTTTATAAAGCCCCATCCGTGCATTGTTCATTTTTTCTTTGGTAAACTTTGCGTACACAGTTGTTTTGAGGCGAGGAGCGAGGTCTTTTTCGAAATGATCATGGATTACATTCAAACGCGCCGATCTTGCATCTTCATTTTTTAAAGCTGAATCGGGATTTTCGAGGTACCATTTTTCAAGATCTGTCAGTTCTTTTGAAATGAATTCCGAAAAGAGACGGTCATCTTCATTTTCTTCGGCTATTAATTTGAGAGTTGTAGAGTCTGGTCCTTCCAGTTCTTTGTAAAACATCTCAGCACCTTTGTTCCCGATAAAAACAGCGAGGCGTTCATTAAAATCTGAATTATTTTTAATATAAATGGTTGTGTGAGTGATTTCATGAATAATTGTATTCACAAGATCGTGATCTTTATATCTGAGCATTGATGATAGCAGAGAATCTGTAAACCAGCCTAATGTGGAATAAGCACTGACGCCACGGACGTAAGTATCAAAGCCAAGTTTTTGCATTTCGTCTGCTTCGGCTTTGGCTTCGGCTTCTGTAAAGAAACCTTTGTAGGGCATAGCTCCGACGATAGGGTACTTCCATTCATAATTTTTCATCTGCCATTTTTCTGCAGCATGAACAACCCAAGTGACATAGGGACGTTTGAGATCAATAAAAGAATTATAATTATCGGTTTTATTTAATTTTAATTTTTCGAAAGCAAAAACGCGAGCTTTCTCTGTCAGTAAAATTTTCTGTTTTTGAATATCATTCAGATTCGGACTTTGAAAGGCTTCAGTCATGGAAACCCGTGAGCTCATCATACTGAATTGATTGTGAGCTGAGCGAATGTAATAGCCCATTTGGCAACTCGATATGAAAATAGAAAATGATAAAATGCAGATTTTTTTCATTCTTAAAGTCTAAAGAATAATTTTAAAGATACCAAGACAATCCGACTTTGAACGATGAGTCTTCAGTTGTCGTGCCGTCATCTAATGGTGTTTGCCAAATATCGTAGCCGGTTTTGACAGAGAATTTCTCTGTCAGTTTATATTTTAAACCAATTCCATAACTGGGTGCTAGGCCATCGCGGGTTGGAATATCGATGACATCAGCATTGATGTACTTGACCTGTTTCTTTTTGGCGATATAGGCACCACCGGCTTTGAGATAAGGCTGAAATGCACTGCGCTGATCCGTGATCACATAAATCAAGTCAGCACCTGTGATTTTTGTCGACTGCTGCACAGTTCTTGTGGAGTTACTGTCGGCCTCTTGAGATTCATAAAACTGATCCGTGTACGAAAGCTCTAAAGCAAATTGTTCTAAAAAATAAAGAGAGACAGAGGCGGATTTGGAATCAGATTGATAATAATTGGCGGCATTAAATGTTTTTTTAGAGTAACTGTAAGAGGCTCCAATTTCAGTCATCAGTGCAAATGATTGAGAGGCAATAAAAAATAAAAGAGTAAAAGTCTTCATTCTTTTATTTTAATTGGTTATTGCTGAAATTACCTTACGTGAAGGTTAAATCTGTACCTAAGGCGAACAAATCCATCCGAATCGATCTTGCCTTTAGGTGGGTTTGGAAAAAAACGAGCATTTTCAAAGGCAAAAACAACTGCGTTGTCAAAATTTTGAAAACCACTGGGTTTCATGACAAAACTTTTGTGATATTCGCCCTTAGAGGTCAACCAGACCTCGATATCGGTTTTCCAAACTTGGCCGGCTAAATTTTGTTTAGTTTCTAGGGAAAGGCGGCTAAAGATCGCATCGATTCTTTGGACCCAGCGAAAATAAAACAGATCTTCAACGCGATTATAGAATGTGGCGTAAATATTTGAATCTGTATTCAGATTGGTCGTAGTTCCGCTTTCTATTTCCCGAGGGAGTTCGTGCTGAATCGCAGATTCTTGTGGCGATCCCGAAGATTGTCTGATGGCGCGCGCGAATTCGGGCTCAGAATCTGTTGTGTCGAGCTTTACATTTTTTTCAACCGTATTTGTTGTTCCCGCATTTCGATTTTGATTATTATTAATTCCGTACTTACGAACAGCAGTTTCTTTTTCGACGCGGTGATCGTTCTCGGCAAAGAAATTGGCAGGTTTGTCGCTCTCAATCGTGGGCAATTGTTTGGGAAGATTGATAATTTTTTTTTCTTGCAGCCGACTTTTTGGGGTGTTTTCAGTTAGAGGAGTTTCAATAATTTCAATGTCAGTTAGGTCTCGGTCTAACTTAGACGTCAGTAGAGTCGCTTTGTTAACAACAACGTATTGAAGAAGGTGAAAGATAAGACTAAGGCCTAAAGCGACGTAAAAACGTTTCATTTCGAGATTCATTTAGATCTCAAGTTAAGACAAAAATCAACCGATATAAGTTCAATAGCGGGGGCTTTAAATATGAGTAAAGTGATTGATTTAGTACCACATTTGAAAACATTGGCTAAGAACACAAAAGTTCATTTCGATTCTCAACCCACTGAGCAAATTTTAGATTTTGAATCTGAACGTAAAAAATTATTATTTCAAGAGCGTCGTCAAGTGAAACGGACAATTTTATCAGAGTTTATGAGTGCTATGGTCGTATTGCCTGAAAAGGGTTTATTGAAAGTGGCTCTGTACGATATTTCAGAAGAGGGTATTTCTTTTGAAATTGAAGCCATCGATGGTCAATTCAAGGTCGGCGAGCAAATTTTAATGAGAGTCTATTTGAATCAAAAAACCTATTTCCCAATTCAAGTTGCTGTAAAGCATGTAACATCTGACGTAAAGAGTAGTGTTATCAGACACGGTACTGAGTTCGAAAAAGGAGCAGGTAACGATGTTGCGCTTCGGCATTTTATTAAATTCATCGAATCAGCGAGTGAAGATCTTAAGAAGGATAATGGCGATTTGATGGTGACTCGCACGTCTTAGAATATCCTGCAAAATGATCGGATTAAATAATTAAAATTTTTATCATTAAAGAGTGACAAAAATCACCCACTGTTGTCGAATTTAGAGGAGAGCTATTAATTTTTGTTAATAGCAGCTTAAAAATTAACAACAAGGGGAATTCCATTGGCAAATACATCAGGTGCTCCAGCAAAAACAAAACGCAGAAAAGTTGTTTTAGATACAAATGTTATTTTATTTGACGCTTTTGCTTTATTAAAATTTGGAGATGCTGATTTACACATTCCATTTGCAGTGATCGAAGAAGTTGACAAATTTAAACGTGATCAAGGTGAAAACGGGCGTAATGCGCGTCAATTTAGTCGCTTTGTCGACGTGCTCAGAAGTAAGGGTAGCCTTGCCAACGGTGTTCAGATCGACAATCACGAAACCTACGTTTATATTACGACGGATATGGGCTTTGGTGGTATTGGTGCGGAACTGGATCAATCAAAAGCAGATAATCGTATTTTATCGACAGCCTTAGCCTTACAAAAACAACATCCTCGTTCAAAAGTTGAATTGATTTCAAAGGATATCAATTTACGTATCAAAGCTGACGTTTATGGAATTTTTGCGACAGATTATGATAACTCGGATGTGAATCAAGAGGACATGTACGAAGGTTATCTTGAAATTGATGTGACACCTGCAGCAATTGATTCATTTTACAAAGAGAAAAAAGTCGTTGTTGATCAAAAACTTTACATCAATCAGTATGTGATTTTAAAAGACAAATCGAATCCAAATCACTCAGCAATCGGTCGTTTTTCAGCGACTGAAAAAGCCATTGTCCCTTTATTGAATCCACCTGATAGTATTTGGGGAATCCATGCGCGTAACGTTGAACAAAGTTTTGCATTGGATGCATTACTCAACGATGACATCAAAATGGTGTCTCTTGTCGGTAAAGCCGGAACTGGTAAAACATTATTAGCGATAGCTGCAGGATTATTTAAAACTTTAGATGAAGGTAAATACCAGCGTCTTTTAGTTTCTCGCCCTATTTTTCCAATGGGTCGCGATATTGGTTATTTGCCGGGTGATATTGAACAGAAATTAAATCCGTGGATGCAACCGATTTTTGACAACGTCGAGTTCCTGATGGGAGCTGATAAAAAAGCCTCTGGTCGCGCACAAGAATTAATTAATCAAGGTATGTTGAATATCGAACCACTGACATATATTCGTGGTCGAAGTATTCCAAAGCAGTATTTAATTGTTGATGAGGCGCAAAATTTAACTCCGCACGAAATCAAAACGATTGTCACTCGTGCGGGGAGCGGAACTAAAATTATCTTAACTGGTGACGTTTATCAGATTGATAACCCTTACGTTGATTCTGCAAATTCAGGATTAACTCATGCAGTTGAAAGATTCAAAGGGCAGGAAATTGCAGCCCATGTGACATTAACGAAAGGTGAGCGTTCGGCGTTAGCAGAACTTGCAGCAAATATATTATGACAATAGATATGATTGATACAGGCGCGGGAAAAGACGTTGGCTACAAAGCCAGCGTCACCGCCAAAATTACTGATAAAATGGTTCGTCAATTCGCAGAGATGTCGGGTGATTTTAACCCGATTCATTTGGATGACGAATTTGCATCGAAGACTCGATTTAAAAAACGCATTGCACACGGAATGATTTTGGGTGCTCTGGTTTCTCGATTTTTAAACGACAAAATTGGTGCTGGTGGAATTTACTTGGCTCAAACATTAAAGTTTTCAAATCCAGTCTATATTGATGACGAAATCACATTTCATTTAGAAATTACAAAACTTCATAAAAAAAGAGGATTTGGAACTGTAGAAACAACAGCTGTTAAAAGCACAGGTGAAGTTGTTCTTAAAGGCGAAGCCACAATCATGATGGCTTATGGTGTAAAAGATTAAAAACACTTCATTATTGAAAAAATATCAAAATCTCCTTTTTCACAGTCAAATTGGAATGTGGGAATGGAATCTGAGTGCCAATTTAATTTGGTTTGATGAAGGTGTTCGCGCTTTGTACGAGTACGTCTCTGAAGAGAACTATGTCGATCCGGAAGTATGGTATCAATTCATCCACCCTGAAGACTATGCTGACATTCTTGGACACATTATGAATTTGATCGAAGATAATTCTGAGATGAAGACGATCTTTCGAATCAAAACTCCATTGGGTAATGAAAAATATATCAGCACTCATGCTTTCAAAATTCAAGATCCGGAGACGAAAGAAATTACTTTGATTGGGTTGAACTTTGATGTTTCGGAAAATCAAATGATGCAAAAAGTTTTAATTGAACAATCAAAATTAGCTCACTTGGGGCATTTCACGTCCGGAATTGCGCATGAAGTGAATAACCCCTTAAGCATAGTCGTTGGTAAGACCGGGCTATTAAAAGCTAAGATTGAATCTGAAGACAGTGCTCACAAAGAAAAAATGTTATCAGATATTCAATCGATACAGAAAAATTCTGATCGCATTACCAAAATCATGAGATCATTGAATGCTTTCTCGAGAAACAGCATCAATGATCCTTTTCAAAATGTGAGCATTTTGAAAATTATGGACGATGCAATTGAGATTACCAAAGATAAATTTCAAGCAGATAAAGTTGATTTTAAAATCGTCGTAGACAAACATTTGAGTCATGAAAACTTTATTGAAGCCCGTCAGTCAGAAATTTTACAGGTGCTTTTAAACTTACTTAACAATGCTTATGAAGCTCTGCAGAGTGTGGAAAAAAAATGGATCGAATTGAGCATTCAAACATCTCCGACTCATTATGAAATACGGATTACAGATTCGGGCCCAATGATTAAGCCAGAAATCGCACGACGTATGATGGAGCCTTTTTTCACGACGAAGCCGACAGCTCAGGGCACAGGATTGGGTTTAAGTTTGGCTCTGCAAATCATGAGATCCCACAACGGAACATTAGAATTCAATCCGGAGAGTGAGCACACTCAATTTGTTTTAAAACTCAAAAAGAAAATTAAAAGTTAAATTTAAAGATAATCGTCACAAAAGGACTTCAGAGTTGATTTAAATTTAACTAAATCAACAGGAGTATTTAAAATTTTTTCTAAACTCGTCATCACATCAGATTGATATCCACAAGGATGAATGCCTTGAAATGCGTTGGGATCATTTGCCACATTGATCGCTGCTCCATGAAAAGTGATCCATTTTTTAACGGCAATTCCACAACTGGCAATTTTATGAGACCCTACCCAAACACCAGTATCTTCTAATGATTGTTCTGTTTTTTCTGAAGTTTTCCCGTGGGATTCAATTGAATATTCTTTTAATGTCATCACGATGGATTTTTCAAGATCACGTAAAAACCCGCGAACCTCTTGCGGGCCTCTATTTTTACGGGCATTTTTGATATTTAAAATGGGATAGACAACGACTTGCGAGGGGCCGTGATACGTTGCTCTGCCGCCACGAGAGACTTCAACCACTGGGCCTTGCCAAGCAAATAAATCATCGGGTTCAGTTTGTCTGCCGACAGTGACGACCTCGGGGTGCGAGCAAAAAATCAAAAAGCCAGGATGACTCTCTGTCTTGCTGACAAGATCAACGTATTCGATTTGTTTTTCCAGGGCCTCCTCGTAATCAATCAGCCCCCAATCTTCAAATAACAATGACATGCAAGTTAAAACACCTTCCCAAAAGAGGCTCCAACCCATGGAATTGCAAGTGGGATTGGGCCATTCAGCGCGATTCCGTATAAAGTTGCTCTGAAAAATGAATCATTGGAAAATATTTTTTGAATACCAATGCCTACTGTAGGCATAACACTCATGACCTTGGCCTGTTTATTTGTTTCATTGAGATAAGTTTCAGGGGATAAAAATAAGGCTCCTGCAGTCAAATATGCGTTTTCATTTTGATTTAAAAAAATATTTGCATACAGTGGCACAGAATAGCCATACTTGTGGAAAATAACTCCGCCGCCAAGCGAAACTCGGTGGTCGAGGGCTCTTTCGTAGTACAAACTGTAGAGCAGACCACGGCCAAGTCCTTCAAATCCGATCATATTATTTCGTTCTTTATATTCCGGAACTACGTCCTCTGAATTCGCGATCGTTTCTTGATCTGGATTAGAAGATGGGTCTGCGGCGAAACTGACTGATGTCATCGAAATCGAAAGCAAAACATTGATGATTAAATATCGAGATAGAATTGAAGAAATAATTTTTTTACTCATTAAAAATTATATCCTAAGCTGACTTTTAAAGTATAAAGACGAGGTATCACCGCAAATAAATCCATCGATTTTTGAACGTTGTCGACATCAGTCTGCGAGCTTGATGAAGAACTTAAAAATGCCGCCTCTTTTTTTAGAGTCACGAGCGGTTGTGAAATTCCTAGCCAATCAATCGAAAAAGAAAAATTGTTCTCAAAATACCAACGGTGACCGAAACCGAGATCAAGTCCAAGTGTTTGAACGTCGATCAGATCTGCATTCAAGGATTGTCCAGAGGGTAGTGTATTAAGTATGCTGGCGCCAAGTGTTCCTTCGAAAGTGATGTAACTGAGGCCGTAATACCAATTGAAATTTCCAGATTGAGAAAAATTTCTTTTGAGAAGTGAAATTCTTTGATCGACAATTTTACCGAAATCAACGCTCAGTAAAGACAGTGAATAAGATCCACGAACCCATTGAAGTTCGTACTGAGAATTTTTATCCTCAGAGGCCATGTACACACTTGCGCCATACTTGCCAGGGATGACTAAATCTATTGGAGAGTAAATAAGGTGAGCACCGTAGTCATAGTTTTTTCTTTTTTCAACGGACTCATTGGTTTTAACTTCGGCTTTTTCTGCAGCTTCAACACTTTTTTCTTTGACGTAGTCCATAGCTTCAGCGGCTGTGTTTTTTGATTTTTCAAAAAATGTAGCGTCGCTAGATGAAGCTGTCGAAACTGGAGTAGATTTTTTTGTTTTTGCGATGGCTGGAGATACACTCAAAGCAGCGAGGATTAAAATTGAGACAATAGAATTCATGTGAAGAGCTCCTTTATTTTTACTTTGTAATCATCCTAAGGTGGATTGTATTTATGTCAATCCAGCGACTTTTACAAAGTAAAAATAAAGATCATCACTACGCGTGAGCCGACGATTTACCAGCGCCGTTTAAAGGCTTTTGAATGATATGGATCGCGTGGCCAAGTGTGGCTTCTGCGGCTTCCATCATTGTTTCGCCAAGTGTTGGATGTGGATGAATCGTTAAAGCAATGTCCTCGATACGAGCGCCCATTTCAATCGCAAGAGCCGCTTCAGAAATTAAATTTGAAGCTTCTGGACCTACGATATGTACGCCTAGCACGACATGTGTTTTTTTGTCGGCGATCATTTTAACAAAACCATCAGTTTCACTCATGCTGACTGCGCGACCATTGGCAGCGAATGGAAATTTTGAAATTAATAAATCATTATAACCTTTGGCTTTACATTCAGCTTCAGTCATTCCAGCCGCTGCAATTTCAGGATCTGTAAAGACCACGGCAGGAACTGTTTTCGCGTCGTAAACACGATTAATTCCAGAAATAATTTCCGGAACCATCACGCCTTCATGCGATGCTTTGTGCGCCAACATTGGCTGGCCGCAAATATCACCAATGGCAAAAATATGGGGAATGTTTGTTCTGCGTTGTGCATCGACTTTCACAAAGCCGCGTTCATCAACTGCAATCCCAGCACCTTTAATGTTGGCTTGGTCGCCATTCGGACGACGACCCACAGTCACTAAAATTTTATCGACAACAATTTTTTCATCTTTGCCATTTAATTCAAACGTCAGCTCATATCCACCAGAGACTTTTTTCTGCGATTTGGCTTTTGCTCCGTACTTGATTTGGATTCCCGCTTTTTCAGCTTTACGAGCAACAACCTGTGCACAATCCGGATCAACAACGCCAGCAAGTAATGATGTGTTCGCTTCGATCACAGTCACTTCAGTGCCT
Organism: Bdellovibrionota bacterium; assembly: GCA_052034855.1. Lineage (GTDB taxonomy): Bacteria > Bdellovibrionota > Bdellovibrionia > Bdellovibrionales > Bdellovibrionaceae > Pseudobdellovibrio. Next base: position 8,612 of record JBPOIE010000114.1, on the reverse strand, counting down.
AATTTACGAAGGTACGACGAGATTTCTAAACCGATATACCCACCGCCAATAACAGCAACGCGTTTTGGAATTTCATCAAAAGCTAAAGCACCTGTTGAAGAACAAATATCTTTTTCATCAAAAGGAAATCCTGGGATTTCAATCGGACGTGATCCTGTCGCGATAATAAAATGTTTTGCCGTGATTGAATCTGTTCCCGTCGTTGATTTTAATGTCAGCTCTTTTGTTGTTTTAAAATCAGCTTGGCCTTTTAAAATAGTGACTGTGTTGCCTTTTAAAAGCTGATTCACTCCGCCGGACATTTTATCGCAAACAGATTGTTTCCACTTCACCAACGTTTTCATATCAACGTCGATACCGCCTTTGATATTTAAACCCATTGTTTTAAAGTCATGTTGAGCTTTATGCAATAGGTGCGTCGCTGTGATCATCGCCTTTGAAGGAATACAGCCGACGTTCAAACAAACTCCACCTAAAGCTTCACGTTCAATGATCGCCGTTTTAAAGCCTAATTGTGACGAGCGAATCGCCGCCACATAACCACCAGGTCCAGAACCAATAACAACAACATCAAAATTTTGCGCAGCCATTAGCTCATCCCCATCATCAAAATGCCAGGGTTTTGAATTTTTGCGAAAAATGATTTTAAGAAATTTGCAGCCACAGCGCCGTCGATCAAACGGTGATCGCAAGTCACTGTGTAATTCATTGATTTGATAAAACCAATTGAGCCATCAGACTTAAGAATTGGTTTATCAGAAATTTTGTACATTCCTAAAATGGCCACTTCGGGGTGATTGATAATCGGCGTCGCGTAAGTGCCGCCCACAGATCCAATGTTCGTGATCGTGATGCATGCACCTTTCATTTCGTCTGGTTTTAATTTTCCATCACGCGCGCGTTTCGAAAGATCAATAATTTCTTTTGAGATTTCTAAAATTGATTTTTGATCGGCGTTTTTGATCACAGGAACAACAAGACCATTCGGAGTATCTGCGGCAAAACCTATATTGAAATATTTTTTGTAAACAATTTGTGAAGCGGCATCGTCAATTGAAGCATTGAACATCGGATATTCTTTAATCGTTGCTATCAAGGCTTTCATGACAAATGGAAGGTACGTAATTTTTGTTCCATTCTTTTCCGCAAAGTCTTTTAACGTTTCACGCAATGTCACCAACTGACTTACATCAGCTTCATCCATCAATGTGAAATGCGGAATGATCGATTTTGACATTTGTAAATTCTGAGCGATCTTTTTACGAATACCGATCAAATCCACGCGTTCTTCAAGCTGCGCGTTTGTTGAAGTGAAAGCTGGTTTTGGGAAATTCATTGATGGAGTTCCCGCAGATGTTGCACCTGATCCTGTTGTTGAAACAGTCGCAGAGCCACCTTTTGTCGAAAGAACATCTTCACGAGTCACACGTCCTGCTAAACCAGAACCCGACATTCCGTTAATGTCCACACCCATTTCGCGAGCCAGTCTGCGTGTTGCTGGCGTTGCTAAAACTTTTGAATCGGCCACTGGAGGAAAAATTGTTGCAGATGGAGAAGCTGACATTGTCATTGCAGCACTTGCAGTAGCAGGTGCTGGTCGATGCGCAGAAGCTGTTGCAACGGGAGCCGTAGCTTGTGCTACTGCGGTTGTTGACGTCGCGCCTGTTAAAGTTAAAATAATACTTTCAACTTTGATGATTTCGCCTTTTTTAAATTTAAATTCTTTAACGATACCGGCAACTGGTGACGGAACCTCGACAGTGGCTTTGTCTGTCATAATTTCTGCAACCGTTTGGTCCGCTTTAATCGCATCACCAATGTTCACAGTCCATTTGACAAGTTCGCCTTCGGTAACGCCTTCACCCAGTTCTGGTAATTTCACAGCGTGTATGGCACCATTTGCATTTGGAGCAGCAGGTGTTTGTGCAGCGACGGGAGCGGCAGCTTTTGGAGTCTGAACTGTTGTCGTCGTTGTTGCTGCGCCATCAAGTTTTAAGATGACGCTTTCGACTTTGATAATTTGGCCTGGTTTAAATAAAAGTTCTTTGATTGTTCCCGCAACTGGTGATGGAACTTCGACTGTTGCTTTGTCCGTCATGATTTCTGCGACAGTTTGATCGGGCTTAACAGTGTCTCCGACTTTGACAGTCCATTTAACTAATTCGCCTTCGGTAACGCCTTCGCCAAGTTCAGGAAGTTTTACATCTGTTGCCATTACGAAATCCTTTCAACATTCTCAGTCGCAGGTTCAGGTGCGACTAAATTATTTTTTCTATTCTTTTCAATTATCCCGTGCATAAAGAATTCTCCTGCACGATATGAGCTTCTGACAAGTGGTCCTGACGCTACATACAAAAAGCCCATGCTTTCAGCTAGGGTTTGCCATTCTTTGAACTTTTCAGGAGTGACAAAGTTGATCACTTTCAAATGTTTCTCAGTCGGTTGCAAATACTGACCAAAAGTCACAACATCACAGCCCACAGCGCGTAGGTCTTTCAATGTTTGTTCAACTTCAAGATCTTCTTCTCCAAGGCCCAACATGATTGATGATTTTGTGTACATCGTCGGATGAAATTCTTTAACAGCCTGTAAAAGGCGCATCGATTGTTTGTATTTTGCGCGTGGATCGCGAACGCTTGGGGTCAATCGTTCAACAGTTTCGATATTGTGAGCAAAGACATCTGGTTTGGCATCGGCCAAGTGTTTGATCAGTGCTTCATCGCCGCGGAAATCGGGAGTCAAAATTTCAACGATTAAATTCGGATCTAATTTTTTCACAGTTTTAACAGTGCGTGCGAAATGATCCGAGCCTTGATCTGGCATATCGTCACGATCGACTGAAGTGATCACAACATATTTCAATTTCATTTGCGCGATTGAATAAGCAACTTTTTCAGGTTCGAAAGGATCGACGGGGGGAAGGCCTAATTTTGCATTGCCTGTTTTTACATTACAAAATTTGCAACCACGTGTGCAGACTTCACCCATCAACATAAAGGTCGCGGTTCCGCCAGACCAACACTCGCCCATATTCGGACAACGGGCTTCTTGGCAGACGGTGGCTAGTTTCAATTCGCCGAGCATGTTTTTAATTTGTGCGTAGTTTTCACCTTGTGGGGCGCGAACTTTAAGCCATTCAGGTTTACGCAGCGGTTTTTGGGCCGTTGTTTTAATATCATCCACGATGCCACCTTTGTAAGCAGTCAGAGTCAAATTGCTTTGATCGTGTTGTTGTAACTCTGAGTGGATAATGAATCAAGAATTATGAATGAGTTTGAAATTAAACACACTCTGGGTCGTTGTAATGTCTGTAAATGAGAGAGCTGAAACTATGCAGCAACTGCCATAGACTCAGAGAGAGTTTTTTCTTGAACAACTTGGTCAAAAAGACTGAAATTGGTCACTTCAATTGCTTCAGGAACGGGGTCGTACTTATCTGAATCTTTCACTTTTTCGTTGTATGATTTCATCAAGTTAATGAGCTCGATATTCGAAGTTATAATTTCATGAATACACATAATGATATGATAATCCGTATCGTAAAGTCTGTGCCAGAAATGAATATTTTTAAAGTCGTTATTGGGATCTGAAATTGTATTGGAGTTTACCGATTCCTTATGAATCCGACTGATTTTTTCGTTGAGGCCGTATTGCGTATTGGCGATGGCATCATGAATATCTTTGAGTCCATTCATCAGCTCTTGATAACTGGTATGTTTATTTAAATCCAATTCAAAAGTACGAGAGTAAATGTCCTTCATTTTGCGTACAGTTTCTTGTTCAAGTCCGACGATGTTGTCGACTTGGTTTCCTTTTTTTCGGAGATTTTTTTTCAAAGTCATTCTGAGCATTGCTCCGCGTGCTTGAAGTTTAGTAATTTTCTGTTTTTTTCGAAACAAAAAGACAATTTGGGCTAAATATTTTAAAGTCCAAACAGCCAAAATTGAAAAGAGTAAATAAATGTAAATTTCATTAAGCTGTTTCATCGATAATGCCCTATCGGATTTTGAGAGTTTGAACTTGAACTCAGAATTAAAGGCCATAGAGCGTTTCAAAATGAGACCTTGAATTCAGAGAATCTTTGCCTGTCGCTCGGACTTATGCCATAAATAGCGAATGATTTTATATTTTGAACCTCTTAGAAATAGTTTAGCTGGACCTTTATTGCATGCGATCGAAAAATGTGGGGTAGAGTCCACGCTCGATGAAGTCTATAAGTTTTTAGTCGAGCCACCAAATCCAGAGATGGGACACTTAGCTTTTGGGTGTTTTGTGGTCGCGAAAGCTCTTAAAAAGGCTCCTGCTCAAGCTGCATTAGATATCAAAAACAATCTTTCGGCTATCGATGGTGTTATTTCAGTTGAAGCAGCAGGACCGTATTTAAATTTTAAGTTTTCCTCGCAGTTTTTAAGCGAAAATATTTTAGTTCCCTTGATCAAAGGGAAAACTTTTTCTCAAGTCTTGGTTCAAGACGCACCAAAAACCATGATTGAATTTTCTCAGCCAAATACTCACAAAGAACTGCATGTCGGTCATATGCGTAATTTATGTCTGGGCGATGCGATTGTGCGTTTGATGCGACGAAGTTATGGTCATGATCAAATTATCAGTTCAACGTTTCCTGGAGACGTTGGTACACATGTCGCAAAATGTTTGTGGTATATTAAAAATCATGTGGGCATGAATATTCTGAATGAAAAAAGGAATTCACCTGATCGGGGCGAATGGTTAGGACAAATGTATTCGGCGGGAAACATCAAGCTCGAAGACGAAGCCACTGTTCCTGAAAAGTTTGAACAAAATAAACAAGAACTGACTCTAATTTTAAAACAACTTGAATCAGCAAAGGGTGAATTTTATGACCTTTGGAAAGAAACTCGCGAGTGGTCGATTCAGTTGATGCAGCAGACTTACACATGGGCGGATGTTCAGTTTGATAAATGGTATTGGGAATCTGATGTTGATGCGGATTCTGTAAAAACCATTAAAAAATATTACGATGAAGGTAAATTACAAAAGTCCGAGGGCGCAATTGGTCTTGATTTTGAGACTGAGAAACTAGGGTTTTGTTTGCTGTTAAAATCAGATGGAACCGGACTTTATGCAACCAAAGATGTCGAGCTCGCGCGACGTAAATTTGAAGATTTTAAAATCGAAAAATCAATTTATGTCGTTGATCAACGACAAGCTTTACATTTTAAACAAGTGTTTAGGTCTTTAATCCATTTGGGTTTTGAACAAGCGAAGAATTGTTTTCATTTACAGTATAATTTTGTGGAATTGCCAGATGGTGCAATGAGCTCTCGAAAAGGAAATATCATCCCTTTGATGTTGCTCGTTGAAAAAATGCAAAACCATGTACGCACTGAGTACTTAGCAAGATATGCAACCGAATGGTCAGAGCAGGAAATTCAAACAGTTTCTGAAATCGTAGCTAAAGGAGCGATCAAGTACGGAATGCTCCGTCAGGACACAAATAAAAAAATCGTTTTTGATATGAATGAGTGGTTGAAGCTTGACGGTGAGTCTGGTCCATTTATTCAATATTCATACGCGCGAATCAATTCATTGATTAAGAAAATGAATATGGATGTGACTGAGAAATTTGATGGATCGCTTCTTGTCCATGCGAGTGAAATAAAATTGATGCAACACTTGATGAATTTTAATATGCAAATTGTCCAGTCTGCGGAAAACTATAAACCTGCATCATTATGTACTTACTTGTACGAAACGGCGAAAAAGTTTAATGCATTTTATCACGATTGCTCCATTGGACAGGCTGAGACTGTAGAATTAAAAAAATCAAGATTGGCTTTAGCCGCTTCAACAGGTCTCGTTTTAAAACAAGGTCTTGCTGTTCTTGGAATACCAGTTCCGGAAAGAATGTAGGTTCCCCCTATGAAATTTTCTAAAAAACTTTTTGAAGGATTGCTCCTGAACAGATATAAACGTTTTTTTGCGGATGTTGAATTGAAAGACGAATCAGGAACAGAAAAGATAACGATCCATGTTCCAAATACGGGGAGCCTCAAAGCAGTGATTGAAAAAAATCCTGCAAAACCACAAAAATGTTGGTTCAGCTTACATGGTGATGAAACCAAAAAACTCAAAGGAACCTTAGAGGCTATTCAAACGGCAACGGGAACTTGGGTCGGCGTTAACACGTCGAATCCCAATAAAATTGTGACAGAGGCAGCTCAGTCCTCGATAGAATCAGGCACGCCATTTCTGCCGCACTGGAAAGGGTTTCAGTTTTATAAACCTGAATTTAAAATTAATGATAAATCAAGATTGGATGGAGCTTTCTTAAAAAAAGAAGAGGATCTTCAAAATCCAAAATCAAAAAAACATTTTATTGAAATCAAAAATACCACTTACAAATCGATCGTGGATGGCAAGCCTCATGCACAATTTCCAGATGCGGTCACAGAGCGTGGCCAAAAACATCTTGAGGAAATGATGCTATTGATGGAGCAGGGTCATAGCTGTGAACTGATTTTCACAGTGCAAAGAAATGATGTCGAGGCTTTTTCTGCCGCCGTAGAAATTGATCCAGACTACGCAAAACTGTTAAAACAGGCACAAAAAAAGGGATTAATCATTTCGCCTTTGGTTTGTGAAGTTTCCAGAACTGGTGTTGTTTTGACAAATCAGTTGTTGCCTTTAAAATAATTTTTCACAACGAATTCGGGGTTTATCACTCATTTGTTGTTTCAGAACTGAAAGCATTTCAGGTAAATCTTTGAGTTTTAAGTCTTTCTCTTTCAGTACAAGGTCAGACATGTATATTTTATTTTTTAGAGTTAAACTTTGTAAAATGTCCACAAATGAAAGTGGACTCTTGGCATCTGTCAGTAAAACTTCGATGGCTGTTAATCCTCGATTGAGTTTCAAAAATTCATAATTTAAATCTGCACCTTGATCTAACGACCAAGTAATCCAACTTGACAAGGATTGTGCGGGGATCTCTTTCGATTTAATTTGTCGAACACGCTTAAGTACTTTGTCTCTGAAGTCGGAAGATACGGATTGAGATTTCGTCAGTTGTGTTAAGTGTTTAACCATAAGTTCTGCGTGATTCAATTTAATTCCTAAACCTAATAAGATAGCACTGTCTCTTTGGCTTTGATTGAGTCGTCCTGTCATTCCAAAATCCAGAATATGGACTTTGACTACGGGATCTGTCATGTGCAGCATCAAATTTCCTTGATGAAGATCCGCATGAAAAAATCCACTTTTGAAAAATGCTTCGGACAACCAAAATTCAGCTGTTTTTTCTGCAACAACTTTGTAGAGGTCAGGATAAAGTTCTTTATATTGTGCAAGTTCTTTACTCGGTTTTTGACCAAAGACCAATTCTTGCGCCATGAGCTTTTTATTCTTTCCCAGCGAATACGATTTCGGAACATTAAACTGCAAAAGGTTTTTCTGTTTGTTGAAAGAAATAATTTCGGCTTTGGAATAAATTTTTTGAGCACCGTTTTGATCAGTGATCGTTCTTTCTAAATTAAGCTCTTCGACGACGGATAGATTGAGGTCATCCACGAGATCAGCCAATGACGGCAATGAATATTTTTTAAGTTCTGGGTCTGCATCAATGTCTTTTGCGATGATTTTCAGGATGTCGTAATCCATTTTCAACAATTCAGCAATTCCGGGCTTTAAAAATCGGATTACTAAATTCTGTCGAACACCATGCTCGTCTGTCATTTGCGCGCGATGAGTTTGCGCCATCGTGCCAACGCCGAGAGGTTTGCGTTGGAGATAATCGAAATCGCTGATCTTTAAGCCTTCACTTTCGATTAAAGATTGAACTTCATGCCAAGGAACAGGTTTAACTTGGCTTTCAAGTTTCTGAAATACGTCTTGAAATTCAACTGGAATATTTGAACTGCGACCCATGATTTGAATCAACTTTTGGATCTGGGGTCCGCTGTTTTGAATCATAACCAAAAACATATCCATAGGATTTGAGTTAATTGGAATTTTTGAAAGTTGATAAATAATCTCAATTTTTTGATTCTGCGGAAGCTTAGCGTAGTACGCTTTCAATAGTTTACCAATGATTAATGTTTGAGGATTTTCATTTTGATTCAATTTTTGGATCATTTGGTTTACTTTTTGTTCAACGTAATCTGTGATAAACTCTTTCAGATCTTGTTTCGAGCTGCGGCTTCGAAGTGCTATGTCAAAACCTAAAAGGCTGATGAGTAAAGACGAATTTCTGAGGGTTTCTGTACGTTTTTTAAAATACTGGTCAATTCGTTTTTGAACTGAGGGAATGTCACTATAGTATTGAACGTTTTTTATTTGGCTTAAAAGTTCTTCGGTATCGATTTGAGTTGAACTAAAGTTTTCGAAAAGATCTGCGTTTTTTTGAGCTTCGATCAGTTCTTTATAAGATGAAATTTTGATTCGATTTTGAACTTTTTCTTCGGATTTTTTAAGTCGAATTAATATTTTTTGAATTAAAGCAGCTTGTTCGGTCGGAGTCGCCTGGATCGATTTTAAGGCAAGCGCAACGACCGCTTTTTCTGAAGGGTTTAAATAATATTCTGTTTCAGCAAAAGCGAATGTTGCTGATAGCAGAAGTAGAACAAACAATGAGT
>JBPOIE010000125.1:0-1507 GCA_052034855.1 Bdellovibrionota bacterium | reverse complement strand
ATAGAAGACGACTCTTTTTTGAAAGCACGAATTCTCGTAACGCAGAGCGGAATTCGGAGCTGGATTTATTTCCGAAACTGTACAAAGAAATAACGAAAACGTCATCTTTTATTTCGGTGTCTATGTTTGGAATGTTAATGACGCCTCGTACGATTTTTACTTCGCGTGGTTCAGGTTCGCCTTCACGGAAAATAGTTAAAGTCACAGTGGTGCCGCCGGGTCCGCGAATTTTGCTGACGCCCTCTTCGACTTTCATACCCTCGGTTGATACTCCGTCAATTTTTAAGACAATGTCACCTGGCATCATGCCGGCTTTTTCTGCAGGAGAATCTTTGAGCGGTGAGACAACAACAAAAACATCGTTTTCAATTCCGACTTCCATGCCGACACCTTCAAAATTACCTTCGAGACTCTCTGCGAATCCCTTTTTTTCTTCAGGTGGGAAAAATGTAGTGTATGGATCACCAAGAGAGTCGACGAGACCGGAAATGGCGCCCCAGACTTTTTCTTGATTTGTCACAACATCAGTGCTAGACGCGGAGATGAATTTTTCGTCCAACAATTGCCAGACCTTCCAAAATTCACTGAGGTCGGTGCTGTCGGCTTGAGAAATTGCGGCAGAAAATGCAAAATTGTTTTGACGGGAACCAACAAAATATCCTCCAGAAAATACCAGGCCGATTAATAACAAAACACCGACAACGAAGGAAAGATTTTTTGTAAATATATTCATATAGGAATAAGTATATCAAAAAATAAAAATGTGTGTGATATAATTTCATTAATGATATCAACTTATAAACATGGCAATATTGTTTGGAGTGATTTGGAAAATCCAACCCAGGAGGAGGTGCGCAAAATTTCTGAGAAATACTCTTTCGATCCTTTGATTGCAAATGATTTGTTGACGCCTTCAATGCGCCCACACGTTGATTTACACGGCGACCACATTTATTTGATTTTGCACTTCCCTATTGTTGACTCAAAAATCAGCTCTGATCATCGTACCCGAATGCACGAAGTGGACTTTGTGATTGGTAAAAATTACATAATCACGAATCGATATTCAAATTTGGATTCATTTTTGGAATTCTCGAAAATTTTCGAGGTCGATTCAATCTTGGAAAAATCCCAAATGTCTCAACATGCCGGTTTTGTTTTCTTTTACATGATAAAGCATCTCTATCACGACCTCTTCAATCGCCTAGAAAATCTGCGCGGAAAATTGCACGATTTCGAAGAAAAGATTTTCGATGGTCGCGAACGTGAAATGGTTTTCAAACTTTCTGAAATTAATCGTCAGATCATTAATTTTCGTTCTGCCCTATCAATGCACGAAGACGTCTTGAAATCTTTTGTTATTGTCGGTGAATCTTTTTTCGGACCGGACTTTAAACATTATTTGAAAAGCATTCTCGGCGAATATTTAAAAGTTCAAAGCGAAGTTCGCAACGTCAAAGAATACTTGAACGAATTGCGCGAAACAAACGATTCGCTCTTGTCTACA
>JBPOIE010000092.1:0-11410 GCA_052034855.1 Bdellovibrionota bacterium | reverse complement strand
GTATCAATTTAAGTCGGTCCGTTCAAAATTAAGGTCTAGTTATTTTCGAGTCAAATTAAGTCTAGACCTTCAAATTCCGATACAAAAATGTGTTTAAAAACAGATTCAAAATAATTATTTTTTTTGTGATTGTCACACTTCTTTTTGGTTTGTTGTGGGGCTATCTTGAAAACAAAAAAAATCGAATGATGGCATCCACACAAAAAAGAGACTCCGTCATAGGTCAGATTCACAAACTGAAAAACGAATCTCTCAAAAATGACTCTCGAGAAATATTCTGGTCTGAACTGAAACGCCACGAACTTATCTATTTTGGTGATGCCATCCAAACACAAATAAAATCAAGTGTTCAAATCAAATTGTCGAATCAACAAATTCTTGTGATTGAACCAGAAACACTTGTCCGATTTAACAAAAAAGACGACGACATCTCGTTAGATTTGCTTCAAGGCGAAATTAATATAGCAGAAACTTTAGACGAAGACAAACAGACCCCATCCCAAACTCTCTCTGATAAAAAAATATTCATTAAAACACCAAACGGCTTCGTTGATACAAAAAAAGAAAGCATTTTTAAGATTACAAACAAAACAAATTCAACTGATGATAAACCACTTTTTATAAACCTCAAGAAAAAAGAAACTGCAAATATCCAATTTGATGATAACACAAAAAAAACACAAAAACTGATTCCACAACCCGTGAACTTAGATCGTGAGCCAAGTGCAATAAATAGTTTACCTGCGACTCTGCCCACTGCTATTCAACCAATTGCAGAACCTATCACCGAGGCCTCTCCGGCTCCGTTGCAACTCTCAGTACCTAAAATTAAAAAACTTAAAATATCGGTGGAAGAATGAAACTCAATCTGAGCTCGAAACTTCTTGTATCACTCAGTTTCATCATATTTACTATGACATTGAGTCTTTCTTACTTTAATTCAAATTTAATTAAAAAATCAATTCTTCAACGTGAAAAAGATTTTGGTTTAACGGTTGCAGATAACAAAGTGAAAGATCTTGATTTGTACTTTGACCAAATAATTTCACAATCAAGATTCATCGCAGAGTCGTTATCAAACAAAGAAGAATTGTCCTTCGAAAAACTGAGCTTTCAAAATTCATTTTTTGAAAACCTACAAGAGACGACTTTGTATTCCATACAAAAAAATGAAATTATCTCTTCATCTAAGAAAATGGAGTGGAAGTATGTCGTTTCTGAGACTTCAAAATCTGCTCAAAACAAATCGCTTCAGTCTGCCATCAGCTATCTTCGAGTTCATATACATAAATACTACATCATCAATTCTTCGAATCTTTTCCTGTCTGAAAAAGAGGACTCCCCGAACTCGGTTCTGAGTTTCTACATCCCTATTTCAAAGTTCAACGGAGAACTTGATCAGATACTTATAAGTCATGTCAAAACTGATCACATCCGAAAATATTTTGAAAATTATAAAATTGGCGATCTTCAAATTTTCAATTCAGAAGGTCAAATATTGCTTGGGAATTCATCTAACGATTTATTGGGTCTCAAAAACATTTCTGACACCCAAGAATTTAGGATAGTGACAAATCTAAAGTTTAATCAGTACTCTGCACCATTTCTACAGCAAGATCAAAAAGATGTCATCCTCAGTTCAGTCAAAAGTAAACATCCTTACTTTATTACGCATAAAATTAAACTTGAAAAATTATTAGTTCCAGCTGAATTAATTTCGTTATCGACTTTTCAAATTGCTGGATTATTTTTAGCATTTTCTTTATTTTTCGTATTCCTTTTTTCGATTAAACTGACGCTACCTCTGACCGAAATGACTCAGGCGACAGAACAAATTGCAAAAGGCCACCTGACAAGTCCCATTCAGCAACCTCAAACATTTTTCAAAGATGAAATCTCTAACTTGACAGATTCAATTCGAAAAATGACACAGGGACTGATTGAACGAGAAAAGTTTAGAAATCTATTCAATAAATTCCATGGGTCTGACATCACTGAAGATCTTTTAAAGAACGAAATCACTCTTCGCGGAGAAAAGAAAAACATATTTGTTTTTTTTAGTGATTTACGAGGCTTTACTCAACTTTCTGAAAAAGCAGATCCTTCACAAGTCGTCAGTCTTTTGAATGAATACTTTTCATATATGGTTCCTGAAATAAATCAATCAGGTGGAGTGGTTGATAAGTTCATTGGCGATGCCATTATGGCAGTCTGGGGAGTCCCTCAGGCAAAACCTTTAGATGCTCAAAAGTCTTTGATGGCTTGTCTGAAAATGCGACTTGCTCTTGATCAATTGAATCAAGTACGTCTGTCAAGAAACGAAGCCGAGCTGTGGATTGGAATGGGCCTCCATTACGGCGAAGCAATTTCAGGCACCATCGGATCCAATGAACGAATGGAATACACTGTGATCGGAAATACGATCAATACGGCATCTCGAATTGAAGCTTCAACCAAAGCCTTTGGCACAGATCTGTTGATCAGCGAAGACGTTATTGAACACATTCAAGGATTTATTTATGAATCCGCAGGTGAAGTCGAAGTCAAAGGACGTACGACAGCATTAAAACTATTTAAAGTCCTTGGTTATTATAACGAAAAAAATGAACCTGTGATCATTAAAACTAAATATTCTGAGTACAAGGCCGAAGCGGCCGATAAAGTTAAAATTGTGGCTTAAAGTCTTTTTGTTGTGGTTTAATTAATAAGTTTTGGACTTCAATATCGCTATTTTCAAATTCATCCGACAACGCTTGTAATTTAAATTGATATTCTCCTGGTTTTAGATCCTGCGGAATTTTCCATGGAACTGAGACCGCGCTGTAAGTTGTCAGAAAAACGAATTCTTGTGAGAAAAATCTTTTGATATAAACATCAATATTAATTTTTTTGTGAGCTTTGTTTTTCCATGTGATAGCCTGATCATTAACCAATGAAGATTCCATCGGGTCTAATTTTTTATCCGTAATCAAAAAGGGCTCTGGATAGTAGACAATTTCTGATTTGATGTTGTTTTTCGAAATGGATTGTAGACCTACACGAAATCGACCTTTTCCTAATCGAAGATCAGAAGAGTTCTTTCGAGTATTCACAATTTCAGTTTTTTGTGTATCTAAATTTTGAATTATGATTTGATACTTATCGGCTCCGTTTGGCTTATTCCAAGTTAAAGAAACGTCAGCTTTTTGAATTTTTTTGGAAGTGAAATGCTGACTTTGTATTTTCTGTGAAATCACTGGCGCATCAGGCAGTGCCGTCAGCAAAAACCACTCGGACCAATCGCTTTGATTGTCCTGTGAAATAGACCGAGTTCTGACACTGTAATTTCCAGATTCAACTTGTAATTTAAAAATAGTTTCGGGCTGACGTCGAGATATTGGAGCGTTTTCTTTTTGCTTTTCATGTTTAGACGATTGTAATTTGTACTCAACTTCGTAAGAGGTCGCGCCAACGACGTCCTCGAGTTCAACTTCGAGAAATACTTTTTTATTGATTGATGCCAGACTCACCGATGCGTAAATAAGAAAAAATGAAAAAAATCTAATCATTCGGATGAGTCAACTCTGCCATTTTTAATGCAAACTGAAGTGAATTTATCGGCTTAAATCCGAGGTCTTGAATACAATAATTATAGGCTTTTATAAAATTTGCTGCTGAACCTGGACCATTTTCAATAATAACAAGAGTTGTCTTTAAAGATTGTGATATTGAATAACCAGTATATTTATCTTCTTTCAAGAACTTAAAAACTTTTTTAAAATCAGAGAACAATCCTGTTGGATATTTTTTTTGTTGAGCAATGTATTTAACAGAAATGCGACGACACTCTGCAAGAGGAACCTGAAGACCATCTTGATCTTCGAAACAAAAATTCAAAAAACTAATAAATTCTTCTTTCAAAATTTTGTGATTAATTTCTGAATTTTTTGAAAAATCTTGTGCCAACTTAAAAGCTTCATAATACGGTAAGTTAAATTTTTTCTGGACAACAAATCCTTCAAATAAAGATAAAAAGGCATCAACTGATTCTGTCGATTGCGCTGAAAATTCAATGGCAAACCGAACTGCTCGATCATAATCAACACCTGTTTGAACCAGCGATTGAATAATTTTTTTAAATTTTAAACCAGCTCCAGAGCAATTTTTTGAAACACTCATTGAGATTTTAAATTTTTCATTTTCTGAAATTGAAATTTCTGAATACGATTTTAAAAACTCGTATGTAGCAATAAATTCATCAGTCGATGTGCATGACTTTGTATTTTTGGCAGCTGTTTGTCCAAAAACGATGAGACTCGACATAAATATCATTAAACCTATATTTAAATTTAAAATTGCCATACAAAAGAAGTCTGTGGCACCCACGCTTGAGTTTGTGAATTATATTTTATATCCATCAAAGTTAACGGAACATAAATTCTTTTTTTGTAATCTAATTGCTTTTGATAGTTTGTTTCGTAGTCTGTACTAAATAGCATAGGAGCCCAAGCGGTTAACATTCCCAACACTGGAACTACATTATTATCTCCTTCAACTTTACCCGCCAAAGTGGCATTAGCTAAAAAATGTGATATGGCAAAAATCCACTTTACTTTTGAAAATTGCTGGTACGATCTTTCAAATGCTTCTTCTGACATACGCTCTTTAAAAAGCTCTGTTCTTCTATCTTTCGATTTTAATCCACGTAACTGCCCTGCTGTTTCTCCGTATTGGTCTGCTTGCACATACCAGTAAGCAATCCCTAGACTTAATGCTCCAATGCCAATGGCCGCGCTCGCACCTTTCTGGGCGTCATCTCGATCACTCGCAGACAAAGAGTCTCTGAGTCCTCCTGTTGCTACTGCTCCAGTGACCAACGTGAAGACAGACGGTATCACATAAGGTAATAATAAAACGACTCCCTTGTCTTTGTTTTTTTGAGACTCGATAAAAAGTCTTTCTGAGGCTCTTGGTACAACTTGTAACTCTGGATAATCAAGAGCCTTGAAGTCTTCAAGTGCGGCAGATTTTGACGTTGTATCTTGCGAGGAGGCACTCGATCCGGGTGCAGCAGAGGTGGCTAACGTCTGTGCAAAACTGACTTGAGTGCAAAAAATGAGTACACTGAGAATTGTTTTTTTCATAATCTCAGTATGAATGATCTGAATTTTGTTTGTTAAGTAATACATAATTCAACTTTACAAAGGTCCAGTAAGAATAGCGTACATGTTATAACCGTCCCACATTGATTCACTTTCCCCCAAAAAATTCAGTTTATTTCATACTTTATGTGAAAATGACGATAGGTCAGTTAAACTATAAGAAGCCTTTTACGGACATAAGGCTTAGGGGGAACAGCCACGCTGGCTTAAATCTGGATGGCTATTCTTAAAGGCGTTGTCTATTTTATTTTCGTTTCGACAATCATGTTATCGTTTCAGAACTGTGGTCAAAAATTCAGTTCTAGTAATTATTCGAGTGATGATATCTTCGCCAGTAACTGTGCCGAAAATCCAAATGACTGCATCAATCAAAATTTAACTCTGACTATCAATAACACAGTCTCAGCCCAGATCGTTGCACAAACGGCTTATCCGTTTCTAGTGACACTTCCTAAGGATCAAACTTTAGCAACCGCAAAATCGTCAATCAAAGCTGTCAGTGGTTCGTGTAAAGCGAACACAACTTGGGCTCCGTTACAAAAAACAATTTCTCCATGGACCTACACCCAAAATTCCTCAAAGAAAAATTTCACAGTGGGTCTAAATAATATTTCTTTTACCACAGAAAACATCGTGGATATGACCGGCTGTGTATGGCAAGGTTGCGTGCAATCGACTTCAGGAGCACGCAGCTGTGTGACAATGAACTTTGTAACAAATGACAATTCTGGAAACACATGCAGCGCGAGCTCTCGTCCGCAAGATCAAACCCTGAATCGAATTTGCACAAACAATTCAAGTCTAAATTATACCGAGAACATCACTTACAGCTGTAACACAGCATCCAAACAATGGATCGCAAGTACTACAAATAATTCGTCAGTAAAATGTATCAGCACCTCACAAACATGTACTACGCCAGCACCAAATCCGACATCAACAAGCCTGACGTGCGCATCAAAATACGGTGCAACTTACACTGGTAACTACACACAAACGACAACCATGGCCTGCAATCCTTCAAATTTGACGTGGACTGTACCTAGCGTGTCTGACAATTCAGCCACAGTTTGCACAAGTCGAACATGTGCATTACCCGCGCCAGCAGCTAGCTCAACTACTCAATCTTGTTCTGTCCTCGGTGATGGGTTTACAGGGTCTTATACAGATTCAAAAAATTACACTTGTGATACGACGACTTTAGAATGGAAAGAATCAATAACATCAACCAAAGATCAATGTACAAGCACATACACAAAACTGTCGAGTTTACAAAATAACAACGGAGTTGTCGAAGTCCCTGCAGGTGTGACTGCGTATATCGATCGTAAAATTGATGTGCAGCAGTTAAAAATTAATGGCACTTTAAAATGTGCGCTACCTGCAAAATTAGAACTTTTTGCAGAAACTATTTTTGTGAATGGTGCTTTTGAATGTGGAACCGCGAGCACTCCATTCACTGGTGAGTTACTCATTTCATTAAAACGAAATGCGCAGATCGTCCCTAAAACAGGGCGCGAGCTCAATGGATCTGCTTTTAATGACTCAGCCAAAGCTGCTCTTGCAGCCCACACTGCATCGACAGTGAATTTCCGAGCGATTTTAGTCACTGGAAATATGAAGCTCCATGGAATAGTAAAAAACAAAATGGCTCGCTTAACGCAAACAGCTCAAGCTGGCCAACAAACAATTCAAGTTGATAACGCACAAACGTGGGTGGTCGGTGATGAAATTGCAATTGCATCAACATCTTTTAACCCATCCGAGAGTGAGTCTGCAAAAATTCAAAGTATTTCAGGTAACACAATCACTTTAAACCGAGGGCTGTCTTATTTGCACTGGGGCTCTACACCAGAAAACTTTTCACACAGCAGCGGCAGAACATTTACACTGGATCAACGTGCTGAAGTCGTCAACCTCTCTCGAAATATCAGAATTGAAGCCTATGATAAATTATCTGATGGCACAGAAGCCAACCAATTAAATCCAGACCAGGAAACCTCTGAACCGGGTGGACACGTCATGGTCCATCAAACGGGATCAGCGTATATCAGTGCTGTCGAATTTTATAAAATGGGCCAAGCTGGAATCATGGCACGGTACCCGTTTCACTGGCACCGTTCGGGTAATGTGAATGGTCAGTATATCATGAATTCAAGTATTCATAACAGTTTTCAACGTTGTATCACAGTTCACGCAACCAACAACGCCACTGTTGAAAACAATGTTTGTTATAATTTTCGTGGCCACGGTTATTTCTTGGAGGACGGAGTTGAAACTGGCAACGTCATAAAAAATAACATTGGTGTTTGGGCCCGCTTACCACACGCGAGTAAAATTTTATTGGCTTCTGATGACCGTTCACAAACCACAGATTTACGATTCCCAGCAACATCTGTTTTTTGGATCAGCCATCCACAAAACACAGTCATAGGAAATATTGCAGCAGGTTCAATGGGAACAGGTTTTTGGAATGTGTTTGAACCAAATTCTGTCAAATTACCAACGACGGCATTTAATAACAATACTGCACACACCACTTTAGTGGGTCATACTTGGGATGGCGCTCCAAGCACGACAGTGTCTAACAATAACCCGAACAATTATGCGGATCATAAGCTGGCGAATGCGCACTACAGTCCACCTACTGCAATGACGTTCAATAAAATTGTGGCTTACAAAAATTCACAAACTGGAATTTATTTCCGCGGCGGATCTGCGATATTCACTGAGGCATTAATGGCAGATAATATGTGGTCTTTATTTTTAGCCTATAATCAAATCTTTAAAGATACGATTATTGTCGGTCAATCCCAGTACATTGCACCGAACAAACCAAAACATTCAGGCGTCATTTTATATGATGGACCTTTCGAATTGGAAAACGTGGATTTTTACAATTTTAATAACCAACCGACGTCAGCTACATTATCAGAACATTTAGATTATGTTCCATTTTATGTTATTGGTGGAAGTGAGAAGTTTGTTAATACCACAAAAAATTTAAGATTTATTCCACAAGTGAATTTTAAATTCTTATTAGAACCAGGAAATGACCCATGGAAAGATAAAATTGTGACCCAAGCCATTCGCGATCAAGATGGCACATTAACAGGTGTTGTTGGGGGTTTAGTTTTACCTAAAAATGAAATCAGCAGTGATTCAACATGTGTCGTTAATAATGAATTCATCGGTGCAAGAGTGTGCCCGCAGTCAACCCAGCTGGGAATTTTCATGTTGGCCTCAGGTCAATACGGTGGAGTTTCCGGAGTACAGCTCCCTTTTGTGATTCGTAAAAATGAAACTATTTCTTCGATTACAGAGGCGGACGTCAATGAAATACGCAGTGGTGCCGGAGCTCATTTAAATGCAAAATTCGCAGCGATGATTAAACCAGAAAATAAATACGATCTGATTTTCTCAGATGATTTTTCACAAAGAAATAAAGTCAATGATGTTTGGATTCGTTTTTATACTGAAGGCAGTCCTGGAATGTCGCAAATATTGAAAATCAAAAACTATGGTTCAAATTGTATGTTGTCGAATGCCACACAAGTCAGTTCTTTAGCTGATTTGGCGAACGCAACTTCAAATTCCTACTATACAAATCAAAGTAGCTTTTTTATTCGTATGAAAGCCAGTAACTTGCATGAAATCATTATTCCTAATTCGGGCTTCAAAACACCTTACTATGGAATGGGCTATCTAAGTTGTACAGGTGCATATAATGTTTCAACAGATACCGTCGGACACGGTAACAGCACAACAACTCCCGTCACAAGCACTGTTAAAGGTAACATTGACGGAATCAGTAACACCGGTGTCGTTGGAGGATGGGCCTGTATCAGTGGTCAGGCGAATCCAACAGCTGTTCATATTTATGCTGGAGGAGCTGCTGGAGCCGGAGGAACATTTGTCGGTGGAGGATCAGCCAATATCGCTTCAGAGGCTGCGGTCGGACAAGCGTGTGATGATCCAACAAACAGTCCGCATCGTTTTAGTGTGCAAATCAATATGGCCGGCTTTGAAGGCAAAAAAATTCACGTTCATGCGATAAATAATTCTAATAATCCAACAATTGCAGGCTCTGGAACATTTTCAGTTCCGGGATCTTTACCACCAGCAACGACGGGCGAAATTCGCGGCTATATCGGCGGAGTCGCCAGCGATGGCACCATTGATGGTTGGGTTTGCCTTGCTGGCAAACCAGGGCCAGCAGAGTTTCACGTGTACGCTGGTGGCCCTGCTGGTGTGGGAACAATGGTCGGAGCTGGATCTGCAAATGTTTCATCAGAACCTGCGGTGGGTGCCGCCTGCGACGACGCTGGAAACAACCCGCACCGATTTAATTTCAAACCCACAGCTACTGGAATAAGCGGTCAAAAAATTTACATCCATGGAATAAATAATGCGGACAACAAAACTATTAACAACTCGGGATCATTTACATTTAAATAATTCAGTTTCAAGATGATGGTGAGGATATTATAAAATGAGCTCAATTTCAAAAACAAAAATCAAGATACTGGTTGTTGGAATTATTGTTTCAACAGTGTACATGGTTTTCATTTTTAATAATCAACAAAAAATTGAAAGTTCACTGCCCCAAACTTCTGAAACCAAGTATCCATCAGAATCGACAATCGAGAAAACGCCAGCTGAAGCTGCAAAGCCGACACTCACCGCAACTCCAAAAAACTCTCATCAAAAAATACCAGAAGCCATTCCCCCGGCTCCTCTGTCGGATCAAGATCCTTTTTCTCCGCAGAATTCAACCCAACGCGACAGCGAACAGTTTCGCGAAGTGACAGAGCAAACAAATATTAAAATTCGAGCGCAAATGCGACAAGAAGAAATCACAAGCCTTAAAGCTTCGATCACAAATGACAAAGCTCTTTTGAAAAAAATAGAAGACTCTGGAACTGGAATTGAAGATTATAAATTTATTGAGCAAAATTTAAAAAAAAGAATCCAACGACTTAAATCGTTAAGTCAGTGAAGAGCTGACCTTAAAATACAAACAACTTCAAATATTTGACACTTACTCTTTTAAATCATTCACCAGATCAATAACTCGACTTAAAACATCTTTAATTGAAATGATGCCCTCAAGATATCCATTTTGATTCACAATGATTAAATGTCGAAATTTTCCCAATCTCATTGCACCCATGATATGAGTAAACGATGTTTCTAAAGTGATTGTCACAGGATCTCTGGTCATTAAATATTCAATGGGCGTTGTGTGAATATCAACAGCCTGAGAACCCACAACTTTTTTTAAGACATCACGTTCAGTAAATATTCCTATTGGTTTTTTATGCTCAACAATGACCACTGAACCCACATGATTTTCATTCATTAATCGAATGACTTCCTTCACTTTTAAATCTTTGCTGCAGGAGAGGACGGGACTCAAAGTGTAAAATTGACCCAGCGAACAACTTAGATTGTCCAACAATTTATTTAAAGCCATAAGCTAATGCTAACTGATGGCTTTAGGGTGGTCATTCATATTCTACATTTACGTACGGCCTTTATCACTAAGTCTAGTTGTGATACTAAAAAGTTTGTTTATCATTTTGAGTGCAAATCGAGCCAACCTCTATTAGTCTGGCACAAAATACTCAAATAAAGGATTTGTATGATTTCTAAAAACCGTATCTCTGCTATTAGTAAACAAGCTGAACAAGAAGGTATTCAAGGCGACATCAAAGCTGTCCTTGCGCAAACACTAACCGCTGCTGAGTTGATCAAAGCTCTTCAAAAATTCAATCCCGAAACTCCGGTTGAAATCGAAATTCCAGTTGAAATCGACAAAGAGTCTGACGAGATGTTCAGTGAAGTTGGTTTTCTCATCGATCTTTTTGAATCCGAAGGCGAAACAAAAGACGGTACAGTCATCACACTACGCGCTTGTAAACCTGAACTCTTAAAAGATTATAATGAATGGGTTGCCGCCGGCGACGAATAATTTCTATTTTTTAGGTAAATTCATAGTTCGTATTTTAGAATTTGAAGATAACAATACTGCCGGGCTGTCGTCTTCGTCGTAAATGTCGCCGACGACTTCTTCAAAAATATCTTCTAAAGTCACAATACCCAAAATTTCATTTTTTCTTCGAATGACAGCCATATGACTTTTTTTAGATTGTAAAATTTTAAGAGCGTTTAAAATAGGTTCATCAGGACTTAAAAAAATAATCGGACGAACAATTTCCGTCCAATCAATTTTTGTGACTTCGACTTCAGAAATAAATTCTTTGGCA
>JBPOIE010000048.1:0-1515 GCA_052034855.1 Bdellovibrionota bacterium | reverse complement strand
CTTCCTTAATCAAACCCATCGCAATACCTGCAACGTTATGCTTTAGCTTAACACCCGCATCTAATAAACCAAGAACACCGGCACACACAGTCCCCATTGAACTTGATCCATTACTTTCAAGAACCTCACCAACGATGCGAATTGTATAAGGAAATGTTGTGTGATCTGGAAGAACAGCTTTGATCGCGCGCTCTGCTAAATTTCCATGTCCGATTTCACGGCGACCTTGTCCACCGAAACGACCCACTTCACCCACAGAGTACGGAGGGAAATTATAATGTAATAAAAATTTACGTTTTACAGTTCCATTCAATGTCTCAACGCTTTGCTCGTCATCAGCAGTACCTAAAGTGATCGCACCTAAACATTGAGTCTCACCGCGAGTAAATAAACCAGAACCATGGGCACGCGGTAAAATACCAACTTCACAAGAAATTGGACGAACAGTTTTTAGATCACGACCATCAATACGATGAGCTTTGTCCAAGATCATTGAACGCGCTGATTTATACTTTAAGTCTTCGATGATCGCGCCCAACTCTTTTTCACGTTGCGCTTTTAATTTATCATCTGTGATTCCAGCAAGTAATGTTTCTTTACCGACTTTTTTAGCATCTGCAAAACCGTTATAACGATCTTGTTTGATTTTGATATTCATCGCCTTATCAATCAATGGCATTAATAAAGCGTCAGCTTTTGCTCTAAAATCTGCGTCGATCACTTTTGGAGTGAACGCACGTTTTGCCACTGAACCTGTTTTTTCACGCAATTCATCTTGCATTGCAAGTAATGGCATAATTGAAGCATGACCAAATTTTAAAGCAGCTAAGGCATCTGCCTCAGAGATAAATTTCGCTTCGCCTTCAACCATTAATAAACCGTTTTTAGTACCAGATACAATCATATCCATATCTGATTTTGCTAATTGCTCAGGAGTTGGATTCACAAGCATTTGACCATCTACACGAGCGACTTGAACCGCAGCTGTTGGACCTGCGAATGGAATATCAGAAATATGTAATGCCGCCGAAGCACCAAGACCAGCAAGAACATCCATCGGGAAAGATCCGTCAGCAGATAAAATTGTTGCTACAACTTGAGTGTCATTCAAATAACCTTCAGGAAATAAGGGACGGATGGGACGATCAATAATACGTGCACTTAATACAGATTCATTTGAAGGTTTACCTTCACGTTTAAAATATCCACCTGGAATTTTACCAACTGAGTAAAATTTTTCAATGTACTCAACTGTTAGAGGAAAGAAACCTTGATCAGGTTTTGCTTCTTTCGCAGAAACTGCCGTAACGAGGACCACATTATTTCCGCATGAAACTAAAACTGAACCATCAGTTTGTTTTGCAAGACGTCCTGTTTCGATTGTAATTTGGCGACCCGCGATTGAAGTTGTAACTGTCGTTTTGATTTTTTTTTTGTCTCCTAAAAATCTTTATTTTTTTCTTGTTTGTGTTGTTTTTTTTTTTTGTAGATTTAGAGTCAATTTTTTATTAAATG
>JBPOIE010000148.1:0-15293 GCA_052034855.1 Bdellovibrionota bacterium | reverse complement strand
TTGCGAATTTTTTTGAATTATCTAAAAAAATTTGAAAATTGCCTGTCTTTGTTAAAGTTTGCCCTTGATTTTTAGTTATTCGCTTATTATTACCTTACATGTCTGTAGCGGCTTTTTTCATGGCAGAAGGAATGGATATCAATGTTGTTGATACAGCATTCGTTCGACAATTTGGAATGCCGATGGGGCCTTTTGAGCTGATGGATTCTGTAGGATTAGATGTGTGTGTGAAAGTTTTAAATATTTTCAAAAAAGCATATCCAGATCGCGTGGAAGTTCCAGCTTTGATGCAAAAGCTTTCTGAAAACAAATCGCGCTTAGGTCAAAAAACAAATCTAGGATTTTATAAATACGATTCATCTGGTCGAAAAACGGAAGTGGATTCGTCAATTTATTCTGAATTAGGCATGAGTGCCCCGACAAATCCGTATGATGTCAGCGAATGTTTAGAACGTGGAGTGTTTGCGATGATCAATGAGTGTGCTTTAGCACTTGATGAAGATCGCATTGTTGAAACTCCGCATGAAGTGGATTTGGCGATGATCATGGGTACTGGATTTCCTCCATTCCGTGGCGGACTCTTAAAGTATGCTGACAGTGTCGGATGTAAAGTTATCGCTGAAAAATTAACAGTGTTTGCTGAAAAACGAAATGCAAAAGCGCGCTTAACTCCAAATGCGAAATTAAAAGCGCGTGCTCAGAGCGGTCAGCTTTTTTATTCTTAGAAAATAGACGTCTCAAGCTGAGAATTGAATCTGAGTTTGAGACGTTTTTTTAATTAAAGTGAGAAAATTGAACTATTGATATTCTTAATTATTCAACCGATGCAGAATAGTGATATGTGCATGGGGGAATCATGAGAACAGTTCGTACACCTATTAAATGGGCTATTTTATTGCCAGTGCTTTTTTTTCTCTCTTTGAGTTGTAAACAGCAAACTCAATCCGACGCTTCCTCGTCGTCATCAGTTACAGCAAATCAATCAGGTCAAAATACACGAAATCCGGTTGTGCAAACTCCTGTGCCATGCATCGCTAATTCAACAAAATCATGTTCTGAAAATAATGGTGCTGGAACAAAAAAATGCAATCCACAAGGTACAGACTACGGACAGTGTGTGTTAACTTCATGTAATTCTGGATACACTCTTCAGTCGAATGGAACATGCGTCAGCAATACAACGTCCAAACCTGTCGTTGCTGCTCAAGGTCAGATTTTGGGGAGTTGTATGTATCAGCTCGATGGTGCATTTAAGCCGGCAACGACTCCTTCTGCGAATGATATCACTTGGCCAATGCTCAGTTGCAATAGTCTTGGCGTAGCTGCTTGTGCGACTGGCTTTAAAGTTATTAACGAAACTCCGGTTCAAATGAATTGTGCGAGTGACCCTTCAGCAAATTTGTCAAATTGTTACTGGGCTACAAAAAAATGCGTCAGAACGACAGGTTCAAAAGATTTATCGAATTTCGTTAAAGGACAGGTTTATGGTGGATGTCTCACTCAACACAGTGAGAATTTCACTGTGAAGGCGATCGATTACATTGCATGGCCGATGGTCTCTTGCGATACCGCTGGAAACACAGTTTGTGCAGCTGGTTTTAAACCGATTAAAGACGCACCTGTACAAATGAATTGCTCATCAACACCAAGTAAAACAAATACCTTAAATTGTTACTGGCTGACCACTCGTTGCGTGAAAAATTAATTCGCATGAAAGTATCAGGGGGAAACATGAAAAATCTAAGTTTTATTCAAAAATTAATGAAGCGTTTGGGAATTCTGTTGGCAGCAACTTTATGTCTGATCGCATTTCAGAACTTTACTTTTACTGGCAATGAAGTCGGCGTCGATAATTCAGTGAATGTCGCTAAAGGTCAGGTGCTGGGTTCGTGCCTCTATCAAGTGAATTCGGCTTTTCAACCGTATGCCGAGGTCGCCGCGAAAGATGTCGCTTGGCCCATGCTCAGTTGTAATATTCAAGGAGTAGCGACCTGTGCTGAGGGTTTTCAAGTTATTGATGAGACTCCTGTGCAAATGAATTGTGATTCGAACCCGTCTGCAAATTTAACGAATTGTTATTGGGGTGCAAAAAAATGTGTCAGCACCACAGGATCGATCAAAGCGACTGATTTTATTCGGGGACAAAGCTATGGTGGTTGTCTGACTCAACATAGTGAGACTTTTGCGATCACAGGGATTAAATATGTCGCTTGGCCTATGTTGACGTGTGATGCGTCTGGAAATACGTCATGTGAACCTGGTTTTAAAGCTGTTAAAGAAACGCCAGTACAAATGAATTGTTCTGCAACGCCAAGTAAAACAAATACAACAAATTGTTATTTTTTAACAACTCGTTGTGTAAAACAGTAATTTTTCATTATTTAATTTCATTCAATGCAATTTTTTGCAATCGAATCGCGTCTTCGTCAGACAGCCCAACCACTTCACTCATTTCGTGCAAAATCAATGCTGCGGCTTGAACGTGAACAGTTGCTGCATGAACTTTTTCTGCAAACGTGTGTGCGCTGATGCAAATTGAATTTGGTTTTTCAGAAAAAATACTTCCATCAACAGGAACTTTATCGCTGGTATAGCACGGATTTTCGTCTTCTACATGAACACTGTAATAGGCCAAGACTTGATCAATATTTTTTTGTGATGAATTGAGAAGTTGATCGTACAGTCGTTTTTCATGTCCACCCATTTGATCGGCATGGAATTGATTTTTTTTCTGTTGGACATATAGTACGACCAATTTTTTCGATTCTTTGATCATATCTTCGATGACTTCGGTCGATTGCGGATATGATGGACGAATAGGGTTGATCACGTAGCCGCCACCACCACTGATGCCACCATCTATTTTTGCAAATGAGGACACGCTGATCAGTCCGATCAATGAGATGGTCTTAAGAAAAAGGCGAGTTGTTTTCATTTTTACCCCCAAGGCTGTTGATATCAAAACTACCACTGTGTCTTTGTAATTCAATTGCTATTTACAAAAAATCCATTTATTTATTAAGTAATACTAAATATCGAGGCTCAAATGCTGTATATTTCAATTTATGATTATGATGATTACAAAAAGTTTATCGTTGATTGGATCGAGCTGGCTCCCAGTAAAGGACGCGGCCAAAGAATTCAATTAGCCAAAGCTCTTTCGTGTCAGACCCCATTTGTGACTCATGTTTTAGCAGGTGATTATCACTTCAGTCCTGAACAGGGTGCAGCCTGTGCAAAGTGGATGGGTCTGAATGATGCTGATACAGAGTATTTAATTCTTTTGATTTTAAAGGCCCGTTCGGGGACTCAAGAATCTAAAGCGATTTTTGCAAAACAAATCGAGCAGCGAAAAAATCAAGAAAATGTTCTCAAAAAGCGTTTAAAAATCAAAGCGGGTTTGAGTGCGGATGATCAAATGCAATACTACAGTCACTGGCAGTATGCGGCTGTTCATATGGCACTGATGAATCCCAAACTCAGAACGGCAGAAGCATTGGAAAATTATTTTCAAATTCCACGGGCAAAAATTTTATCAATCATCGAATTTTTACTCGAAACAGATTTGATTGAATTCAAAGGAACTCAATTCAAAGTGAAAAGTCCAATGATTCATTTGGAAAAAACGTCACCTCTGTTAGCTATTCATCATGCGAACTGGCGACTGAAAACCATTGATGCTGTCAAAGAGAAAAACAATTCCCATTTGCACTACACAGCAGTGATTTCCCTTTCAACAGCGGACTATGATTGGATGAAAGCGCAGTTGTCAATTCTACTTGAAAAAATGGCTGATCGTGTGAAGGATTCAGCCGATGAAAAATTGGCGCAACTTTCGATGGACTGGTATCAGATTTAGTTTTTTAGAATTCGGGTTTCCCTGCATCAATCCACTGAGCTAAGAAATCACTTTCTTCTTTCGTCAGAAAGCTGATGCCAGAGTTTTTTGGTGGCATTGTTTTTCCGACGACTTCTTTAAGATCGTGCTCGATTTTCCAGGTGCTGACCATTTTGTCGATTTCAACATCAGAGTAGAATACGGGTAAAACTGCAGATCTGGCATATTTCCTGTGTCGGAGTGACACATTGTACATTTTGGCTGGAAGCCACAGTTGTTGTTGAAGTATCAGGAGCACCAAGGTCCGACCATTTATGGAGTAAAGCTTTTTGGCACGCATTCAACATTTGATAACCACCACTTGTTGGCGGCATTGTGTCCACATCCACTCGAGCCAGTATGCGAACAATTGCAGTTCTTGCTCCTTGGACTGCGTTGATATCCGGAGCTTGTGAACCTGAATGGCAATTTAAACATCCAGACAGGGAATAGGATTTGATCAATTGAAAATCAATCAATGTGGTTTCTGACAGTTGGTTTGTCCCGAAGCCAGAGACGATAAATCTTTTTGTTGGGTGTAGTTGCAGCCTGCAAAAACGATGAGGAGCGCCGTGATTAGAAGTCTTTTCATATTCTCAATTCCTTTGTTTTATAATCATAGAATATAAAAAATGAAATGAAGGTCTGATTTTTTTAGAATATAAAAATAAGATAATCATCTGAGGAATCCGCTTTGAAATGATTACTTTATAGCCAGAAAAATGACGACAAGTTTAATACTTTAGATCAAATTCGATATATTTGCAGAGAGGTTTTTGTCTGACGTAAATGGGTTGTTATTTAAAAAAATCATGACTATATCTAATTCAAATTTTTACAAAGGAACGAACATGGTAAAAGCTCTGATCGGACGCATTTCGGTTTTCTCAATACTTCTATTTGCCTTCCAATTCTCATTTGCTATAGATCAGAAAATCAGTTCAACGGGTGAAACATTTGCAGCCGTTTCAAAATTGATTTCTGAAAAAACTCAAATTGAAGGTGTGGATGAAAAATCAGAAACACTTTCACCGAAAGCGCTGAAGACTTTCGAACAACTTGAAAACGATCTTGAAGCTTGTCAAACAACTGAAGAGCGCACTCCAGAGCTCGTCGTCGTTCAAAAAGATGGCGTCGAAGTTAAATTTAAAAACTTTCATTTAAAAATTTCTGGTCCGAATTGTCCGATGACGATGGAAGCAAAAATGCAAATGAATCCGCTTGTTGGCGACAAATTTGATGGATCATTTTCGGTATCAATTAAGTTTCAAAAGCAAACTTTTATCGACAAATATAAAGTCAGAGAAATTGCGATCAATTGCGCCTTAACAGGTTCAATTCAAAAAATAAATAATGCCATTCAAATGCGCGTAGCGATCGATATGCTTTCTCGTGGTGACAGTGTTGATTTGGGACTCTTTAGTCAGACGATGAAAATGTCAACATCTGTAGATGTGAATATGGCGACTTTTCAATTCAATATGGGACTGGAACAATACGGTGAAATTCAATATGGGTCTGTGAAAAACACATTATCTGCAAAGACCAGTGTGATGGGGTTTACTCAAGGAAGTAGTGTGTTTAAATACAATGACCAGGAAGTGTCAGAAAGTGAATATAAACAAATTTCAGAAAGTTTTATTTTACCAATGATCGTTGAAGACGCTGATCCGAATGCGCCAGATGCAAAGACGATTTCAAGTTGTACATTTTTAGTCTACGAAAAAAGTAAAATGACAGAACAAAAATTGAAAGAGCAATTTTTGAAACCACTTTCTAACATCGATAAAAATGGACTTGTTGATCAGGGTTCATCTTGTAAAAACAATTACAAACAAGAATTTAACTTTGCTGGAAAAAAATATTCTCACGGATTAACTTTTGATAAAGATTGGATTTCTTATTCGTCAGATGTTCAAAATCAATCAGAAGACACGCAAATTTTTGTCTTGTACAAAGATCAACAACCGCAAGTGACTCAGAATGATTTATTTGTCGTAGGTCTTCAGTGCAAGCCGGTGCCAGTTTGCAATTAGTTCAGATCATCGTTTTCAGTTTCTTATATTCGCTGACAGCCATAGCTGCCGTCAGCGTTCAAGATCCAGAGAATGAATTGAAGCGAATATCGAATTATAAATCGCCTGGATTATTCCAAGAGCAATTCGTCTGTAATCAACAATTTAATTTTTTTCTACAGACCGGACATTGTCGAATTGAATGTGATGAGTTTATTTGTAAAGAAAAATGCACAAATCCAGGTTTGGTCGAAGCCGTCTTTCAGGTCGAAGAGTGCACAGATACAAGTGTGCAAGTCTACAGTTCGCGCGGACAGGCATGGGAGTTAACTCAAGATCGTTTCAAGCAATCGCATGGGACAGTGGCCCTAGATTTTATTCAGAATATCGATTTGTTTTATGAACCCATTGATCACGTCAAAATCAGTCATGTGATTTATCCGCTCCCAAGAAAAATAATCGAGAATGGTAAAATGCTCAAGCTGATGACGGTCGGTATTTATTTTACTGGTTATGTCGATTCTGCCGAACTCAAGCATTCGCAGACCTTTATTTTAGAACTTGATTTGAGTCGAAAAGGTTTGGATCAGTTGATGTATTTATCCTCGTCTGAATCTGGCCAAACTCAAACTGATTATCTTTTCAAACGAAAGGGTTTTTTAAATGCTACTCCGTAAACATGTCGTATTTATTTTTTTTCTTTTTTCTTTATTTTTTCGATCACTAGGTCTTGCTGATCCAGGAGGTTGGGTCAGTTCAGGCGGGGAAGTCTTTGAATTTTCAAAAAACCCATGGTTTGTCAAAAACTCAATTGAAGTTCGTTATTGCCTCCAGTTTTCTGAAAGTGAATTCTCAATCCCGAAAGCACAAGCAACGGCTGTGATTTTACAATCTCTTTCGTATTGGAAAGAACAGCTGGATTCCAAATCAGTCTTACAAATAGAGCAAAAAAATCCTTTCGAATCAGAAACTGTTATCTTGGCAAATCAGAATTTTTTGCCGACTGAGAAATGTGACTCGACGACAGATCTTGTTTTTAAATTTGGTTATTCCACGTTAGATGCTGAAGAGATCACCTATTTAAAAGATCCGACTAAATATGTCGGTGTAACTTTACGGAAAAGTTATGATCAGGGCCAACTTAAAGGCCGTGGAGTTATTTACATATCTGGCGATCAAGGCAGCTTTTCTTATAAAAAGAAATCGACTGAAGTGATTGATAATGCTTGGTCGTACCGTCAACTTTTGCAATATGTTGTGACTCATGAATTGGGTCATGTTTTCGGATTGCCGCATTCAGGTTCAGGTTTAATGTCAGAGGTTTTCTTAGATCAACTGTTGATTCGAAAGTATGCGGCTTTATATGTTCGTGAACCCTTTACAACGTTTATTAAACCGATCTCGGCAGCTGAAATTTGTGATGCCTCTGTAATGCCTAAGGGCAGTCAGTCATTTTTAGGAAGTTATTTTTCATTGATCAACGGCGAAGATTGTTTGCGGATCGAAATGTCTTCCGTGCTTCGTGAGTTTTCTTTACTCACAAGAAAACTGAAAGATCCTCAATCACAATGGGTGAAAATTGGAACACTGTTGATTGATTCTAATGAATTAATTGATTTCTCTTTAAAACCGGCCGTTGTTGTTCAATTGCCGCCACAACAAAAAATTTATCCCGTTCTTGATACGGAATTTTTATTAGGACCGATCTTTCAAAATTTTAAAGTGGATGGACATATTAATTTCGGTACTTCGATGAAACCTTTTTCTGTCCAAGTTGATATGAGTCCTGATTCGCTGGTGATTTATGGAATTCATCAAAATAAACTGCGTCAAATCTTTAGCTTTGGAAATCCTTTGCTATTTTCATTAACGATGCCTTTTAATTAAAAAAAAGGGGAGGCTTGTGGCCTCCCCCGAGCGATCAAACCAACAAAGTCGAATTACCTCGTTGTCGATTTTTTGCTAATACATTCATAACTTATTTGCCATTCCTTCACTTGAGTTGTTGAAACTCGTGAATTTGTTGTGTCCGTGGGATCTTGACCACCAGACATCACGGGAAGACCGAAAAGACTGCCGACCTGGCTCGCGCTTGTACCTTCTGATTTTGAAGTTTTTGAATTTGTGTTTGATTCTTGACCGATCACAACTTCGCCTTCTTCTAGAATTTTCACATTTGTATTCAAACAATTCGATGACATCATTGTTTGAGCTTTAGAGCGATCTTCTTCGCGGTGGTCTAACTTAAGTGCTATGATTCCATTTGTGTTTGGCTTTTTCTTCACGTCTCGGGCGTAGGGTTGGTACGGAAGTGATTGGCAAGCAGAGATTGCAATCGCTAAAGCAGAGATTAAAATAATATTTTTCATAGATAGGTTCTCCTGATTTTTCTTCATTATGATCTGAGATATTTAATTACAGTTGAATCGTGTAACCGGCTAAAATCTGATAGCCTGCAGTTCGGCCACCAAGACTTTTTGAAAAGCTCGTCAGACCATAATTGTAGGAGACATCCAAATTAATTCGTCCACCCATCGATTCCCAATCGCCACCCACTGCAACTTGTGTGAGGGCTGTAAAGGCATTGATGTCTGATTTGATATCAGTTGTTTCAGTCAGTGTTTTAAGCTTTGCTTGCACGGCATACATGGGGATCAGACCGGCTTTTCCGTAAAAACCAACTTCTTGAGCTTGGGGAGAGTTAAATGAGTATTTTGCTAATAAGGGAATTGCAATGTTACTGATCTCAAACTGAGCGGTGTCGAAGCTGAGGAAACCAAAATCAACACTCATTTTTGCTCCGGTTTCGATATATTGTAAACCGGTTTCAAGATCCAGTTGATCCATCATTTTAACTTGCGCTAAAACTGCAGCAGAGCTTCCGCCTTTTGATTTTAAATCCAAATCTGTACCTTGGATGTTAAAATATGTGTAACCTAAACTAGGCACGATTTTGATGCCGCTCAGAGCTTTTGTCGTTGTTGTGTTCTCTGCAGCTGACAGTGTTGTTGATGCCAGAGTCAAAAGTACTGCAAGAGCTGTTAATGTTTTTTGTCCTTCGGTTTTAAAATTGCGTTTCATAATACCTCCTATTTTGTATTGATCGCTTCTTTTTGCTTTGTTCTTCAAAGCAAAAGTAGATTCCCTCTAAAGTTCATATTTTAGTATTATTTATAATTGTAAAAATCGAATATTAATTATACCATTGGTATAATATGAAATACCTGATTTATGATTATACCGATTACAAAGAAGCACTCTCTGATAAAGTCACGCTTTTAAAAAAAACAAAACCCAAATACTCAATTCGTTATTTGTCTGAAGTCTTAAAAATTCAATATACATTTTTATCGAAGGTTTTGAATTCGGAAACACATCACTTGAACGAGGATCAAGTTTTTTTAGCGGGTCAAGCGCTTGAGTTTTTACATGATGAGATTGATTACCTCTTATTACTTCGCTCGTATGGGGCCACAGACAACTCAAACCGAAAGAATTTTTTATTTCAAAGAATATCAACTTTACAGAAACAAAAAAATCTCAGTGTCGATGTCGCACAAGCTCAAAGGTCGCATCTCAGTGATGATTTAAGTTACTTGATGGATGATCAGTTTATTTTGATTCATGTGGCACTATGGATTAAAGAAATTCAAAAGAATCCATTTCTGTTAACCCAACATTTAGGAATTGATTCGTTCAAAGTTAAAAACTGTTTGATCTTACTCGATAGAATGGGGCAAATCGAATACGACCAGAATAATCATAAGATCATTAAAATTCAAAACACCAGAACACATTTTGGTAAAGACCATCCTTTAACCCGCACACACCAGTTTTTAATGAAAACGTTTTTGAATCAGAAGAGTTTAACTCAAATTGAAGAAAAAAAAGAGAATCTTTTTTTTACCTTCACCACAGATCAAAGCGGGTTTGACAAGATTAAGCTACAAATCAAAGAATTTGCTTCAGCCATTCAAAAAACAACTTTCGATGGTAAACACAAAGGCGTCTACCAGCTGAACATTGATTTCTTAGAGATATTCAATATTGAATCACGCTCATAAAACTATTCGCAGCTGACTTTTTCTAAAGTCGTCTTGAGTCCAATGATATAATCTCTGTCAATATCCAGTTTTAAGTCACCAGATTTGCAGCGCTCAATCAATTTTTCTGTCACTCGAATGAGATTGTTTTCGATTTTAAAAGCTGTTTGAGGACCGACTAACAGTGAGCGAACCATCAATTGCTCGAAAGCTTCATGGTTTTTGTAAAGAGCTAAGAGTTTTGTATATGTTCTGGGACTCAGATGAGTTAAATTTGAAACATAATTTTTCTTTTCAAATTCAGACTCAAATATTAATCCCGCGTCGTTATCGATCAAATACATTTCTTTAACTAAGACCGCACCTTTGGCTTTCATTTCAGTTTTTTGTGTTTCTAAGACTTTGTTATTCGAATCATACTCTGCATTGACTTTGGTTAACTTATTATTTTCAACGAAGTACCAGATATTTTTCTTTGCCATATTTCCGTAGCGATCGACTTGATTAAGGATTGTATCCATGACGATCATGTCTG
Source organism: Bdellovibrionota bacterium (assembly GCA_052034855.1). Lineage (GTDB taxonomy): Bacteria > Bdellovibrionota > Bdellovibrionia > Bdellovibrionales > Bdellovibrionaceae > Pseudobdellovibrio. Next base: position 4,823 of record JBPOIE010000148.1, on the reverse strand, counting down.
AAATATCTTTCATTTCAGTGGCAGTTTGTGCTGCTGAAATCTTTTGAAATCGATCTGTACCAACGATTTCGTTGATGGATAGGTTTGAAAATACTTTTTTATATAATGGCGTCGCATCCAAATTATTTAAATCTGGAAATTTATCAAGTTCTGCATAAATAAAATCATCTTTGATGTTGTCAACGATCACGCCCACAGCAACTCCGGACTTATCATCAATAAAACCTCGGCGTTGTTTTACCTCGCTGGATTTGTATCTGGCTAAAAGACTTCTCCAACTCTGTGAAATGATCTTAGTTGTGGGAACATTGAGCGCAGTTAAGTTTGAGACTGCATTTTCAGTCAGAGTTTGATGGGTTTTTGCACTCAGGGTTTTTAAAACACTGACTGGGACACGTCCCGCATCTAAAATGCGTGATAAATGATAGTAAGTTAAATTGGATTGCGAGTATGTCAGATCCATGGTGTGCTTAAATTTTCCGAGAGACTTCAATTTGACTTGATTTAGACGATCGATGGGTTTCTGTGAAACGCAAAAACGTTGATTGAAATCAGCGAGATTTAAATTTAAAGAGTTATCAAAGACTTTGATCCCTGCAGAAGTGCTCGTTAATTTGGGGCAAAGACCTGCCGACTCAAGGAGTACAGCACAGAGTTTATTTTCTGTCTCGAGATCTTTCGTTGAATAGTCTGTAGTGTTCAGACGCTCGGCGGTAAAACAGCGCTGTGAGGTAGAGGATTCGTTGACAGAGGCTCTATCGATTTGCGAAAGATCTAACCCAAAACTGGTTGTTGTCTGGCTCAGAAGTGTTGTGGCAATAGCAATTTTGAATATTTTTGTTTTCATCATGAATTCATGAAGCATGATTTATACCTTCTGAGACGGCTTATATTTGTTTTTAAAGACGTCCACTGTCCAACTTTGAGACAGTCGACTTTTATTGCATGACTGGGTGAATTTGTTCAATCTGCTCATCGGTTGTTCCGACAAATGAATGGTGGTAACGAGTATTTTTATTTTATTTTTGGGTTCGTTTTCATGGGCGCAAGTGACTCCTTTTGATTTTATTGAAGCCAGTCGAAAAGCCAATGAAGCGCAAAGAACTTTATCTCGCTTAAATGCAAAACAGTACTATGGTGAAAAGTGTGAGACCCTCAGTAGTTCAACGGGCGAAGCTGTTGCGACCTGTACTCTTCGCGCTGAGGATTATAACACTCCGATTCTTAAAATAGATTATGCTCCGAATGAAATTCCCTTAGTCATAAAAAATCAATTGCCAGTAAATTTCATTCAAGACACAAAAAGCAAAAAAGTGTCCTGTATCTATAGATTCAAACTTTCCAACGATAATCAAGTTTTGCTTGGTCGTGGGCTTGATAAAAATGAAAATCGAAATATTTTTGGCGATGATTTTGGTCGAACGCATGGTTTTGACATTAGTGTGAGTTGTGCGAGTGCAGATGGCTTGTCGAATGCTTTTATCTATACAACAGAGCTCTATTCAGATCCCGACCGCACTTCGGCAAGAGAGACTCGAGAAGGCAATGTGTCGATGAAACAAAAGTTCACGTCAGAGAATATTTTTGCGTTAGTTCAAGATAATATCAATCAAGGAAATGTGACATATTGGAAACGCGGTGTGGGATTTATTAATCTCTCGGATAAGAAAAAATGGGGGCTGTTGCAGTCGACAGGGCAGCAAGAATGGTTCCATTCTATTGCGAATCGTATTTCTGCAGGAACAGCATTCGATTACACTTATCAAGAAGCCACAAAAGATCAGTGGGGAACTTTTGTGACGTTGGCCATTGGACTTCAAGAAAACCGTAAATTTGGAGACCGTTGTCGGTTGAAATTAAATGCTGACATTGGAACGAGAGTTTCAACACTGAAAGACACGAGCACTTTAAACCTCAACGCCGAAGCTAAGTTGTCTTACCAGATCACAGATAACGCTTCCGTGTATTTACGTGCTCAATCAGAAACTATTTTACGCTCATCAAGTCGATTAACTGAAAATACGATTGCCGCAGGTATTGAAACTCGGGCGGGTAGCTATGCAGAACTGGGCGTGATGGATCAGCGCGGAAACAGAAAAGATGTGCCTGACCGTCCGAATTTTTTAACTGGAAAAAATGATCTGCAAGTGATTCTAAAAGTGGGCTATAAATATTAAGTCATAAGATGAATTAAAAAGCGTATCTAAAGTACAACATCAGTTGTGAAGCTGCAGGTTTGATAAAGGAATCATTGTAGCCCTTCAATGTCGTTATTTCTCCGACAACTGTGAATCCTGTTCTGAAGTGCTCACCGGAATAGCCTAGCCCTGCTTTAAAATTAAAGCTCAATGTCCCGTAGGAGTTGGCCGAGGATGTTGACACATTTTGATAATCATAAACAGCCAGTGTTCCCAGTAAATCAAAGACTCCGCCGATGAAGAAATGGGAATCACTCACCCAATATTTTCCTGCGCCGACGCCCAAATTCAATGAGTTTGCTTTTAGTTTTCTCAAGTTATCCATATCTACATTGATGCCTTGAAGAGTCGCAGGTATGAGAGTGTTGTCGGAATCTAGGGCATGATACCTATAGCCTCCAACTAAAAAATAGCTGCCTGCGGTTTTTTTAATTTGCTCTGATTGTGAAATCAATGCTGAAACAGAAAAACCTTGATTGTCCATTGCATATCGACCCATCAATCCATAGTGAGTCCATTTCAGATCGGGAAATAAAAAGTAGGGTGTCGGGCTTGAGAACTGGTCCGAATTTTTAATGAAAAAACCTTTATAGTTTTGTACAAATAAAGCCGCGCCCCAGTTGTTGTTGTGATATCCAAATTGAAAATCAGTAAAGTCGCTTTGTCCTTTCAAAGGATCAAGTTCTTTCACATCTGCACGAATTCCGTAAGAGATTCCATAACCATATGCACTCACGCCAAGACGAGTCAGCCCAGGAATATTTGGTTCATACTCGATGGGTTTTGTATTTGCTCCTAATCCTTCGATTTGAAATGCGAAAATATCAGTGCCGACACCTAGAATCGGTGAAATTTCAGTTGCCGCAAACGCAGGGATTACGCAGAATAGGGAAATGATAAGTATGCTTAAAAATAAATTCTTCATTGTTTCTAGTATTTTAGTCACAACCCTTGTTTTAGATCAATGGACCAAGGTGTGGGCTGTAGATAAATTAAAAGGCACTCCGGCAATAGAGTTTTTAAATGGCATTTTTCAATTGGTCTATGCTGAAAATCCTGGAGCCTTTTTAGGAATGGGTGGCAATTGGTCAAGCACGACTCGATTTATTATTTTTGGAGTCATCGTTGTCATAGGACTGACTGCGATGTTGTGGTCGATGATGAAAAACAAATTAACCACAGAGGAACTCTATGCTTACTCGTTCATTTTAGCGGGCGGTATAGGGAATGTCATCGATCGATTGACGCATGAAAATGGTCATGTCGTCGATTTTTTATATATTGATCTTAAATTTTCTACCTTCGCACGCACAGGTGTTTTTAATGTGGCAGATATGGCGATTGTTTTGGGCGTGCTTATTATTTTTATTCCTTCATTGATGGAGTCATTCAAATCTTTAAAGCTGAGTAAAACTTAGCTGTCAAAAATCTGAACAGTATGATTTGAACGAAGTCTGGGATATACCTTTATTCTATGAAAAATATAGTTATTCTTTTTGTGTCACTTTTAGCGTCGACTCCGGTTTTTTCTCAAATTATTGGGCCGAGTGTTCAAGAGGTTCAATTTAAATACAGAGCTCAATTTCAAATTCCAGCTGATTCTGAGTATGTCACAGATATGGAACGAGCTGAATTTCACGCTTCACATTTATTCGGGCTCATGCATTCGTCAGCCGTTGTTCGTAAATACGACCTTATGCCTTACTTTGTCGGCGGACTTGGTGCGCCGAAAGCTCCGTCACAAATTAAAATTATCTCTTCTCAACAAATTGAAAATAATTTAATTGAAATTGTGTATGAAAATAAAGGTCAGATGATTTTACACAAAGAGGCTGCTGCAAAAATTTTAGAAGAACAAAAAATTATTTTACCAATGCCGGTCAATCCCTATGAGAGTTACGATCAGAAATGTACGGATGATCATTACGATTCTTTTGGTGATTACTGGTATTTTTATGATGTGTATAAAAAGGGATGTGATTATTTATCAAAAGCGCCTTATGCGTCAGATGTTGTGATCGACATCGCGTTACCAAAAGCTAAAAAAATTGACCTCACGATGAAGCGTCACATGCTCCGTGGTGATAACGGTAATGGTTCGGTTTTTTCGATTGCCATGATCCATGGTTTTGCTGATGACGTTAAAAATCCTGAGGATTCAGGCCGAATCAATTTTACAGAAATGAATGATTATTTTATGGAACAAGGGTTTACAAAAACTCAGGTCAAATCGAAAACGAAATATCCTTTATTATTATTTACAAAAGAAGTTCAGTTAACAAATGGTAAAAAAATTCAAATTGAAATTCAACATTTGCTGGTGGAAACTTCGATCGGATCTCGTTCAAAAGTTTTTGCCACATTTTTCAAAGACGCCGTTTTTAACGCAGATGTGATTATTTATGCGGGACATTCCGGGCTTGGTGGTAATTTAGATATTCCATCACTCGAAGCGAAAGTGGGTGCTTTTGAGTTTAATAAGAATAAAAAACAGATTTTTTATTTTGATTCGTGCTCAAGCTACTCATATTATCTCGAGCATTTTAAAGTCGAAAAAACAAAAGCTAAAATCGATATTATGACGAAGGGTCTTTCGAGGTATTTTCACTCGGCTCAAGCCACAAT
>JBPOIE010000016.1:0-2562 GCA_052034855.1 Bdellovibrionota bacterium | reverse complement strand
AAACTCTAAGAAAGGTAAAGCCATGAAATTTAAGCTTGCCGATGAACTTATTGCAGCCGCAAACAACGAAGGAACAGCAGTAAAAAAGAAAGAAGATACACACAGAATGGCGGAATCGAACAAGGCGTTCGCACACTTCGCTTGGTAGTCTTTCGAGAAAAATTACTTCATCTGCTTCGTTGCATGAAATTTTTGCTCCACGCGTCGTACTAGCTGTACGCCTTGGTCGCAAAAATTTCATGCGCCTTGCATCTAAAGCAATTTTTCTTGAAATCCTTGTGCTGATAGAAAATTGTGAAATACAATTAGAAAACAAAAGCGCGTCGTACGACGCGCTTTTGCTATGTTCTAACAAAATCCTTGCAAAATTAAAGAGAGAGAGATACTTAAAAGTATACAAATTAAATATATTGCTATGCTGCCATTTAATGAAAACTTGAATCAAGAAAATCTGTTTGAACCAAAAAAGCCAGAATACCCAAATAATGATAAAAAATTAGCTCCTGAAGGCTCTACATTAGAACTTATCAGGAAAACCCCTGAAGGGTTACTCTATTCAATGTTACCAAATACTCACCAAGTAATAGAAGAAATAGCAAAACATAAAGAAATAACTAATGTTCAAGCTGTGTTAGCTTATCATTTAACAGATGCTCTAGTACACTCCCCTTACTTTCTAGTAGATCGTGACCTACCTTATAATGCTATTCATTTTTTTGATATTAATGATATTTCAGGTAAGTCTTCTAATCAAATTAATGAAGCAGCTCCTACTACTATTGAAGATGACGATAGAGAGTATTCAGTAGTACCCATGAAGACTTCTTTTGACAATGAGAAAAATGTTTTTGCTGTAGAGATTGTTTGGAAAGATCATGAGTGGAAACGTGATTCAAAAATTCGTTTCGGTTGCTCTGTTTTCGTTGATTCACAAGGTAAAGTTATCATAAAATCCGGATCAGATAGTAACGGCTTTGAGGCGCTTGTCATTTCAAATGAGGTGATACCTGAAGAAAATGGTTATATTGACTATGGTGGCAAAACTCGCGTTATAAGTAGTGGTGAGTATACCGCAAAAGATGTTTTAAAAGTAAATGATTTACTAGGGGTTCTATTTCCATGTCGAGAACGATTTTTTCATCTAGACACCGAACAAGAACGTAAAATGGCGGACAATAGAATCAGAAATAGAATACGCAGATCAGGGTCAACGCACAGAAAACTTGAAGACAATTTTTTTACTAACCTGATTGTTGGTGCTATTGATAAGGAAGATTATTTTAAAGAAATAATTGAGAGGGACTCTGCGAGATTGCTAGCAAGTAAGTACTCAATTTTTGCTCTTTCTAAGAAAAATCAAACAGTTACAGCGGAAGAAGTTAAAATTTTTTTTGATTCTAATAAAGAGCTTAGTTCGCAGCGTCCCCCAATCGTACATCGTGGTTATGAGGAAGATGATGGTATACATAAACTTGTTTATTTCAGCATAAATGGATCTAATAGCCTTACTGATTTAGTAAAAGACGGAGCAGATCCTTTTTCATGGGGAGGGGGACGCTTTTACAGACTCATTAATCGAGTAAAAATGAAAGTAGAGGAATTTGAAAAATTAAAAACAATATACGGCTTTATCGACGAGAGGCTTGGTGGCTATTAACATAAATTATGTACAAAAGCGCGTCTTACGACGCGCTTTTGTCTATCTTCTAACAAAATCCTTGCAAAATTAAAGAGAGAGAGAGATACTTAATGGTAATTAATAATATTTTTTATGTTATCTAAAAACATTCCACCTAAAAGCTTTCCTGACGAGGAAGCTCAGAAAAATTTTTTTGCATTATCAGAACGTGAACAACAAGAGCATGTTGCAAGAGGAGAAATAGAAGCAAGAATCAGTGACTATATTATAAAAGAAGAAAAAGAGACTGGGGTACGTATTAAATACCTTGTTGCCCGTTTTTTAGTGGATCAAGAAATACTTCCTAGATTTCATTATCATGATTCGCATTCTTTTCTTAGGAATGTTGCACTTTGTATAAATGGTTCTGAAAAAGCAAAAGATTTTTTTGGTTTTTCAAATGAAGATATTGATTCTTTTTTAAAAGAATTTGAAAGATATAATCTACTTTATAGTGAGTCTTGTGAAGTTTATAAGAATAAAAATAGTTTATATACAAAAATTAATAATAATCAAAATCAAAAAAGCGAAAATGATAGAGAGGAGTATGAGGAATTAGATTATCAGCAATATGAACTTTCAAGACAGATGAATAATCTCGAAGAAGGGCTGTATATAAAAAAAATTACAAAAAAAATAAAAGAATACCTTGATAGAAAATTTCTTTCTTCAATTTCTCAGATTATTTCAGATGGCGCTGAATCAGGTGCTTTGTCAGGAGAAGAAGGGCAAGGGTTAACTCATATAACTTTTACGATTGGAAACAGTGAACCTCTAATGGTTGAAACTGTTACAGAAACATTAAATAAGTGGGCTGGTTTCCAGAGTAGCACTGAACACTCGCCTCAATCCCTGTCCGAGCTTTTTCAAAAAATTTCTGATCG
>JBPOIE010000023.1:0-160017 GCA_052034855.1 Bdellovibrionota bacterium | reverse complement strand
GAAGTAGAACAAACAATGAGTGCAGGAAACGTACTATATTCATACCTGCAGATCCTGTTGCGATTTTAAAGCCGTCCGGAAGTCAGGTATAAGTGAGTTGAGAACAGCAAATTGTCTAATTGTTTTACAATGAGACAATTTGCTGAGGATCACTTAGCCTTTTCAGTAACATTAATTACAGATGACTTGTCCAATATTATTTGTTTCACAATCACCCCCTGGGGTTTGTGAGCAAATCACTTGACCAATATTATTACGAAGGCATTCCCCAAAACCGCAGACCACTTGACCAATGTTGTTCTGCATACAATCACCGAGTCTGTGTGGTGCGCAAATCACTTGTCCGATATTATTTTGAATGCACTTTCCTTCGCCGCAGATCACTTGCCCAATATTATTGGTTTCGCATTGACCGCCTGGAGGAGGGCACACGACTTGGCCGATATTATTTTGCATACACTTTCCAGCCTTACTACTTCCTGTGTCACCGCAAGAAATTTGACGACCTCCGATCATGACAGAGTCTCCAGGTTGAAGTTGGACATCGGCCATAGATATTTGCGAAAAGACTAAAATCAAAATTACGAAAATATTATTCATGTAACCTTCTTTCTATGCATTATTTAATCTTTGTCGAAGCCTTCACGAGAAGGCTGATCGGTGATTTAACAACGGCTTTAGGACCCGAGCGAAGAACCTCGATGTGAAAGCGCAAAGTTTTGCCTTTGACTAAATATGTTGATGCTTTGGCGCCTAAGATGTTTTTTAAGATCAATTCGTTATTCGTCGCTTTCAATTGATCACGAGTGACAGTCGCTACACCAATGTTTGTGCGTTGATCGTTAGCTAAAAGTTCCATTGAATAGACATTGTATTTTGTCGTCACGTCAGCGAACTCTTCAGAAAGATCAGTCAGAATCATCGTCGCATCCAGACCTGAAGTATTCCCTGCTGTTAATGTCAAAAGTTTTGCATCAGACAAACCTTGAACATCTGTTGAAACCACCGTGCGCTTTTCATAAGTTGCGATCTTTGTGAATTCAATTAAGCCGTTGGCAACAAGAATTCCAGTCCTTTTGACTTTCAAAATGGCTTTCAATTTTGATTGCGGATCAAGTTGTGTTTGGATAACAATTCCTTTTTTACCATTCACAAGTACTGAAACAGGTTGCTCTTCAATCAATTGATCTGTGATCAAGTCACGAACTTCAATCGAAGATACAGTTTGCAATCTTTGAGACACGGCTGAGTCTAAGATTGAATCATCAACAGTCACAACAAATTTATTGAGTTGAGTTGATGTCGAAATTCTTAAATCTGTAATTGATTTTTCACCTGCATTTGATAAGTCGTATTTTGGCTTAAGTTTCAAGTTTACATTGATGACTGCGCCTGAATTAGATTGAGATAAAACTTCATAACCATAGATTGTATTTTTTGTCGATAAACTGATCGAAGCGGGCTGAAGAGTCGCAAGTGTGATATCCAGTGTTTCTATTTCGTTGGTTGCTAAGACAGCAGTATTGGGAAAAGAAACTTCAACTTGAAATTCGAGTTGTTTGTCAAATACTTCACGAGTTCGTGTTTCGCAGCAACGTTCTTCATCGCGATACTTCGTCACAGTGCGAGTACGGTCTTCTGTACGTGTACGAGTTTCTGTTCTGTATTTAGTGACAGGGCGCTGATAAGGAACGTTCACCATTTGGCATTGGTAGTCTGTGTACGGCACGCTGACATTTCGGCAGTCTTGATCCGTGTACGGCACTCTGACATTTTGACATTGGCGATCCGTGTAAGGAACATTTTCACAAACTTGTCGATTCTCGCAACGTTGTTGTGGTTGTCCTTGTTCGCACACGCGACGTGTTTTACAAATTTGTTGTCCTAAGGCATTTGTTCCACATTCGGTAACATCGTGGCATTGTTCCCCGCCAGAACCTGGAACAATATAACATTGTTGTTCGTTACGACATTCTTGACGATAGCTTGTGCGGTCTTCACAGCGATATTCGTCGCGATAACGAGTGACTGTTTCGCAGCGATATTCATCACGGTAGCGAGTCACATTCTGACATTGCTCTTCTTGGCGATATTCTGTTTCGTAATCTGTATAGGGAACTTCAACTTGATAAGGTACTTCGACTTGGTAAGTTTCTGTGGCCTGATACGGCACTTGAACAATATAAGGAGCTTGGTAAGTCTCGGTTCGAAATAGATTTTTTGTCAGTCTCGCGGTTGCTGTCTGCGCTGAGTTCGCCGTTCTGGTGATTGTGGCTGTTAAATTTTCTTTCGGAGCACTTTGCGCGAAGCCGAGAGATGCGATAATGCTAAAACAAGCAGCAGTAATGATATTTTTTTTCAGATAATGGTTCATTTTGTCCCCTTTTTTTTGAACAACTGGGACTTAAGCAAGGATGATGCCGTGAATTGTCGACACCACTGAATTTTTTTTCAAAAAAAAAGAGAGCTCTGGTGAGCTCTCTTTGAGTCGATCTAATTTGTAGGATCAATTATTTAGTTGTTGATAAATGTTGATCAATAATCTTTTTGAAAGCATCAAATGGGTAAGCGCCACGTAAAGAAACACCATTAATGATGAATCCTGGAGTACCACTCATGTTAAAGCTTTTTGCTTCTTCCATATCAGCAGCGATACGCTTTGCAATGCTTTCGTCTTTCAAAGCAGCATCGATTTTCTTTTGATCAGCGCCAACTTTTTTAGCCACTTCTTTAAACCAAGCTTCACCTTTATCTTTGAGCATGTTTTGGTTTTCAAAAACCATATCATGGAATTTTTCAGCTTTCGCATGATCTTGCTGAGCAATAGCTTCGAAGTACTTCGCAGCTGGCATAGCCATAGGATGGAAATCTAAAGGTAAATGTTTGAAGATGACGCGAACTTTGTCGCCATAAGCTTTTTTAACTTCATTGACCGTTTGATAGCCACGTGAGCAATATGGGCATTGGAAATCAGAAAACTCAACAATCGTGATTGGAGCAGATTTGCTTCCAAAAATGACGCGAGATTCATCGATCGCAGGTTTAAGTGGATTTTTAAATTCTTCATCACGTTGCTTTTTTTCGTCTTCTTGAGCTTTCTCTGCAGATACTTTTTGAGCATCTTGCTGAGCTTTCATAACAACTTCAATAAACTTGTCGGGTGCTTTTTCGATCGCTGCAAAAACGATAGATGGATCTTTTTCAACCGCTTCTTTAAGTTGTTTTGCCGATGGAGCACATGCTGTGAAAGCAAGTGCAATTGTAGCAAGAGTCGCTAGTACTGAATATTTTTTCACTGAATCCTCCGTTTGATTCTGTTTTGGTTATCATTTATAAATTATTTAAGCCTGAATAGTGTGACATAACTGATTTTAAAAAGTTACCGTTTTTTAATGTAAATTTTTAAAGTTAATTTTGACAATGAAAGTCAGACTAGACCTCAGTCCAGTTTGCGATCGTCTCGGACTGCACTGCAACAGCAAAGTTCGTTATGATAGTTCTATGAAAAAAAATCTATTAAGCCTCATCAGTCTCCTATTTTTTATCGCAGCTTGTGAAACATCTCCATCAAATAATAGCGAAGCGGGAGCTGTGCGACCAGATCGTGAATTTGAAGTCATTCAGTCTGAATACTCCTACAAAAATTTAAAACTGAATGATTTGGATCAAATGATGGATTTGATGTATGAAAAAAACAAAGAGTACAAAAATTCAGATCAAATTCAAAAACTCAAAGAAGGTGCCTTGATTGCTTACTCGCGTCCGAATGAAGATCGAACTTTGGATAAAATTATTTCCATTGTTAGAAATCCACTCGAAGATAACGGTGAATGGGAAAATACGGTTGAGGCGATGGTTCAGCAAAATTTAGTTATTATTAAAAATGAATCTGAAACTCCGAGTCGTCAAGCGACGGCAGGAGTTGTTTTGGAAAATATTATAGCCGATTTTAAGCCTCTGTTTTTGAAGCAATATCACTCCGGAGGATTTGAGACCGAAATCATTGAAAAGATCGCAGCAAGTCAGGCACATTATAGTAAATCAGCGGTTTCTGAAAGAAGACTTAACCTCATGAGAAACAATGGATCGCCGAGTGAAATAGCAACTAAACTGATTGATTTAAAAAACGAAACCCTTAAAAAAGAGAAAAAATAAAACTCAATCTCAGGTTTTTTTAAAACGGTACATTTGAATTATAATCATTGACCCGAGAAGCGCGCTATACTTAATCAAATCAGTCTTTTCAATATTAAGTATGTGGATAGAAGCAATAAAAAAACCAAGGTAATTGAGACGATGAATCCATTTCCATCTTTTTTGTCCCAAGTAACGTACTGAAAAATCGTTCGATGTCAGGGCGAGAATTAAAAATAAAATCCAAGCTGTAGATCCGAGGATTAAGTAAAGTTTTGTATACATTTGCTCAACGGCTTTAAATTCAAAACTTTCCATGGCAAAATAAAAACTCACATGCATCATCAGAAAAAAGAAGGTGATGACACCTAAAAAACGACGATTTTGATAAATAAACCGTAAGGCAGAAGGCATTTTTATTTTAAGAGCGATAAGTACACCAATCATCAAATTGGCCATTAAATAATAATATGCCATTTCTCCCGTTTTGTGATTCATTCTTTTTGCGGGATCAGCGCCGAGATCGCTAAAAAATATCAAATACATCCAATATAAAAATGGGACTGTCAGTAATATTTTAAAAATTCTGTTTTGCCACTTAATACTCATACTAAATATTTTTTTTCAAATCTAAATTTTTGTAAAGATCCGCAACTTCTTTTTCGTAGCCATTAAATAATAGAGTTGGTTTCCTTTTTGGAATAAAACCTTTATCTAAAATGCGTTCAGAGGCTTGGCTCCAGCGCGGGTGATCCACAGTAGGGTTTACATTGGCATAAAACCCATATTCATTGGGAGCTAATTGATTCCAAAGGGTTTTAGGTTGTGAATTTGTAAATTCAATTTTTGTGATCGATTTAATACTTTTAAAGCCGTACTTCCACGGAACCACAAGTCTGAGCGGAGCTCCATTTTGTTTTGGCAGTGGTTTTCCATACATGCCTGTCGCGATCAATGTCAGTTGGTTTTTGGCTTCGGGTAATGTAAGTCCTTCCGTATATGGCCATGGATACTGCGGAAGGCTTTTGATATTGGTTCCAATTTTGGAATCAGAGAAAGATTGAAACAAAACATGAGTCGCTGCACTTGTTGGCTTTAGTTTTTCGATCAGTTTTGCCATCGAGAAACCTGTCCATGGTACCACCATCGACCACCCCTCAACACAACGAAAACGATAAACCCGTTCTTCAAGTCCTCCAGCCATTTCAATTAATTCATTCAGTGAAAAGCTTTTTTTATTTTCAACAAGTCCACTGATTTGAACGCGCCACTCCTCCGTTTTAAGGTTCCAACTTTCGACTTTTGGTTTGACCTCATCCTTTTCGAGACTGAATTCATAGAAGTTATTATAAGACGTTGCGATGTCTTCTTTGGTTAAAGTTAAGTCCTTGGGTAAATTGAAATTAGGATTCACTTTTGCGGGTAGGGAAGATGCAGAAAAAACTTTCTGAGGTAAAAGTATCATCAATCCAAGTGTCAGCCCATACTTCATAAAGACTCGTCTGTTATTAAAATAAAATTCAGGAGTAATTTCTAACTTTTCCATATGTACCTCAGTCTGGTCAGCCTACGTCAATTCTACGCCTATGAAAATCGATTGTGTTAGAAGTCATAACTTCAATAACTAAAGTCTAGTTTTTCAAAAACTGTCTCACTCTGACTCAAGTTATCACAAAGGCCTGCCGATAAAGACATAGAAGCAAAGGATTGTTTCTTAAATATCATCAGGAGGTTTCATCATGTTTATTCAAGGCGATTTACAAGCAGTGTTTGATGCACTTTATTCAATTGGCGCGATTGATCCCGTATTATCGGCAGATTGGACTAAGATCAACGAAGCGATGTCGACGAAGCCTCAATTAGTGAATCGTGTTTGTGATTCAATTAATGCGTGCAGCGGGAATAGAAACATGTTGATTAAAACTTTACTTGATATGGATAAAACATCTTTAGAATTTGTTGCAGTGGAGGTGGCTCGTGAATTTAGTGAATTCCAAGACCGAAAAGAATTACATTAGTCTTTTCTTTAAAATATTTGTTTTTACAATCAGTTTTTTAACACACGTTAAAGTTCATGCTGAAGAATGGTCTGTTGATCTTTCTCGACGACAAACTGATTTTAAACGTATTGAAAATCAAAGAATGCCCTCAAGTAAGGTTCAAGTGCTTCCTGACTCTGTGGATCCCAAAAAACAAGATTCGGAATTATTACAAGCGTTAAAAACGGCAGTGAATCCTGTGACTCCGTCACAAGATATCGTTATCATTCAAAATGAAAAAGGTTTCGTGCCCGATCAATTGAATCTTAAAAAAGGTGAAGTTTATCAAATTCATATTGTGAATTTGAATTCTAAAGAAAAAAATGTCAGCTTTTTGATGGACTCGTTTTCACAAAGCCATAACACGGTTTTTGGAGTCACGAAAACATTCAAAATTCAACCCCAAGTAGAAGGTGTATTTTCGTATCAAAGCCCAGAAACGGGAGTGAGTGGTAAAGTTGTTGTCGTTCCTGAGACAACGCGAAAACCTGCAAATCGAGAATAAAAAATAAGTCAGTACTTATTTAAAGGATCATATGTCATCAGAAAATAGTAATTTCAAAGAAGTCATTGCACGGGCCTTAGGACCTGTGCAGGAATTTTTGAATGATCCCGGTGTTTCTGAAGTTTTGATCAATGGTCACGATCAAATATTTGTTGAGCGTAAAGGAAAGCTTGAGCTGACAAATGCAAAATTCCCCGATGAAGATAATTTACAAGCAGCCATTAACACGATTGCGCAATCAGTAGGACGTCGAATTAATAAAGACGAACCACGCCTTGATGCGCGTCTACCGATTATTGAAGGCAGTCCTGCCAGCGGTTCGCGTATTGCAGCAGTATTGCCGCCGATTTCTCGTCAAGGCACTGTGATCAGTATTCGTAAATTCACAGCCAGTAAAATCACTCCAGCAGATTATATTAAATACGGCACAATCACGCCTGACGCGTGGATGTTTATCGATTTGTGTATGTTTTTAGGGAAAAACATTATTGTCAGTGGTGGTACAGGATCTGGAAAGACGACGCTTCTGAGTTTAATGTGCTCGCGAATTCCTAAAGGACAACGCGTTCTGATTATTGAAGATTCATCTGAATTACAAGTTGAATACGAGCACGTTGTTCGTTTTGAAACTCGCCAAGCTGATCTTTTAGGAAAAGGCGAAGTGACGATCAAGGATTTATTAAAAAGTGCTCTTCGTTTACGACCAGATCGTATTATCGTCGGAGAAGTTCGCTCGAGTGAAGCGCTAGAGCTTATCAATGCGATGAATACGGGTCACAAAGGCAGTATGGGAACCGTGCATGCGAATACTCCAGAAGATGCGATCATTCGTTTAGAAGCCTTAGCTGCGGGTGGCGATGCTAAAATTTCAGAAAAAGCATTAACTTCACAAGTCTCTTCTGCGATTGAAATCATCGTACAAATTTCGCGTTACAGTGATGGTTCCAGAAAAATTGGTGCCATTTCCGAAGTTCGTGGTGTCGATGAAAAAGGAAAGTATATTGTAGTTCCTATTTTTGAAATCAAAGCGCTGACACGAAAAGCAGATGGTAAGCTCGAAGGCCATATCGAGCCAACTGGAAATATTCCATCGTTTTATCAAGAGATTTTAGATAATAAGATTAATTTTCCAGTAACGAAGTTTCAAAAGCCAATCAAAGCTGCTGGGTAAAGCGGCGCAGAGTTATTTCCTCAGTCAAAATGTTAAAAAACAGGCATTTTTTGAGTCATTACGCAGTTAATCTAGTTGATCTGAAAATACTGTTCACATAGTCTGATGACCGTGTATTTCAGCTGTAAAATTACCAACTCTATTTTAAATCATCTTGAGTCAGAAAAAATTGACTTATCGGGTATTTTTTCTGAAATCGAATCCGAACTTGATATTCCGTGGGAGAACGTTCGCGACACTTCAAATTGGATGCGCGCTCCGGACATGGAAGCACTGCTTGAGCGAATTATTTCTGATCATCAGTGGCTCGTGGATGCGGGGCATTCCACGCCAAAGAAAAAAGTTTGGGGAGTTTTAGACAGCGTGCTTCGCATGATGCCAAGACCTCAAGAAATTTTTCAGCAACCTGAAAAATTTTTAGGTTATTTTATTTCTCCTGAGCCTCCGGTAGAAAATATCGTTCGTACAGAAACTGGAATTTCTTTTGATATTCCATTGCCTGCCGAGCAATATCCTTTGGTGACAACTTATTTAAAATCAGCGTTTGAAGCACTTCCAATGTATGTTGGACTTGATGCTGGAAACAGTCAGTGGACGATGATGCATTTTTCTGTGGATTGGCCCGCAACACAGCAAACTATTTTATCCAATGAACCTCATCAAGTATCTCCACAGCTGATGCAGGATGTGATCAAGCAACTTCAGAACAGCAGCCGCCAACTCGAAGAAAAAAATCGCGAACTGCAACGTCGCAACGAAGAATTGCTCCGGTTTCCCATGAGTGAATCTGCAAAGTCAGAATTGACCTCTCAGAATTTTTCAGAATTTGATTTTATGAAACGCCCCGTACATCAAGTGGCGCAAAATTTATCACGATTACACGACTACATGGTTCGTGCGCACCAGCTCGTGACTTTATTGACAGCAGGGCAAAAACAAACACCAGGGATTAAAGAAGCTTTTCGTCGAGTCGATTGGGAGATTGTGAAAAATCAATACCCGCAAATTATTTTAGAAAGTTTAGCAACTTTGAAGACTTTAAACCGCAAAGAAACTGAAGCGGAAAAAGACGTAGAGAGTACGAAGCAACTCGAATTATAACGAGAATTTTAGTCTATTTTTGAAGGAGTTCTTAATGTCAGAAATTATCAGCCTTATCTCACGAGAAATTTTAGATAGCCGTGGAAATCCCACAGTTGAAGTTGAAGTAAAAACTGCTGATGGAAACATCGGTCGTGCCGCAGTTCCATCGGGTGCCAGCACGGGTGCGCATGAAGCTTGTGAACTTCGCGATGGCGATCCGAAAAGATTTTTAGGAAAAGGAGTCTATAAAGCCGTTGATAATGTTCGTGAGAAAATTGCTCCGGAAGTCGTGGGCCTCAACGTTTTTGAACAAGTCTACATAGATAAAGTTTTACGTGATATTGACGGAACAGAAAACAAATCAAATCTTGGTGCTAATGCAATTTTAGGAGTTTCATTAGCCTGTGCTCAGGCTGCAGCGAAAGATGCAAACCTTCCACTTTATCGATATGTGGGCGGATCCCAAGCGTGCAGGCTGCCAGTGCCATTGATGAATGTTTTGAACGGTGGTGCCCATGCCAATAACGGTTTAGACATTCAAGAATTTATGATAGTTCCAACGGTGAATAATTCATTTGCGGAAAGTCTTCGTGCGGGTTCTGAAATTTTTCATACTTTGAAAAAAATCTTGAATGAAAAAGGGTTGTCTACAGCTGTCGGTGATGAAGGTGGTTTTGCACCAGTTTTAAAATCCAACGAAGAAGCTTTGGAATTATTGATGATCGCTATTCATAAAGCGGGCTATGAAGCAGGCCAGAATGTGTTTTTAGCACTGGATGTTGCAGCGACTGAATTATTTAAAGATGGTAAGTACACTTGGGAAAAAAACAAAATCACTGGACTTGAGCTACAATCTGTTTACAAAAAATGGAGTGAAAAGTTTCCAATGGTTAGTATCGAGGATGGTTTCTCAGAAGATGATTGGGAATCATGGGTCAGTGCGACCGCGAACATGGGTAGCCGAATGCAGCTTGTGGGTGATGATTTATTTGTGACAAATCCAAAGCGTTTAAAAATGGGCCTCGAGAAAAAAGCAGCCAATGCATTACTAGTTAAAGTAAATCAAATTGGAACTTTAACAGAAACTTTTGATGCTGTGAACTTAGCTCAAAGAAATAAAATGAAAACGATCATGTCACATCGTTCAGGTGAAACTGAGGACGTGATTATCGCAGACCTGTCTGTTGCCTTAGGTTGTCATCAAATCAAAACGGGCAGTCTGTGTCGCGGTGAAAGAACTGCTAAATACAATCAATTATTAAGAATCGAAGAAGATCTTGGCGGTATGGGAATTTACTGGGACAAAGCAGGCTTTCGCTAGGTTTAGTTCCAAGGTCCAGATCTAGGCCAGATTCAACGATTGTCTAGTAGAGTTTAATTGCGACAAACGGTTTAATAGTGGGATGAATAAAACCATTTTTATCTTTGTCGCGTTATTTCAATTTCTGATTTCTACGGCCTCAGCAAATGTCATCGGAACTGAGTATCAAAATTTTAATCCGACATATTCAGGTTTAGATTTTACAACGGTTCAATCGTCTGAAACGTTGAAACCATGCTTATGTAATGTAGGACTCTTTTTTAATTACGCAAAAAATACTCTGACTTATTCAGACACTTACTATCAAACAAATACCGATCTTAAAGGCCAGCGTGCGAACGATTATCTTGTTGGTGCGGATTTAAATTTTGGTTTTGGTATTACTCATAATTGGGATATCGGAGTATCTTTACCGTTCGTCGTTACTGCAAAAAATGAAGATCCATACGGCGTTAGTTATTTTGATACATTTGGACTCACTGAAGTTCGACCTGCAACAAAAGTACGTTTTTATGGTGATGATGAAGGTGGATTGGCAGCTGTGTTGTCTGCGAATTTTAATACGATCGATAATAATCCATTCTCGGGTCAAACCCCAGGTGCAACTATCAATTTAGAACTCGTTGGAGATACAACCACTGATGGTGGTCTGAAATTGGGTTGGAATTTAGGTTACCGTAAGCGTAATCCAGGAAAACAGATCACAGATCCTGTGTCTGGTTTACCGCCTCCTTTTGTTCCGTTCAAAGATAGTTGGATCGGATCACTGGCTTTGGCTTCGAATATTGAGTCCATGAATTCAGATCTGTTGGCAGAGTTGATTGGAAGTCACTCCGGAAAATTAGATGAAAGTGATTCTGCGCGAACCGCTCAACAAGCTTTAGAAATGAATTTAGGTTTACGTCATGATCTGACCAAAAAAATGAACTTGCATGGTGGTATTGGTACGAAATTAGCGAATGCGCAATCAAGCCCAGATATACGCGCCTATGCTGGGATTAATATGAGCTTCGGTCCTGTTTGTGAATCGAAATCATCACGAAGAACTGAATATCCGGTGGCAGTTGTTTCAAATACGCCCGTTGGTACAAATGCTCAAACCTCTTTATCAATGCCAGTCACAGCAAAGAATATTGCGGGCTACAGATATAAAATAGGATCAACTCCTCTCATGAATTGCACAATGGAGGATGGATATTCAGATGAGATCCCTGGATCGATGACTATAGATACAGATATCGGTGAAATTCCAGATGGTGGAATCACTTTGTGTGCGCTAGCGAAAAATTCAGACGGAGTTTGGCAGCCATTATCTAAACCTTCAATTTACAATTGGATTAAAGCACGTCCAAAATCAGTTTTAAAATCCGTAGCAACACCCATTGCAGTTGTTTCAAATCATCCACAAGGTGAGTCTGACTTAACAGAGTTAGACATGCCCGTGACAGCAATTAATCCCATGGATTATCAAGCCTATCGTTGGAAAATTGGAGCCACTCCAGAAATGGATTGTACAACTGAAACTGGTTATTCGGATGAAATCAGCGGAACTCAGCCAGCGATGACTACAATCAAAGATATTCCAGATGGTGGAATCACGATGTGTGCTGTGGCTAAAAATAACGGAGGTGTTTGGCAGTCCTTTTCGACACCAACAATTGTTCGTTGGATCAAAGCATCGCCTAAGGTCGTTCAAAAAAATGGTTACGAATTATTTAAATTAAGTGCCGAGGTTTTATTTGATTTCGATAAAGACAATATTCGATCAGGGGCTCAGCCTGAATTAGATAAAATTGATCGCTATTTAAAATTAAAACCTTACAAAAAAGTGATCATTGAAGGTCACACGGATAGCAAGGGTAGTGATTCTTATAATTTGGATTTATCACAACGTCGGGCTGTGCAAGTTAAAAAATGGTTGATCGAAAAATATGGTGTCGACGGAGACAAGTTTACGCCAGTCGGTAAAGGTGAAACGGTTCCTGTTGCCACAAATGAAACAGATGAAGGCCGTCAAAATAATCGCCGTGTTGAATTTAAAATTTATAGATAGTCATCTAAACATAGAGTGACGAAAAGGGATAAGGCAATAAACCTTATCCCTTTTTATTTACAATTCCCATCATTTTTCATCACGATAGGTAGCTCTGAGTAGGTGGCAACTCCATTGGCTTCTGTGCGTCCTGTTCTTGCTGTATACAGTTCCATATTCGGAAAGTAACAATAGTTTCCGCCATTACTGTAATACAAATTGTATCCGATTTTAAAAATTCCAGCAGGTATTTTAAAGCAATCAGATTTTTGTGTCAGCTGAGTCGGTTTACTTGAAATGGATGGAAGGCCATTTGTGTTCGTTGCACCAGTAATGTCATAGTACGACGCCAAGCTTGAAAACATGCAGTAATTGGTTGCGTCTGCGAATAAAACTTGGTCGTTCATTTTGTACACGCCATTTAAAGACGTTGGACTTCCTGTGCTGCAAGACTGAGTTGTAATTGCGCTGCCAGAGCAACTTGCTGTACAACTTTGTGTTGTGATTGGTTTTGCGCCTGTACATTCAGAATCGGCGACAACTTGTCCAACCTCATTTACACACGCCACTGAACGAGATTGTGTACCAGATGTATTGATACAAGATGCAGTTCTGGTTTGAGCGTTGTTGGAACATGTCGACCATGCACCGTAGGCATATGATGGCGATGCAGAGCAAGCGCTAAAACTTCCTGTTTTCCACCCTTTTTTATTTTCGGTTGGAGTCACAACGATTGAACCATCGGGAACAATGATCACTGGCTTTTCATGGGGCATTTCACTTTGAATTTCGAACTTTCCGCGTACCACTTTGTAAACTTCGTTTTTACTTTCAGTTTTATAAAAGTTCCCCTCCATAAAACCAATTCTTAAATTGGCATAAGCTTCCGTGATTTGCAGATACCAATCTGGAACCTCAACGCCGTAAGCATCTAAAGATTTCTCTGCTGAAGCTACGCGAGCATAAGCTGGTTCAATGGCGGTTTCTTCGGCCCAGTCATTCCATGACGGAATAACTATATTTCGTGGTTTGTTTTTTAAAACTAAAAGCCAATGCTTCATGTAATTCGCGCCATTATTTTTTAGAACAAACGGGTGTCCCGCGCGATCAGGCATGTGAAGAGTATAATACCCGGGTTGGACAGTCATAGTTTCGGAACTTTCGAGTGGGTCAAAAACAGCCCAGCCCCAGACGCCAGTATCTTTATATTTTTGCAGTTTTGCAGATTTTCCAAGAAGTTGATGAGCAGAGTCTTTCACTGCAAAGCGTGAATCATCCCAGAATTCCAGATGATCATCGTCAGCGTAAGTTTTTTCGATATCATTGTATATGACAAGTAGGGGTTTTCCGTTTTCCCATTTTTTATAATTTGGTTTACTGGCATATTCGTTAAATATTTTATCTGCCTCTATGTCCATAATTCTTTGTCGTTCAGGGCGATTACCATTGAGCGATGGATGCCAAAGAGCATTGCCGAGAGCAATCGAAATTGGAATGTCGTGCTTCAAATGATTAAAAACTTTTTGGGCATTTTGATCAATTCTGCCGCCGTCATTATCAACACCATTTGTATCGTCTAAAATCAAATAATTTATACCCGCGCGTTTAAAGCAATCGTATTGTTGCGAAATAACATCTCCGGCATCGTACCCATAAAAATCCTTTGTTCCATCTGGCTTTGTGGGTCCAAATTTGGAGAGTAAGGGAGCGTATCGAGTTCGCTGATCCCAAACTAAGTAATTCTGATTTTCAGATTTTGATTGGTCATAAAAATACAAACTATACCATGCTCCAATTTGAGTTGTTGGAGGAAGCAAGGGTTGACTCGGACAAATCCAACCCTCTGGACAACCCGATCCGTATTCTTTGTAAGTGCAGACTTGACTGACATCGAGAGATTTTATGTGAGATTCCATTAGAGTTTCAGATAAAGGAGAAGATGATGAAGTTTCAGTCAGCCAACGACTTGAACAATTTTGGAATGATAAAAGTAAAATAGAAACAGCTCCAGCGATGGCGATGCTGAAACGCCAATGAGTTGATTTCATGAAAGTTCCCCCACATATAACTTTAGCTGACGTCATGTGTTTTTAAAAAGTAAAAAACAAATATGTTTCAACTTGAATCATATTTGATCAAAAAGACTTACTTGCCGTAAGTCTTTCGACGTGCCGGTGACTTACTTGCCGTAAGTCACTTCGATTATATCGCCTTGGAATAAACTAAAATTTGTCAGTGTAATCGTGGAGCCGACAGCTTCAAATTGTGTCGGAGACAATGCGATCAAACCATTATTTCTGCGAACAGCAACCGAAAATACACTTTCACCATCTGCCATATCCGGAACTATATAGCTGCGATTAGCGACGTTTTGTATAAATGTGGAAACATTTGTCAGCACAGTTGCAAAGCTCGATGCACACATCGTTTCAATCACTGCATTTGAGTTTAAATTTGTCGTCAATTGTTCGTATTTCGTTCCATAACTTTGGCCCGATTGGAGAGAACAAGTTTCACCATTACGACGAACAATACTGGCAAAGATAAATCCTGTACCAAAAAGCTCATGTGATTTGTTAATCAATGCTGCACGTAAGTCTTGAGCGTCATTTGAGACCGCATCAGATTTAATGACTGATATCAAATTAGATAATGCTGTGATTGAATTTGTTGACGAAGTTTGTTTTACGCACGAGCCAGCTATCGCAGAGTGACCCGCAGCTGCAACAAAAGTATATAAATTTGTATAGCTTTGCCCTTGATATGTAACCGTAGAGCTGCACAAATTTTTTGAAGGCACAGATCCATTATCCCCAAGATCAGCGCCGTAATAATTGGCTTGAACTGTTTCATATGTACAAGTTCCAACATTTCGTATCGTGTATCCCATTTGTGAGATTTTTGATTGTACCGCAGCGAGATCCGCCGCTGAGCAATTGGCATCTTGCACGTAATTATTGGGGCTCGTTAAAGCGATTCCCCAAGTCACTGGGTACCAAGAGACTAAACCATCGCGGTTGACTTGGTATTCAAGTGATAACTTAGCGCGCTTTTGTGTGTAATTATAAATGACGACTTGGGTTGCATTGATATTTTGTTGATACGCAGACAAACAATTTGAGTATGTACTGGCATCGTTTTCGTCGGTCAGGAAAATAATCGCCGCTTTGTCGCCCGCATTAAAAAAACGATTTGTAGAAGTGTCGAACAGCTGACGAGCTGCTGCGCAAAAACCTTCTTCGGTATCAGAGCCATTTGTTCCTACAGCTAAAATAGCAGATTTAATTTGATTTTTTAGGCTTGAGAATTGAGTTGAATTATAACTTTGTAAAGATCTCAAAACTCCGTGTCTGTTTCCGGCGCTATTTGTAATCGTATTTTGAACAACGGACGTTGAAATGTTTGATGACTGGATATCATAGTCGATTTGATTGTTGGGAATTCCAGTTGTTGAAACTATTTTAAAATCAACATTACGTCCTTCAAGGGGATTAAGGAGCGAGTCCATAGCACTTGAAAGTCTGGATTGTGATTGGCTCATCGTATAAGAATCGTCGACAACGATCAGGACTTTCATATCAGCATTCTGTGGATTGAATGCTGGATTTATGGAAACTTGTTTTGTGACAACATTAACACCGCCGACTTTGACGTTGGGCTGAGCTTGGTAATTTACTTTGGCACAGTTTTGAAAAACAGACGCGACAAAGAGTGCTGCGACCAGAACGAGTGTACCTAAACTTAATTTTTTTTGATGAATCATGTTGTTCCTTTTAAAAAAATATCTCAAGGGTCATCGATAATCTTATTTCGGGATTTTTGTTAAAATTCTTAAGTTAATTCAGTGGTCTAGTCTGTATTTTGAATAAAAAAGTGAGGCGAACCTTGGAAGTTAGATATAATTGGAAGCAGCGTATGAATATGAGACATAATGAAATTTTCAAAAATTCAAATGGCGAATTTATTTTTCGTTCGCAAACAAAAATGGGTCGATATTCCCAGTGGCTCGATCACTCAGATGTTCGCTTTACAGATGTCTTTTGCAAAACAGATTTTGAGTTTCAGCCCTACAAAATTATTTTTTTAGTACCACTTTTTCGAAAAGATTTATTTTTAGTACGTTCTGAAAATGAAAAGTCGATTTTAAGTGAACAATTTATATATTGTTCGTCTCCTGAACATTTTCATATTCAGCAGTTGAGTGCTTGGCTATTGTCTTTTTTTATTCAAGCGATTTTACATTCAGTCAGTCTGTGGTCATTTTTAATATTAAAATTAGCCAAACAGGATTTTATGTCGATTCTTGGTTTTATTATTCCAATCTGTGTTTTTTCTATGTCATATCGACACAGTCGAAGTTATTTAATTCGAAAAATGATTCTGAGTGAGCTGATAATATGGATCATTCTTTTGTCCAGTTTTTATTGTCTTCAGCCATGATCAATGATCCAATAAAGTATGATTCAAATTCAGCATTACGCCATACTGTTTAGAAACTGGTTAAACCAGCCCCAAAAAGTTTTTGTGATGTGTATTTTTATTTTAGTGATTTCGTTATTTTTAAATGGAACTGTTTGGAAAGTTTGGGGCTTGTATCGCGACCAAGCGCAGATCAAGCAGCAAATCGACGAGTCTCGTTTAACAATCAAAGACTTTGAACAACAAATGCTCCAAGCCAAAGACACGACATTCATCCAGCATCAGGCTCTGGATAAGATGGATTTGGTGAACGAGAGTGATTTGATCTTTGTTTTTCCTGAATAGAGGGTTTTTGACCTTAATGCACTTGCTTTGAGCAAAAATAAAGCTTGTGTTTATATAGAGTAAAAGCTCTAATATATCCCTATGGAAGCACAAAACACGACTGAAAATCAACGAAACTTAAATATTCAAAATCAACAACTTAAAAATTTGCATTTACATATGGGTCTTACACGGAATGAGCTCAAGCGCAGGCTAGATTTGGGCCTTATCGACCCTCAGGTTCTGAACAGTCAAGTTCATGAATTCTCGCAAGAGCTGAAGTTAGATGCACTTTGTGAAAGTTGGATCGAATCTCATTCTATGGAGCAAGTTGATAAATATTTAGTCGATACTGACAACTCGATTTAATTTGAATACCGTCTCCAGATGAAAAAAATTTATCTGGTTGATGTCAGTTCAATGTTCTTTCGCGCTTTCTATGCAATACGACCTTTAAGTTCAACTAAGGGCGTTCCAGTCAATGCGGTCTACGGATTTATTTCAATGATCGTCAAACTTTTGAAAGAAAAAAATCCAGAATACATCGTTTTTTGTTACGATCGTAAAGAGCCTTCATTTCGTAAAGATCTCGATGTCAACTACAAAGCCAATCGCACGACCATGCCTGATGATATGCAAGTCCAAATGCCATACTTAAAACAAGTCGCGGGATTGTTTGGCATTGCAGATCTTGAAGTTGAAAGTTTTGAAGCCGATGATTTGATTGGAACGATAGCAACAGAAGCCAATAAAGAAAATTTTGAAGTTTATATCGTCAGTGGTGATAAGGATTTTTGTCAGCTGATCAATGATAAAACTTTTTTGTATGACACAATGAAAGAAGTTGTTTTTACGCCAGCCTTGGTGAAAGAAAAACATGGTGTGACACCAGAACAATTTATCGATTATTTGGCGATCACAGGGGATACCTCAGATAATATTCCAGGTGTCGCAGGAATTGGGCCCAAAGGGGCTATTAAATTGATCGAAGAATTTGGGACGCTTGAAAAAATTTACGAAAACATCGACAAGGTCTCAAGCGCTGGAATCAAAGACAAATTGATCAATTCCAAAGACAATGCGATCATGTCAAAAAAGTTAGTCACCATAGTTCGCGATGTTAAAACAGGACGAACGCTTGACGATTATAAAAGAAAACCACTGAATGTTGAGCCTTTACGAGAGTTTTTGCAGGAATTAAATTTTAAATCCTTCGAGAAAAATTTATTGGGTGACTCAAAGCTTGTCAGTCCTGAGTACACATCTGAACCTTCAAAAGTAACAATCTTAGAATTAGCACCCGAAAAAAAGGAAACCAGTTCCTTTGCAGTGAATATCAAACCTTGGGATACGGAGGTTGTTCAGAAAAAACTTCAAGCAGAACCTTTTTTCGCATTTATGTATAATTCAGATTTGGCTTTTGGTTTTGGTGAGAATCTGTTTCATGCACCTGTGGTTGAAATGCTTCCCGGATTTATGAGTGATAAAAATCTCGATTTTCAAAATTTAACGTGGTCAGGTTTTGATTTAAAAAACATTTGGACGCAAATCAAACTGCCGATCGATGGTTTAAAATCGACGAAAGTCGTTTGGGACTTGATGTTGGGCGCGTACACATTGCGAGCTGCAGATTCGTCAGATGTCCAAAAGCTAGCTAAGGTTTTTTTGCAAAAAGAGCTTACTGATGAGGCCACAGTGGCTGAGTTTTATGAAACACTTTTACAACTAAATCAGTATGTTCATGCCGATATTGAACAAAAAAATTTAAAGTCTATTTACGAAAAACTCGAACGTCCGATTATTTCTATTTTGTATCAGATGGAACAAAACGGAATTAAAATTAATGTTCCTGAATTAAAAATATTCTCGGATGAATTGACGGCGGATATTGCTCGTTTAGAAAAAGAAATTCATGAACTTGCCGGCGAGAAATTCAATGTGGCTTCGCCGAAGCAACTGGGTGTAATTTTGTTTGAAAAATTAGGTCTTGAAGTCATCAAGAAAACGAAAACGGGGTATTCGACGGATAATGATGTTCTTGAACAATTGAAGCATCCGATCGCGCAAAAAATGATTGAATTTCGTGAGTTTTCAAAATTGAAATCGACTTACGTGGATGCTCTTCCAGTTTTGGCAGATGCGAGCGGACGGGTACACACGTGCTTTAATCAGGCTTTGACTGCAACAGGACGTTTTTCAAGTACAAATCCCAATATTCAAAACATTCCAATTAAAACGCCAATAGGTAAGCGTGTGCGTGATTCTTTTATCAGTGAAGAGGGGAAAAAACTTTTATCTTTGGATTATTCACAAATCGAATTGCGAGTACTGGCCCATATTTCAAATGATGCGGGCCTCATTTCAGCATTTGAAGCCGATCTTGATATTCACGCTGCGACTGCAGCTGAAGTATTTTCTGTTCCTGTGAAAGAAGTCACTTCCGAACAACGCCGTATCGCCAAAGCTGTTAATTTTGGAATTGCGTATGGGCAAGGGGCTTTTGGTTTAGCTGAAACACTTGGGATTTCCAGAACAGAGTCTAAAGGAATTATTGAAAAATACTTCATCAAATTTAAAGGGATCAAAGAGTACATCGATTCAACAATCGAAAGTGCTCATCAGAAAAAGTATGTTGAAACTCTTTTTGGACGACGACGCTATATTGCGGAACTTGAATCCTCAAATGTAATGCTTAAAAAATTTGGCGAGCGAGCCGCAATTAACGCCCCGATTCAAGGGACCGCTAGTGATCTGGTTAAAATGGCAATGATTGATTTGAATCGCATTGTTCAAAACTCAAATTTAAAATTATTACTACAAGTGCATGATGAATTGATTTTTGAAGGATCAGATGCCGATATCGAAGAGAATTTATCCGCGATCAAATTTAAAATGGAAAACGTGGCTAAATTAAAGGTACCTCTGAAAGTGAACTATGCGGTTGGAACAAATTGGGGCCAAGCACACTAATAATTTTAGAGAGTGCAGGCCCCGATATTAAATTATTCGTAAACTTCGTTTTCATCAGTAAGACTATTTATTGAATGTTTTATCTTACGTAATTGTGTTCGACTTTTAACTCGGATTTTATCAATTCTGCGATTTAGCAGTTCAAGTAAGGCTTCATAAGCCATCGCCATAGCTAAGTACAAAGATTTTGCCCTTTTTTCTAAAATAAGGCCTTCGAATTTTTTTCCTTTTATTTGAACTTTGATTCCGTATTCGTCTGGACCGGCTTGTATTTTAGAATTATCCATTGAGAGTGTCAGTTGAATTGAATTTTTTTCCAACTCAGGAAACTTTTCAACAAGTAAGTTCATTTTTTCAAGGACAACTTTTTCTGCTAAATTTGATTTTTTTAAATTTTTAAATGTGACTTTGATCATTTTTTTCCTCTTCCGTGTTTTTAATTTTAGATTTTTGGTCCGGTGGTGGACCGCTAAGGCAAGCTTTTATCAAATTGTCTGTGTTTTCTGAGAATGGTTTAGTCATCCAAATATTCAAATTCAAATAAGACTGAAATGTAAGCCAGCAATTGACGGGCGCTACCTGAACAATCAAATCTTTTCCTTTATCAGATATTGTTTGAGTCATAGTCATGACCTGCTCTTGAGGCGGTACTTTTGCAATTAGAAAATTTGCAGTCTTTATGCCTAAGTAAGTCAGTAGACCTAAACCAATAAATATGAATGCGCCAAAAATTCCCAATCCAATGATTACTTTTTCTTCATAGCTTTATCCATTCCATGCCGTTGTGACATCAGCCACATCAGAATTAATTTTTTCATAGGGCAATACTTTTTTGCTGAGTTGATAAGTCGGTGTACAGTTCAGGTTTTTGATGATACAAAATAGCCATAATAGGACGACCTAGCGGGATTTCATTTCGTTTTGCCACGACCACCTCGCCACCTTTTAGAAGAACTAATTGTGCCAAATCGTCAAGTAAGCAGTCATCCTCATGATCCTTATCAACGGCATAAACAGAGACCCCGCCATTGAGGGGATTAATTTTCCCAAAAACACTAAAGTCCTCAGCAATGACTAATTTTTTAACGTTGCCTTTTACGGCATCCTTGGCAATTTGAAATATGTTAGTTTTTGCAGTTTTTAATTTTTGCGCTAATTCAAATTCTTGCAGAATTTTGTGAAATTGCAGACTTGCATCAAGACGTAATATGGCCCTGATATGTTTGCAAAGGTCGTAGACATTAGATTCTGAAAAAAATGGAGAGGTCGTTTCTGGATAGAGTTTATCTGATTTATATGATTTTATAAAAGCTTTAACATAGTCATGATTTCCAGCAACAAAAACTGTCAAGTTGTGACCCATAGTCAGTTCCTCAACTAAAGCCGCCAGCCATTCCATTGTATGCTGTAATTCTTTTTTGTAGATTCGTTTATCTTTTAATGCAAGATAGCCGCCGTCATTATCAAGGCGTTGTAATGATTCAGGGTAAATTGCTGTTTCAATTTTTTTAAAATCTGATTGGCTGCCTTTAAATATATTTGCGCCCTCAAAAGTGAGCCCAACAAGAATGAAGTCTTGATCTTGTTGAGCCCACTTAATCAGTGGTTTGATATGAAAAGAGTCGGCAACGATACACGTTTCTTCAATTTCTGTTGGCAAACTTATATATCTAAAAAAATCATTCTTGCGAAAAATCCCAATATTTCCTTTGAATTTCTTAAGGGTCTCTGCATCGAAACCTAAATCATGCAACGGTTTCAAAAAGCGTTTTTTTTCTTCTGCTGACATCACTGGTGATAGATGTTGATTTGCTGTGACCAGAAGCTCGTTCAAAGTTTTTCGAAAGCGAAGAATATTGCCATCAAACTTGATATAAGTCGTTAAATGAATTCCATGTTTTGAATTGACCACTGACGATAACAATTTGTTTTTGACATTAATCATAAATCCTCCGATTTGTTTTATGTCTGCTTACTTGCTGACTTCATTACTTTACGGAATAATTTGATATAATTAAAATAGATAAATATTGAGTTGTGAATTTATAAAATCGATTCAAATAATTGAATCACATCAATGACTTAGCCTCTCTACAAGATGAAAGTCTTGAATAAAACTTTTGCTATTGGATTTTCAATTCGTCTTTGTGCCGAGAAGAGATAAAGTTCTTCGTTGATCGCTGGTAATTTCCCGATTTCAAAAAGTTCACCATTCAAGATTTGTCTGTTCACGGTGTGAGTCGCGGCTGGAATGAGTCCTAATCCATCGATGGCCATTAATTTTTTTAATCCTATATCTTGAGATTCAGCAACGGGATCTACTTTGATTGAACGTGTTTTTAGCCAGTGTTCAAGGTCATAGCGAAGTTTACTATCATAAGTAGGCATAATGAAGGGCTGATTTTCTAAAGAACGAGGAAAGTCTTTTCGAAGTGTTTTATATTTCTCAGATCCGAAAACACTGACCACGCGGCTAGAAAGAACTCTGTGAACGAGTCCTTTAACATTCGTCGCCGTAGGTATATGATTAGTAATTACTAAATCCAACTTGTGCGCGATGAGCTCCCTAAAAATTTCATCTGATTTTCCTTCGATAATACTCACGTGGCACTTTTCAATTTTAAAAGCATCCTTGGTTATTTGTAGAGTGACTTGCTTTGGAACACTGTCGAGTGCTCCAACATGTAACGTCGTTCTTGATGGCGTCATTTTGTCGTTCAGAACTTCAAAAAGTTCATTACCCATCGTAAAAATATTTTTAGCATAATCAAGTGTCACTTTACCTTGGTCAGTGAGGATTAATTTTTTGTGTTGGCGATCAAAGAGCTTAACTCCTAATGTGTCTTCAAATTGTTTCAGTTGAGCACTTAATGTTGATTGGCTTAATCTTAATTTTTCTGCAGCTTTGGAAACGCTATTTTCTTCTGCGATCAGTTTAAAGTAGAGCAAGTGATGATAGTTGATCCAGTTTTTCATTTTAATTCTCCTTAGCTCAATGATGTATCTCAGACACTACAGATTCCATTTTTTTTAATCAATGGTCATATCTCAAAAAAGACAAAGCCATCGATGAGTTTTCAGCATCGATGGCTTTAGGGTGAGGGGAGGGGTGAGTTTTTTTGAAGAAAAGAATCTGCTTAGTCAATCATGGTTCCGTTAACAAAAACTTTGATATCCAAGTCCCGAGGTATTTTGATTTGATCGATGACAAAGGATTTATATCTAAACCTGTTCGTTCGGCCCTTAAAGAAATAAAATTAATTTTTTGCGCGAGATGAATCTCAGTTGCTGTTGAGTTTGCAGACGCAAGAGTCAGCGCTAAAATTGCGAGTATCTTTGTTGTTATAATTGTTAGAGTTTTCATGCGAGACCTCCTTCTTTAGAAAAGAATTTAGATTCTGAATGTGTATTTGTAAAATAGATAAAAACGTGTAAATCGATTACTTTAATCGATCCATTTTTTGATGAGACTTATATGTTTTTAGTGTTCCGCGAATGAAGTGATCTGTTTTTAGAACATAATTTAATGTTATGCAGATCTCATAATTTATCTATTTTAGTTTTTTATAAATTTTCCGTAAAGTAAAACAGTAGCAATTTAACTAATAAGTAAAGGAGTGTTTATGAAAAGATCAGTTAAGGATTTAATTCAACAACGAAATTTACATAAATTTATGAGTGTCACACCAGATGTGACACTATTTGAGGCTTTGAAGATTTTAGATCAAAATAAGTTGAGTGCTCTTTTGGTTATCGAGAATGACAAATTCTGTGGAATTTTTTCTGAAAAAGATTTTGTGAGAAATTGCACTTCAAAAGGTATACAATTGTTTGAACCTGTAAGTACGGTGATGACGACTGAGGTTTATTATGTTGAACCGACATTTAATCTTGAAGAATGTCTACAGATCATGTCCAAATTTCACATCAGACATTTACCAGTTTTAGAGAATGGAAAGCCAATTTCATTGATCAGCATGAGGCACATTATGGAAGTTCTTGTCGATGATAAAGATATACATATTCGTGAGCTAACAACATATATAACCGGCACAAGTCCAATCCTAACAAACTCCTTTAAATCAACTCCTGTTAAGGCGCCACTTTACTCTGCCCGGCCGTCGAGTATCGCAGTATAGTAAATAAATTATTCTGTTTCCCAACCGACAACGCGGCCACCTTCGAAATAAACAAAACGACGCTCGCGCTTATATCCACTTGGTGAGGGAACATCACGCGTGTATTTCCAGCGTTCGTTTCTGTAGATTTCATTTCCGCTGTGATCAACAGATTCAGGGTCGCCCCATGATTTTTTAACCAGATCCGCAGTCATACCGACAGCGATATCTTGAGTTTCGACGAGGTCTTGAAATTCTTTATTTGATTTCACACGAGACCAAATTTGATTTCGATTGACCCAAGATTGGCGACCTTCGATCGAATCAATCGACAAGTACTCAATTTTTTCTTTATCGGACTGTAATAGGGGTAATACTTTTGAATAGTGTCTGCGGTCTTTATCAGAATCCAAAGTCCGCTCGAGTTCTCGAACTTTACGACGATCAGCAACAGATTGTCGTTCCTCAGCAGTTAAACCGGCCTTAGGATTATAACCTAATTCGTATGCGTACTTTTCAAGTGTTTTATCGTTAATATCAGTATTTTTTTGCGCCACTGCTGAATCAATTTCACTGATCCGTTCTGTCGTCACTTTGGATTTATCTTCACCTGTTTTTAATTCTTCACGATCAGCTGTTTGAATTTTATGAACACACGAACAAAACAATAGACTTAAAAGTATGATTCTTTTCATTCTTTAATTATAAAGTTTTACTTCGCGATTTCAATGGACGAAGGTCTGAGTTTCATTACTATTGATTTTTAGCTTAAACTCAAATAGCGTAAACCTATGAGCGAAGATCTTACAGATGTTGACAGCGTTATTTCAGAAATCGATTCTTTTTTAGCCGAAGAAGATCCTGATTTCTTAAATGAACTCAACAACATAAAAATCGATAATGCGATGGTCGACTTATCGCTGATGGATCAGGCCTTGGCAAACTCGGCGAATGGCATCAGCTCGAATCGTTTGATTATTGCAGGTATCAAGCCACTTTTTGATCTGCGCGAAAATGCAAAAGTTGTTATTCCTTTTTGGTTTTTGACGGCTCTTGTTGTTTTTGGAATTTTTAAAGTCATAAATTTTAAAAATTGGAATAAACCGGACTCTCTATTTTTGACATCATATGCAGAATGGGGACTGGACGTGAATACATACAACCCGTTTACTGATTCTGAAATGTTTTTTGATAACTCAAGATTATTAAAAAATATTGTGACCATCAAAAAGATGGTAGCGAATATCAAACCGTCAGAATCTTCAGGTCCAAATCCAATGCTCGCTTTTGAATTAAATATCGAAGGCATGACCGCAGAAGTCGTCGTTGAAATCAAAGACCGAGAAGCCGAATTCAAAGATTTGATATTAAGAACTGCCGAAGAATTGAATTATGACGATCTATCGGGAGCCGATGGGAAAAAGAATCTTTCCGAGAGAATTTTGAATGTGATCAATTCGAATCTGACTCAAGGTCAGATTCGAAAAGTACTTTATAAATCTTTTGTTTTAAAAATATAAACTCCGCATTTATTTGAATTGTTCGACATCAATTTGGTACGTTTTAATTTTATCGTGCAATGTCGACTTTGGAATCCCCAAGTCACTCGCAGTTAATTTTTGACTTCCCTGATTAGCAGCTAATCGTTTTAAAATCATTTGTTTTTCAATTTCCTTGATGACAGATGCTTGACCTGCCGTCGGTTGGCTTTGCGGAAGATAACTGACGCCTCCTCCAAGATGATTCAAACGATCCCGCTTATTCAATAATTGGTCGATATGGTTTTCGGTGATATAACATTTCGGAAAAAGCGTGGCAGCTCGGGCAACAAGATTCTTCAGTTCGCGAATATTTCCTGGCCAGTCATGTTTTTTAAGTTCTCTGATCGCTTGGAAAGAAAAACGCACTCGCATTTGTCGCGCAAAACTATAAAGTAAATCATCAAAGTCCTCCATACGTTCTTTCAGTGAAGGAACATCGACAGTCATTGTGTTCAAACGAAAGTACAAATCCGATCTGAAACTACCTTCACGTAATTTCTGAATTAAATTCTGATGCGTGGCTGCGATCACTCGAACATCAGTTTTTACCAAGCGATCTGAACCCACCGGGCGGATCTCTTCATTTTCTAAAGCACGTAAAATTTTCGCCTGTAAAGAGTACGGAAGATCTCCGATTTCATCTAAAAATAAAGTTCCACCTCGAGCCGCTTCAAAAGCTCCTTTACGGTCTGAAATAGCTCCAGTGAAGCTGCCTTTGATGTGACCGAAGAGTTCGCTCTCAACTAAAGTTTCAGTTAATGCCGAGCAATTGACGCTCATAAAAGGGCCGTTCGCGCGTGGGGAACATTCATGCATTTTTTTTGCTATGACATCCTTACCACTTCCTGAAGGGCCTAAGAGTAAAACTGAATACTCTGATTTTGCGACATGATTCAGAGATTTTAAGGTTTGTTGCCAATAATCAGTTCGGCTATTCATTGGGAAATCGCTCACCACTTTTGAAAGATCATGAATGACCAAGTCCGCCGTTCCAATGGTGACAAGATCACCGTCTTGTAATTGAGCTTCCAGAATTTTTGCGCCGTTCACAAAAGTTCCGTTCGTCGATCGTTGGTCTTTAATAAAGAGGTTATTGTTACGCAGTTCTAACCTGCAGTGACGGGCTTCGACTTCAGCCATAATTATTTGCACTTGGCAGCTTGAGTCTGCTCCTAAAGTGATAAAATCTTCGATGTTCCATTTAGAAGCTGAACCATCAAGCAATTCGATTTGGTATTTCATATGTCCCTCCCTTTGTTTACGGACAATCCCTGTATTTCAAAGCATAAACCAGCTGAAACCCACTTATATTGTATTAGGCAAAATTAAATTCCTAACTTTAAGAAAATTGAAAAAAATAATCTATAAATTGAGAATTTTTCGGGAACCCTTTATAGTCTTTTTATGTCAAAAGTGAGCTACATCAAAAGTGCAGTCATGCCCGAAGATTATCCGGTTCATGATCTAAAAGAAGTGGCCTTTATGGGTCGATCGAATGCGGGAAAGTCGTCTCTGATTAACGCCCTTTCGAAACACAAAATTGCAAATGTCAGTCAAAATCCTGGAAAAACACGCCTTCTCAGTTTTTTTAATTTTAATGATAGTTATGTTTTAACAGACATGCCTGGTTATGGTTACGCTGCACGAAGTGGTGATGAAGTGGCCGAGTGGCAACCGATGATTGAGCTGTATCTTGCTGGTCGAGATAAACTCGCAGGTCTTGTGCTCGTGATGGATATTCGTCGTAAATGGAGCCGCGATGAAATGCTTTTGTGCAGATTCGTTGAAAAATTTGGTCGTCCAGTGGCTTTGGCTTTAACGAAAGCGGATAAGCTGACAAAAACTGAATTGAAAAAAGCTTTGGAAAAACAAACTCAAGATTCGAGACTCAGTAATATATTTGTGATTTCAAGTACAAAAAATATGGGTCACAAAGAACTTGAAGAATTTATTTATCGAAAGTGGATCAATGAGTAAGTCACCGGATATCAATTCGACCTCAAAGATCGCCGCAATAATTCCGGCACGATTCGCGTCGACTCGATTTCCTGGAAAACCTCTGGTCTCTCTTTGCGGAAAGCCCATGATCCAGTGGGTGATCGAAGGTGTCAAAACCAGTCAATACGTCACAGATATTTATGTTGCGACAGACCATCTTGAAATTGCCAAAGTGGCCGAATCTTGTGGTGTCAGAGCTTTGATGACTTCCCCTGATTGTCAAACCGGATCGGACCGAGTTTATCAAGCCCTTCAAATTCTCAAAAAAGAAAATAAAAATTATAAGTATGTTTTGAATGTTCAAGGTGATGAGCCATTGATTTCAAAAAACTATATAGATCCTTTGGCTCAGGCTTTATTGGCGGATGCAAAATTAGATATGGCCACTTTATCGCACCCTTTAAGTGAATCTGAAATCGAAAATTTGAATGCCGTTAAAGTATTAACAAATCAAAACTCTGTAGCAATTTACTTTAGTCGCTTTGCCATTCCATTTTCGCGGCAACAGTTTGTACTAGGTCAATTTGATTCTTGCGTGCAAAAACATATTGGATTGTACGGATTTAAAACAGAATTTTTAGAAAAATTTTGTACAGCACCCCAAAGCCAAATTGAAATAGCAGAAAGCTTAGAACAACTGCGAGCTTTGCACTTAGGTGCGCAAATTAAAGTGATTAGTGTCCCAGAGCCTATTCAAGGCATTGATACCCCAGAAGATCTGAAAACATTTGAAAAGAAATTTAAATTAAATACTTAAAGCTTTAAATAAGGTACTGACGATGAAAAAAAATAAAACAAATCAAAAATTTATCTTTGTCACTGGCGGCGTTGTTTCTTCGATTGGTAAGGGATTAACAGCAGCCAGTCTTGGTTCACTTCTTGAGGCGCGCGGTTTCAAAGTGACGTTGATGAAGTTTGATCCGTATTTAAATGTAGATCCGGGAACAATGTCTCCGTTTCAGCACGGTGAAGTTTATGTCACAGATGACGGCGCAGAAACCGATTTGGATTTAGGTCATTATGAACGATTTACGAATGTGGCATTACGTAAAGCTAACTCTGTCAGTGCCGGTCAAATTTATGATGCGGTGATCGCGCGTGAACGACGCGGAGATTATTTAGGTGGAACAGTGCAAGTGATTCCCCATATCACTGATGAAATTAAATCACGTGTCTTTGAAGCCGCACAAGGCAGTGAAATCGCGATCGTTGAAATTGGTGGAACAGTGGGCGATATCGAAGCCCAACCTTTTTTCGAAGCCATCCGACAATTACGTTTGGATCTAGGACCGACGAATACGGCGTTGATTCATGTGACGTATGTTCCGTACATTGCTGTCGCTGGAGAATTAAAAAGTAAGCCGACACAGCACTCGGTGAAAGAGCTTCGTCAAATTGGCTTACAGCCTGATTTCCTCGTCTGTCGAAGTGAAAAAACAATTGATGATCATTTAAAGTCGAAAATTGGATTATTTTGTTCGATCAAAAAAGAAAATGTGATTTCAGCTAAAGACTCTTCAAGTATTTATGAAGTTCCTTTAGCTTTGCACAGTGAAAATTTAGATACTTTAGTTTGCGAAACATTAGGTTTTAAAAAGACGACAAAAAAATCAGCTCAGATCGTCAGTGGCTGGCAAAAAATCTGTAATATTCAAAAAAATCCTAAAAACACAGTTCATATCGCCGTTGTTGGTAAATATGTTGATCTTAAAGAATCGTATAAATCGTTGCATGAATCTTTAGTTCACGGAGGACTTGCGAACTTTGCAAAAGTTGAAATTAAATATGTCGATTCAGAAAAGCTAAATTTAAAAAATGTAAAATCAGAATTAGGACCTGTGGATGGAATTTTAGTTCCCGGGGGTTTTGGTACTCGTGGTGTCGAGGGGAAAATCTTAGCTATTCAATTTGCGCGTGAAAAGAAAGTTCCATTTTTTGGAATTTGTTTTGGAATGCAGCTGGCAGCGATTGAATTCGCACGAAACGTCTGCGGTGTTAAAGACGCGACGTCGCGCGAATTCGTGGGTGAAAAACAATCTGGAAAACCCACCGGCAGTATCGTTATTGATTCGATGATCGAACAGCGTGGTGTCGTTGATAAAGGCGGAACAATGCGTTTGGGCGCCTTTAAATGTAAATTGCAACCGGGATCTTTAGCGTTCAAAGTTTATAAAAAGAATATTATTTTTGAACGTCATCGTCACCGATTTGAATTTAACAATCAATTTCGTGATTTGTTTCAAAAGCGGGGCTTGATCGCTGCGGGTGTGAACGAAGAGCGCGACCTAGTTGAGATTTTAGAAAATAAAAATCATCCTTGGTTTATTGGCGTTCAGTTTCACCCGGAATTTAAATCAAAACCATTGGCACCACATCCATTGTTTGCTGCTTTTATTAAAGCCAGTTTGAAATAGTTTTTTTGAAAGAAAACATATGATGAAAAATAAAGTAATTGAGATAGCTAAAAACGTTTTAAAAATCGAAGCTGAAAGTATTCTAGCTTTATCTGATCGTATTGATGACTCATTTGTTAAGGCCGTGGAAATGATTTTGGCTTGCAGAGGGAAAGTTGTTGTCACTGGTATAGGTAAATCAGGTCAAATTGCGCGAAAACTTTCAAGCACACTCTCTAGTACGGGAACCCCAGCCCTCTATTTACATCCTGCTGAAAGTAGTCATGGTGATTTAGGTGTTTTGACTGAACAAGATATTGTGATTGCCATCTCAAATGGGGGCGAAGCCGTTGAATTAAATTCGATTTTAAATTTTATCAGTCGTCGCGGAATTCAATTGATTGCACTGACAGGAAAGCCTCAATCGACCTTGGGTAAAGCGGCCAATGTTGTTTTAAATATTGCTGTTGAAAAAGAAGCGTGTCCGTTGAATTTGGCGCCGACCTCATCATCGACAGCGACATTGGCGATGGGTGATGCCTTAGCAATGGCGGTCCTAGATCAAAAGAATTTTAAAACAGAAAATTATGCTGAATTTCATCCTGCGGGATCGTTAGGTGCAAAACTTTTGCGCGTCAAAGATCTGATGAAAACGGGTGCCGCATTACCGTTTATTGAAAAAACCACATCAATGAAAGACATTTTAACAAAAATGACTCATCAAAGTGTGCGTGGAGCCGCCGGTGTGTTGGATGCCAATAAAAATTTGATTGGTATTATTACGGACGGCGATATCCGACGTTTCCTCGAAAAAAATCAAACTCCTTTTTCAGCGGTGGCTGAAAACATCATGTCTGTGTCCCCAAAGACGATTGATGCCAGTGAACTTGCCGAAAAAGCATTATTTTTGATGGAGCAATTTCAAATTCAAATGTTAATTGTTTTGGATCAAAATTCTCAAACGCCGAAGAGCCCTGTCGGTATGTTGATTTATCAAGACCTTTTAAGTTCTAAAGTCAGATAGGTTTTTATTATATATTAGAGTTGAGATCTCTTTTTGAGATGTTTTGCGAACATATTGTATCAATATAATCAGATCTTGCTTTAGTAATAATTCTAAATAACCGATATTGTTGACATGGGCTTCAAGTTTGAGGGGGCACTTTGAATAATATTAAATATATATTTGGGTTTTTAATTCTTCTCACTTCGCTACAAACCTATTCTGCTGAATGCGAAAGTGTGAGTCTGCAATTCGAGGGTTCTAGAACCCAATTAGATCAGGGAAACATAGGATGGTGTGTATCGTATAGTCTGGCTGATATTGTATCACAAAAACTGGGCGAGGCAGTTTCGCCGATTGATATCGCCATAAAAATGACTGAAGTAGCCAAAAAAAACTATGCGAAAAATGAATTCGAAGGAGCATCTGAATCAAATATTAAATCATTTTTTGAAGTAACAGATGAATTTTGTAATGAGCTCGACTATACAAACCACGATTCTGCCAAGGAAGAATTTCAAGCTTTAATTGATTCATATAAATCATTCACTGAAATCAATCGATTGAAAACACAGTTACCTTCAAGTTATGTTGCTGCAAAAGAGAGTCTTGCTACCGGTAAAAAATTATCATTCTTTAAAAATCTCAATTCGAGCGATTATTTAACAATTTCCGAAAGCGCAAAAGATGCGAATCAATATATTAAGGAACTTAACGTAAAAAATTGCAAAAATAAGTTGAAGTCCGATGCGCCCCTTCAGTTAGTTTACAAAGACTTATCTTCTGGTTGGGATCAATTAGAACAACATGAAACCAACTTGAAATATATAAAAGAAATAGTAAGTCAGCGTAAGATGATGTCTATTACGATTGACACATCTCAATTATTTACTACAAAAAAATCTTTCTTAGAATTAATTTTTGGCGCACATGCCGTAACAGTCGTAGGTCAATCGAGTATTAAAAACAAATGCTATTTCGCCATTAGGGATTCTGCATTTGGTGAAGAGAAGGCTTGTTCAGAAATGAAAAAGGACGGCGTATCTTGTGCAAGTAATCAAACCTACTGGGTCGAAGAGTCTTTACTTGCGAAAGCTGTAAAGAACTCTTATTGGCTCAAATAAATTTTAAATCCAATTAAATTTATAGCTGTTTAAAGCGTCTTAATTTGAGACAATTTTAAAAAAGCCTTCATTTTTTTAAAATTGTGTCGATAAGTTCTTCAATGGAGTTAGGAATAACTTATGGAACATAATTTTTTTAAAAATGGATTTAAGGTTATCATGGTAGTTTCTTTTTTACTCGGCACTCATGCCTGTAAAAATAACGGGAATTCGCCTTCTTTAGCCGAAGTGGACAGTTTGTATCAGTTGGCGTATGGCGCATCAACTTCTGACCGTACACTCTTGGCAAATCGAATTGCAGGAAATGCACCT
Source organism: Bdellovibrionota bacterium (assembly GCA_052034855.1). GTDB lineage: Bacteria > Bdellovibrionota > Bdellovibrionia > Bdellovibrionales > Bdellovibrionaceae > Pseudobdellovibrio. Next base: position 127,530 of record JBPOIE010000023.1, on the reverse strand, counting down.
CCAAAATTTGCAGAAGTTGTTACAAAATGGAAACGTTTTTCGGGTACGAATTACTATCCGACAGTGTCATCGATTGTTGCAACACCCAGTTACTGTCAGACAAGTTTAGATGGGTCAGGGATGTGGGCTCCATCGACAAGTCCTGTCGCAGATCCGAATACTGCAGGAGCTTGTAATACGCCGACAATGAATTCGTTGTCTTGGATTTATCTCACTGGTCCAGATCGTTTATTTAATATTCAAAATACCAGCGTTTATAATGGTTTTTTTAGTACTTTAAAATTTGATACTTATATTTCTGAGACTGTTGTTTCTTCGACGGGAACTGACGATGACGCGATAGGTGTTTCTATCGCTGTCTACGTTGATCCGGTCACAAGTGATGTTCATACGTTGTCAGCCTATCGAACACAAGGTGGATTTCCAGCGCCAAGTTTAGGTTGGGGAGTCATCTATAAATTAAACGGAACTGTTGTTCGTACGTTTGATAATAAATCGTTGGGCGGTGTGAATACCAATGGGAGTCAAGGTGACCAACAAGGTTGGAACGGTCGTAACTCTAAAATTCGTATCGAAAGAACTGGTGATGTAGTTAAAGCGTATGCCAGCACTTGGAGCACGGGCACAGCTGCAGCGATTGATGAAACAAGTCTGATTCAGCTGGATTTGGCAGATGGTGCAAATGGATTAACAATGTTTCAGGGTGCACAAGCCTATGGGTATGAATCTATAAGTCAGGCTTATGCCACATTTTCAGATTTAAGTTTTCAAACTCCACTCGCGAACTCAGATCCTGATTATCTTTTTGATTTGCGTGACAATCTGGTCTATTCAAAAAAATCTTCGGGTATTGGGTACGAACTCGTTGTCGGACAAAAAGCTTTGGACATGTTAGGCTTTCCTAAAATTATCACAAATTTAGAAACTCAAACTGAGTTTTCTATTAATTCAAGTACAAGCTACACGGAACTTTAAACTTCTCTTTCATGAGACCAAAGTCTTGAATAATTTATTCAACACGACTTTGGTCTTTGTGAAGTTCATTTAAACTACGCAGTTAGTTGCAGCTTTATTGATTGTTCTTAACAATAAGACTGTGGATAAAAGTACTACCTTAAATATACAAAAGTTAAATTCTATTAAAATGCTCATCTTGGATGTGGATGGGATCATGACCGATTGTCGGCTTTGGATGGATTCCAATGGCCAATGGAAACGAATTTATTCTGTGCGCGACGGTGTTGGAATTAAAGCCTTGATCGAGTCTGGATATCAAGTTGCTGTCATCACTGGTGCCACGGCAGAAGATGTTCGTTCTCGAGTGAAAATGTTGGGTATTCAATATCTATTTGAAGGGGCTTTAAATAAAGTTCCTCCTTTTTTGGAACTTCAAAAACAATCGGGAATTAAGCCTGAAGAAATGGCTTATATGGGTGATGATCACTTCGATATTCCACTGTTAAAGTCAGTTCAATTTGCAGCCACGGTTCCCGATGCGATGGAAGACGTTTTGGACACAGTTCAGTACGTGACACGTCGACCGGCGGGGAACGGAGCCGTCAGAGAAGTATGCGATTATATTTTAAAATATGGTTATCACTCACAGAATAAAAGTTAAGGAAACGAAATATGGTTAAAAAAATATTTTTAATTGTTGTTTTATTTGTAAATCAAATTGCTATCGCACAATTAGATGTACCTAAAGATGAACTAGCGACAGAAACAGTCTATCCTATTTTTGACCAAGCCAAAAGTGTCAGAAATCGCAACGTGCAAACTGCGGGACGAATTGATGTTGGCCTATTCGGTGGACTCGCTTTAACTGAACCAATCGCAAATACGACAAAGTTTGGTATCGCAGGCAATTATCATTTCAATGAGTACCATTCACTAGGTTTATTTTACGTTTCGAATAGCACGGGACTGTCAAAAGATGCTCAAGGATTACAAAATGATTTTGGTTTAGATTATTCACGAGCTCCGCAACCAAAATCAATGATCATGTTCGATTACAATTACAAACCGTATTATGGAAAAATGTCTTTTACTAAAAATGGAGTTATAAATACGACAATTTACGGTTCTGCAGCAGCAGGAGTGATTCAATATCAACACAAAACATATCCTGCATTAGGTGTCGGTTTAGGTGAGAGATTTTATTTTGGTAAAAATGTTTCTTTAAAAACAGATTTACGTCTTTTTGTTCATCAAGCTCCGATTCCATTTAAATCTGGTGTATTATGTGATGGATCAAAAACAACCTGCGGAAGTAACCCTGGCGGTTTAGATCCAGTCCCTAATTATAATGTCTTCAGCGAACGTATTACCTACACGACCAATTTAGAAATTGGTCTTAATTACTTATTTTAAAGGAACTGATAAAATGAAGAAGAATATTTTATTATTTTCAAAGTTCATTCTGAGTCTCAGTCTGGGTGCATTTGCAATCTTAAATTTTGCATTCCCAAGTTCTGCTTTAGCTGAATCTGCAGATGATCTTGAAGTCATTAACTTGGAAGGTATGTATCAGACACCTAAAAAAACAGCACCCGTTGAGGTTGAGTCCGAACCGACAACTGCAACGTCGCCGGCCGTAACAACGACGGATGTTCAGCAAGCGGAAGCCGCCGTTGTTGAAAAGCAAGAAGATGTGAAGGTGAATGAACTTAAAGATTTAAGTCGTTTATCGCCATTTCGTGAAGTCTCAGTTATTCAAAAAAAATATTTACCAAAAACTGAGCGATTCCAATTTTATGGTGCTTTGGGAACGACAACGAATACCCCATGGTTTTTAAATTATGGTGCGAAATTAAATTTAGCCTACCATTTTACGGAGTCATTTGGTTTAGAGTTGTCAGGACTTTTCTTAAATAGTTCAGAACGTGAAGTTGCCAAAGAAATTCGTGATAATAACGGATTAAAACCAGAACAGTTTATCTATACAAAAGGGTACTACGGATTAGATGTGATTTGGTCTCCTATTTACGGAAAGCTTTCAAATTTGGACGGCGGAATTGTACCATTTGACATGTATTTTTCAGTAGGTGCAGGAACTTCAAATACCAACTCAAGTGAAAAAGATGTGCCAACAATTCACATCGGTACTGGACAAATTTTTGCAATTACAAAAGCGATCGCATTTCGATGGGACTACAGTTTGAATATTTTTGAAGCGACGCCAATATCTTCTGTGGGGACCGCAACTCCAGCTAAAGGCAGTTATAATGATTTGATTCTTACCGCAGGGGTGAGTTTCTTCTTTCCGGAGGCAAGTGAACGATGAAAAAAAATCTAAATCTTAAAAAATTATTCATCTTGATTTTTCTGTTGTCTGCAGTCGAAGGATTCAGTGCTCCAGTTAAAAAAAATGCAGTGACTAAGAAACCTATCGCAAATAGTTCGGTTTCTTCGAAAATGACAAATCCTCCGTCTCAGGGATTGAAGGTTTACACGGGATCAACTAATTCGAATATTCGAAATCAAATCGCAAATGCCTTAACTCAAATGAAAGCAGGACAATATGTCCAAGCTTCAAATAATTTATTGGCCTTAAGCCGCCGCTCAGAGCTTTCTTCTGAAAGACCACAAATTAAATATTTGTTAGGTTTAACGATGATGGAACTTGGAATGAACCAAGTGGCTGCATTTCAATTTGTTGATGTTATTAAATCGGGTGATGGTAAATACACTCGTCAGGCCCTAGAAAAATTATTGATCGTAACTGACAAATTGGGTGATGAAACGTTGTTGAATTATGCCATCCAACGTATCGACGTGAATAGTGTGCCTACGCAAAATCGTGATATGTTGTATTACCGCATGGGCGAGATCAAGCAGAAATCCGGTCAATATTCTGAAGCTGTGAATCTGTACTCTAAAGTTGGAGTGCAAAGTCGTTATTATTTAAATGCACTCTATAATTCAGGTTTGTCGCAAGCTGAAGCGAACCAAACTGAGTTGGCTCTGGGAACATTTCAAAAGCTTTTGAATAATCGAAGCACGGCCAGTGTAACGGACACAAATAAAGTGGCCGCGCAAATGGCCATCGCTCGAACATTGTATCAAAAAAAGGATTGGGAAGGCTCTATTGAGGCCTATGCTAAAATACCTCGAGATCACGTATTATGGCATGATTCAGTTTTTGAGCGTAGTTGGGCAATGCTCCGTGCAGCTCGATTTCGTTCAGCTTTAAGTAACTTCCAAACACTTCATTCAAGTTACTACGACAATTTTTATATTCCAGAAACATTACTTTTAAGATCTATCGTTTACCTTTATATTTGTAAATACGACGAAATGGAAAAAGTTCTGACTTTGTTTGATAAACAGTACGGTCCCGTCGAGCGCAGTATCTCCAATTTCTTGAACTCTTCTTCATCCGCGGAAACTTATTTTCAAGAACTTAACAAAGCTTATTTGATAAAAAGTAATGAAGAGGCGACTCAGAAAACGAAAGTTTCATACGTTGCATTAAGACACATTGCTGATGAAGGTGATGTGCGAAGATCATTTTCATATATTCGTAAACTTCTCGAAGAGAGAAAATTAATCGAAGCAAACCCTCAAATTAAATCTTCTTCGATTGGTGCCTATTCATTAAAGTTACTTGTGAACCGCACCAAAAGTGCAAAATCTGCAACTGGTGATATGGTTAAAGCTCATTTGCAGAATATGCTTGTTGAGCTGAAAGATCTGAAAGAGCAATCAAGTTTGATTCGCTACGAAATGATCAACGGAAAAAAAGAAACTTTGAAGAAGAAAATTGCAGGTAAAGATTTAGGCGAAGTTCAAGTCGATGATCAACGTGACCGTTCATTTTACGTGCAAAATGGCTATGAGTATTATCCGTTCCAAGGTGAATATTGGTTGGATGAAGTTGGAAACTATCACTATCTTGGTAAACAGAATTGCGAGTAAAGATCATGTTTAAATACAATTATATATCCACAATTTGCTTAGTCTTAGGACTCGGCTTAGTTGCGTCTGCGAAAACAAAACAAACTGTCGGTGAACTTTTAAAAAAAGTGAAAGAAGATAGTCGCGGTGGAAAAATTCAACAAATGCAAAAAGGTGATACGTCATTACCTGAAACACAGTTTAATTTTCAACAGCGTGAGGCGGTCAATTTAACTTCCGTGAAGCCGCCAAAATCAACTGAGCTTTTAAAATACGAAGCGGGTAACGATCAAGCTGAGTATGAAAAAACTTTGGATCAACAGATTCAAGAGCTTTTTAAATTAACTAAAAAATTTGAAAAAAGTAATTCGCGTGGTGAATTGTGGCTTCGTTTAGCCGAGTTGTATGTCGAAAAATCAACTCTGGTCGATACTCGCAAGCAAGATATGTACGATCGTCAGTTACGTGCATTTCAAGATGGAAAAACAAAATCAAGACCAAAATTAGATACTTCAGAAGCAAAAGAGTACAATCGTAAAGCTGTTCAATTGTATGAATGGTTTATTCGTGATTATCCAAAAGACGAAAAAATGAGCCAAGCGCTATTTTTCTTAGGTTATAACTATTTCGAATTGGGCGATGCTAAAAAAGGATCGTTTTATTACGATCAGCTGACAAAAAACTACCCTAAAAGTCCTTTCGTTGGCGAAGCTCATTTTGCTTTAGGTGAAAATGATTTTGAAAATGAAAAATGGGTTGATGCGTATAAACAATATGCTTTTTTAATTAAGCAAAAAAAACACAGACTGCACACCTTCTCGATGTATAAAGGGGGCTGGTGTTTATATCGAATGGGTAAAACCGAAGAAGCTATTAAATACATGGATTTCATTATTCGTATGGGAAAACCAGCGGATAAATCTGAAAACGATGCTGGATCAAAACGCTCGGTCAATCACTCTCGTTTAGAGAATGAAGCGCTTCGCGACATCGTGGTCTTTTTTGCAGACCTTGGTGATACAGGGCGCGCGATTAAGTATTTCCAAAATATCGGTGGCTCTGATAAGTCTTCATATTTGGAAAAGCTCGCTTATTACTTTGGTGATCGTGGAAATCGTGAAGCTTCCAAAGAAGTTTTTCACCATTTGATCAAAGCTCAGCCGATGTCAAAAAAGGCCTTCGAATATCAATATCAAATTGTACAAAGTTATTTCTACGCCAAAAATTCTCCGCAGTTTAAAGAAGAACTTTACCGTTGGATTAATGATTACAATCGTAATTCAAGTTGGACGCAGAATAATCAAAATGATAAGGCGTTCCTTGAAAATGTGTATAAACTTCGTGAACAAACTCTCAGAAATTACGTATTACAGCAACATCAGACAGCGCAGAACTCTCGCGCTAAATATTCACAGCAATCTGCATTTGACGGCTATCAGCTGTATTTTCAAGAGTTTTCTGATTCGCCTGCGACGCCAGATATGCATTTCTTTTTTGCTGAGTTACTTTATGACATGGGCAAATACGAAGAGGCTTCTGCGAACTACACTTGGGTTGCTGAAAAAGCACCGACAAGCAAATTTGCTGCAAAGTCTGCACAAAACTTGTTACTTTCTATAGAAAAAGCACTACCTAAAGACGATGACTTACAAAAACGCGTTGGTGATTCGATCGAACCAATTGCATTAGATCCACGTGTTGAAAAATTTATTCGTTCGGCCACTTGGTATGTCGAAAAGTTTCCAGGCTCTGAAAAAGAAGCTGAAATTAAATTTCGCATGGGTCGCCTTTATTATCAGACCAATAATTTTGGCCCCGCAGAGAAAATCTTTAAAGATATCGTGAATCGTTATCCAAAAACAAAATACTCTGAATACTCGGCGAATTTATTGTTAGATATTTACAATTTGAAAAAAGATTACGCGGGCCTTGAAAAAATGGGAACCGAGCTTTTGGCCAATGATGCTATCGCGGGCTCGAAAGCGGGATCTGATATTCGCGGAGTTCTGGAAAAAGCAAATTTTAAAAAAGCTCAAGATCTTGAAATCGGCAAAGATTATTTAGGTTCAGCGAAACAGTATCAAGCATTTGCATTGCAAAATCCAAAATCTGATCTGGTATCAATGGCGGTATTTAATGCGGGTGTGAATTTTGAACGCTCAGGTCAGCCGACTGAAGCGATGCAGAACTATAAAAAAGTTCTGGTCGCAAAAGATAAGAACTCAGAGCCCCTGAAACCAAAAGCAAAAAAATTATTAGCTAAATTATACCAGGATGCAGGTCAATTCGAAGAGTCTGCTCAATTGTTCAAACAATTGGCTTTAGAAAACCCTAAAGATCCACTCGCGCCGAATTACTTGTTTAATGCGGCTGTTCAGTTTGAAGCTGTGGGTAAGACAAAAGAAGCTGTAGAAAACTATTCGGAATATATTAAGGTCAACAAGAACCAAAAAGAAAATTCTGAAATTATTTTCAACATGGCGCAAATGTTACGTCGTTCTGGATCAAATACGGCTGCTGCAGAAAAATTTGAAGATTATGTCAAAATTGCAGCTGATTCATCTCAGAAAGTAGAAGCTTACTATTGGTTAACTAAAATTGGTAAGCGCACCCAGGATGAAATCAAAGATCGTAAAGCGAAAGCCATTCAAATCTATCAACGTATTTCAAAAGATCAAAAAGATATGTCTGCAGGATATGTAGCTCAATTTAAATATGAAGAGGCAGAAAAAACTTATCAGCAGTTAAAATCAATTAACATACCAGCAGATCCCGCACGTCAGAAAAAAGCTGTGGATGAGAAACTTGATCTGATCACAAAACTGAATGAAGAGCTCGGTGCTGTTATTAAAATGGATTCGGCAGATGAAATTGTGAAATCGCTCAATTTAGTAGGTTTGGCGAATGAACATATGGCTCAAGCCTTTGTAAATGCACCAATTCCTTCTGGCTTTAATGAGGATCAGAAAAAACAATATATGGCTGCGATTGCAAAAGTCGCTGAACCATTTGTGAATAAAAGCAAAGATAGTTTTAAAGCAGCTGTTGAGCGTGGCTGGGATTTAGAAACTTATAACGTCGGCTATCGACAAGCACTTGAAAAAATGCAAGCCATTGATCCTAAGGGATTTTATCAAGGTCAAGAAGTTGCAAGTCCTGCAGTTCAGAATTGGATTGGTGAATAATGAAAAAACAACTTTGTCTCGCGTTATTAACAAGTTTACTTATTTATGGTTGTGCATCGACTGAATTGCAACACGAAACAGATATTAAGCCGGTGGCATCACCAGCAAAAAAAGAATTTATTCTGAAAGCAATTCCCACTGAAGTCGTTCAAGTCGAAGCACCGGTCAAAACCGTTCAGTCCACAGAAACAGCTGCGCCCGCAAAGCCAGCGTCATCAAAATCGGTGTTAGCAGCGTCGGCGGAATTTAAAAAAGGTCACTTTGATGCAGCGGAAGCTCATTTGAATAAGGCGATCAAAGAACAACCTGATAAAACAGAATTTTATCATAACTTGGGCCTGATTCATTTAGCTAAGAATGAGCAGCGCGAAGCGATTAAGGCATTTCGCAAGGGTTTGCAAATCAATCCTCAAGATACCGCGTGTGCAGCGCAACTAGGTGCTATCTTCACAAAAGAAAAAGATTATATCAAAGCAGAAATTGCTTTAGAAATTCCCGTGCAAAAGGGTTCGCAAGATCCACAAGTTTTAAATAATTATGCAATTGCACTGACAGCAAATAAAAAAATTGTTGAAGCTGAGCAAATTTACGAAAAAGTTTTAAAAGCAAATCCTAGTCAGCGCGATATTATGTTAAACTATTCGATCTTTTTGATTGATCAAAAACAAAAATATAAACAAGGTTTGGATCTTTTGAACAGACTAAAGTTTGTAGGTGCGCAACCTGAAGCAAGAAATATCATAAAGGATTTGGAAAACCGAGCAAAAGCTGGTTTAAAATAGAGAGATGAGGTTTTTGTGTCATTAGATTTTAAAATTCTTATTCTGATATTTTCTATAACTGGGTTTTCAGTCTCTGCTTTTTCGCAAACTGAAACTGCTGCCGGCGGGGCTAAAGCCGCAAAAAAACAAACTCTGAATTTCGAAGATGAACTCGTACAGGGAACAGCACAAAAACCAGATTTATTTTATTTATTTCAAAGAAAAGACATGAATCAAGGACGACTTATTAAACTCAGACAAAACTTTTTACCCGAAATGAGAAAAACAACTGAAGACATCCAGCGAGTTCGGGGGGGACGTTGAAATCTCCGATTATATTTAGAGTATTCAAAAATGATCAAATCCATTTTGTAAAACAATTTTTGGATAAAGATCAATTAGTCATCGGTCGTGCAGCGGGCGGCGAGGCTGACGTCGATGTCGATTTAGATTCTGTTGAAGTCTCAGCTATTCACTGTTTAGTCGAAAAACGTGGTCCTCAGTTTTACATCTGTGATTTGGGTTCAACTCAAGGTACTTTCAAAAATGGTCAAGCCATTTTGGATGAGCCGATTTCTTCGGGAGATGAGTTCACTGTTGGTCCATTTAAAATTGTCTTTTTTGTTGGTGTTCCGAAACCTGTTCATGCCGAGAACAGTTCACAGATATCTATACCTCCTAAACCAACCGGAAAGCCAGTTCCACAGCATGAGATACCGAAAGTTAATATTCCCACAACACCTGCAGAAGCTCATGTTCCTCCAGTTGTTAAAGAAACTCAGGCTAAACCAAATATTCAAGCGGCTTTTGTTGGACAAAAAACAAGTCCAAGAGCGCAACAATTTTTAAAACATAAAAAATCTCGCGGTGAAAAAACGTTTGCACCAACAAGTGATCGAAAATCTTTGAGCGATTTTATCAGACCTGGTCAAGGTGCCGTGGTAGAAGTTGTTGTTTCTTGGAAAGAGCGCGTTTTAAATACGCACCACTTTCAATTGCAAGGTCACTATAAGGCAGGACCTGCGCAAGCGATTCAATTACCTGAAGGTGCGGCTCCGAAAGATTGGGTTTTATTAGATTGTAATTCATCAATTCAGATTCGGACAACGTCTGAAATGAAATGTGAAATTCATCGCTCAGATGCGGTTGTTCCGTTGAACGACCCCAACTATAAATTACAACAAAATGAAGTTGTTTTTATTCAATTGATCAATGGAATGCAACTGGCGATTCGTTTTTCAGCGAAAACGACTTTAGTGCCATTAGATTCACCGTTGATATTTTCGGCATCAGAATTTACAGGAATTTTAGCAGCTTTAATTATTGCGACGTTAACAAGTTTGATGGTTTCTGTTTTAACACCTAAAAACGTGGTGAATGAAGAAGAAGTCCAACGTATTGCTCAAGTGGTTTTCAATAAACCACCGGTTGAAGTAAAGACACCACCACCGCCGCCGCCACCAGTTGAAAAACCGGTTGAAACGCCACCGGTTGTTGAGAAAAAACCTGAACCACCTAAAAAAATTGTTGAATCAAATAAACAACAAGAACAAAAACTTAAAGGTGATGTCAAAAAGCCTGAAGCGAAACAGCAGGTTGCACAAAAAGCAGGTCAAGCATCAGAAGTAAAACCTAAAGATTCAAAATTAAAAACAAAAATCTTTACGTCAACAAAACAGGGCGGCGCGGTTAAAACGGGTGATAAAGCCGGAGCCAATGCACAAAGTAAAGAAGTCGATCCAACAAATTCTGGATTATTATCTGCATTCGGATCTGGTGGTTCGAGAAGTAAAATTGATAAAGCTTACAGCGGATCCGGAGAACTTATAGGTGATGCGGGAAAAGCCACGGGCTCGTCAGGTTTTAATGAAAACCGTGCGGGATCAGATGTGGGTTCAAAATTTAAAGACACGGGTGCTGGTGGTAAAGGAACTGCAACAACTGGTATCGCAGGAATTGGAACAAAAGGTCGCGGAACTGGAATGAGCGCTTATGGTTCTGGTGATGGTTTAGGTTCTAAAGATCAAATCGCCATTGATGCTGGCGGAGCAGAAGCGGAATTTGTCGGTACGATTGATCGTGAAGCTGTTCGCCGAGTAGTCAGGTCAGCATTAGCAGCGTTTAAATCTTGTTATGATCGTGAATATAAATCAGATACGCGACTTGAAGGTAAGGTTGTGATTGCTTGGGAAATTCACGAAAAGGGTATTGCTAAAAATGCCAAAATCGTGACTGAGAAATCAACGATTCGAAACGCAAATGTAGAAAATTGTGTCAAAGCTCGAATGTTAACATTACGGTTTCCAGAGCCCCCAGCAGGGACTGTCGCCGAAGTTGTTTATCCATTCTTGTTTCAGGGACAAAAGTAATTGTTAAGTTAATTTATTGAATTTAATTTTTAGAAAAAAAATCATAGGAGGATTTTCGTGGAACCAACAGCAGCTACTACAGCGATCGCCGCAGCAAACGCAGCAGAAAATATAAATCCAATCGTTCGTGCATTTAACGAAGGTGGATTTGTCATGTACGTGATCTTAGTGATCGGTGCATTAACACTTTTTGTGATTATTGAACGTTTCATGGCCTTAAAATCATTACGCGTTGATAAGAAAGAATTCTCTGATCAAGTTTTCCGTATGATTATTTCAGGCGATATTCGCCAAGCGATTTCATTTTGTGATTCTCGTCCAGCGCCGTTATCAAATACGGTGAAAGCGGGCTTAGTTCAAGCGATGAACAAACGCCCTGATGAAGAAATTCAGGTCGCGATGGATGCGGCAGTGATGCGTGAAATGCCACGCCTCGAAGGTTGGACTGCTTTCTTAGCCGTGTTCGGAAATATTGCCGTACTTGCAGGATTATTAGGAACGATCTTTGGTATGATCGGTGCCTTCCGTGCCGTTTCATCTGCTGATCCAGCAACGAAAGCGACATTATTATCACAAGGTATTTCACATGCCTTAAATTGTACGGGTTTTGGATTAAGTGTTTCCATCGCAGCAATTATTTTCTACGGTTTGTTTCAGCATATGATTCAAAAAGCAGAAAATGAAATGGTTGAGACTTCAATGAGTTTATTGAACTTGGTGGCTTCTAACAGAGACAAGATGCGAGACTAAACAATGGCACATATAGATACAGGTGGCAGTGGCGGTCGAAATAAAAGTGTTGAATTGAACCTGGTTCCGTTCATCGATTTGATGTCAGTGCTGATTACATTCTTATTAATTTCTGCGGTATGGACGCAAGTGTCGATGATTCAATTAGGCGCTTCGTTTGCATCACCTCGAAATGATGAAACAACGCCTGTGACTCCGCCACCACTCGAAGATCTCGTTTTACGTTTAGATATCAGAGCTGCTGGATATGTTTTGTATGTCGGTAAAGATGTAAAAACAATTCCTAAGCTGAATGGTGAATATGACAAAGAAGCATTGACTGCAGACCTTTCGAAAGTCAAACAACTTTACCCTGACAAAGCTGGTATTAAAATGGCGATCGAGGATGAAATTGTTTATGATCATGTTGTTGCGGCAATGGATATAGGATTAAAGGCAGGATTTTCTCCAGAGCTTTTAACCGGAGGACCTAACTAATGGCAATTTATAAACCAGGCCAAAGACATCGCTATCACAAAATTTTAAGTAAACGAAAATCGAAACGTGGAGTGACGGCTATTTTGTCATTAACTGCGATGGTGGATATGTTTACGGTTCTGGTTATTTTCTTACTACAAAACTACAGTGCTACAGGCGAAATTTTATACATTCCCAAAGAAGTGGTTTTACCTAAAGCCAACCGCGTGAATGAATTAAAGCCTTCAGTTGTTGTGACTGTGTCATCAAAAGAAATATTGATCGATCGAACAGTTGTGGCCTCTTTTGAAGAAGTTAAAAATTCAAAGGAATGGACAATTCCAAATCTTCGAGATCAAGTGAAAGTGATTTTAGAAAAAGCAAAAGCTGATCAAGAAGCAAAACTGCAGAATAAAGTCAGAAATGTTGTCGATAAGACTTTGGGAAAAGACGAAGATGATCCTAATGCATGGCGCAAGGTCACTTTGCAGGCAGATAAAAATATAGATTACTTAACGATGAAAAAAGTGATGTATTCTATTTATGAAGCCGGTGGTGGACCAATCAATTTTGCCGTTTCTAAAGATGCAGATAAAAAAGATGCGGCAACTGGTACTCAAACTCAGTAATTTAAAATTTTTCAAAAAATTAAATGGATCAGTATTTTTGTTATTACTGATCCTGTTTCTTATTTTCCTTCAGTTCCTTGTTTTTAACCCCACGGATTTAAATTCAGATCCCACAGAGTTAAAAACTGCAGAGCAAATCGAACAGCTTGCGAATTCTCAAAAAAATAAAAAATCAGTCGAACAGAAAATGAGCGGTATTCATTTAGTTGAAAATATCAATCGAATCAAAGGCTGGGAGCTATTCGCCGAAGAAGCGACAGGCTCTGCTGATGCTCAATGGGTTTTGAAAAAAGTAAAGATTGAATTCTTTGCCGATGATCAATCCAGCTACACAGTTGTGGGTGATGTGGGTGAAATTGATGGTTCGACAAAAAATATTTTAATTCGGGGCGAAGTTATCACAACAAGTACAAACGGCTATCAATTTAAAACCAACGATCTTCGTTTTGAGGCAAATTCAAAAAGTTTAAAAAGTGATGACAGTGTTGAAATGAAAGGACCGGCTGACCAAAGTGGTTCTGGATTTTTATTGAACGGCATTGGGTTCACGATTGATCTGAATAAAAATAAAATGATGATCCGGTCATCCGTTGAAGCGCGAAAAGTGATTGAAAATAAAAAGTTTGATTTGAAATCAGATCAGGCATTTTTCTCGAATAAAAACCAAGAAGGTCAATTTCTTGGAAACGTGCGATTGAATTATGATAAAACACAGATCGAAGCTCCCGAAGCCTTGTTTAAATATTCGGGCGAACAAAAAAAACTGAAAACTATTTTATTGAAAGACAAAGTCACCTTGATGGAAATAGGTCGTAAAGGTGTCTGCAATGAGCTTGAAATGGATCTTGAACTAGATCAAATGACTCTTCGTGGTTCGCCCAAAGTCCAGATGGAAGATGATGAGATCACTGGACAAGAAATTATCTTCACGGATGGCGGCCAAAAAGTTAAAATAAATAATGTCAAAGTGACGGGTCAGCTTAAAAAATAAATTGAAGGACTCAAATGGCACCAAATAGCTATCTTAAAATTGAGAGTATTTCTAAACAGTACAAGGGCCGTAAAGTTGTTCAATCGGCTTCTTTTGAAATTAAAGCCGGACAAGTTGTTGGGTTACTGGGGCCGAATGGAGCTGGTAAAACCACTTCGTTTTATATGGTGGTTGGACTTGTGCAGCCCGACAGTGGGCGAATTCAGTTTAATGACTTAGATATCACAAATTTTCCAATGTATAAACGTGCTCGATCTGGACTTAGTTATTTAGCGCAAGAACCGAGTATCTTTCGTCGAATGACGGTCGAAGATAACATTCTAGTGGCTTTGGAAGCTCATGGCTTAGAAGCCAAAGAAAAACATGAAAAGCTGGAATCACTTTTACAAGAGTTTCGAGTGAATCATATTCGTGAAAGTTTTGGTTTCTCATTGTCGGGTGGTGAACGTCGGCGTGTTGAAATCGCCAGAGCGTTGGCAGGATCGCCGCATTTTTTACTCCTCGATGAGCCTTTTGCGGGAATCGATCCCATCGCTGTCGGCGAAATTCAAAATATCATTCGAGATCTTAAGGCCAAAGGTATAGGAGTTTTGATTACAGACCACAACGTGCGTGAGACTTTGGGCATTTGCGATTATGCTTATATATTGAAGGATGGGCAGATTCAAGTCAGTGGAAACACAGATGAAATTGCCAATTCGGATGTAGCTAAGAAATTTTATTTGGGCGAGAACTTTAAGTTATAGATAAAGAATAACTGCGTAACTAGATGGTGGAATAAAATGGCATTACGACAAACGATGAACCTCAGTCAAAACTTGGTGATCACGCCGCAACTGCAGCAAGCGATCAAGCTTTTGCAGATGTCTCGTTTAGAACTTGAATCGCAAGTTAGAAATGAACTTGAAGATAATCCTATTTTAGAAGAAGCCGAAATTTTACGTGAAGAAGATTTTGAACGCACAAAAGAAGCTGCCGCGCAAGTTGAAGAACCACAGAATAACGGAAATTTAGAAACTCCTGTCGAGCAATCAGCTTCTCAGGATCCGCAAAAGCAAGATGAGTTCGAGTGGGAATCCTATTTAGAAACTCAACATAAAATGCCGCGTGAAGCATCTCATGGTAATGAAGAAATCATGAACTATGAAAATGTGATCACGCAAACGCAAACTTTGCATGATCATTTGTATTGGCAAGTAAAAATGGTGGGCTTTTCTGATCACGAAGAAAAAGTCGCCGATGCTCTGATTTCACATATCGATGATGATGGTTATTTAAAAACTCCTTTGGCGCAAATTGCTGAAGAAGAAAAAATTGACCTATTAGATCTGGAAGACACTTTAAGTCTCATTCACGACTTTGACCCGCCTGGCGTTGGCGCTCGTGATTTGAAAGAGTGTTTGATGTTGCAAGCGAAACATCTTGAAGAAGATACGAATGATCTGATGCAATTATTACAGAATCATTTGAAAGATCTTGAGAAGAAAAATTACGAAGCTATCGCAAAAGGTTTGAATCGCTCGATGGAAGAAGTCATCGATATGTGCAAAATTATTTATGCGATGGATCCGAAACCAGGACGCGCTTACGCGGCCAATGATACGAACTATGTCACACCTGATGTTTACGTTTATAAAGTCGGCGATGACTACAGCGTCTCCTTAAATGAAGATGGATTACCTAAATTAAAAATTTCAAATTTTTACCGAAACATGCTCAAAGGTGGAACGACGCCAACTGGCGACAACAAAGCCGCTGATTATATTTCTGAAAAATTAAAATCAGCTGTTTGGTTGATTAAATCAATTCACCAACGTCAGCGCACCATTTTTAAAGTGGCGGATAGTATTGTTAAACATCAAAAAGAATTTTTTGATAAAGGAACGGCATTCTTAAAGCCGATGATTTTGCGTGATATTGCCAATGACATCGGCATGCATGAATCAACGGTGAGTCGTGTGACAACATCGAAATATATGCATTCACCGCAAGGGATTTACGAATTAAAATATTTTTTTAATTCTGGAATTTCATCTTCAGATGGTGGTGATTCATTAGCCTCTGAATCGGTCAAATTAAAAATCAAAGAACATGTATCTAAAGAAGATCCTAAAAAACCACTCTCAGATCAAAAGCTGGTGGATTTACTGAAAAAAGATGGAATCGATATCGCACGTCGCACAGTGGCTAAATATCGTGAAGTATTAAAAATATTGCCATCAAGCCAAAGAAAGAAATTTTTCTAGGAGAGCATGATTTCTAAAATAGGATTAAAACTTATTTTATCGATTTTATTTTCAATCGCAATGCTTGGTTGTGCGAATGGCAGCTCAGGAACAGTGCCTGATCTATCGCAACCGACTGGCGGTACATATCAAAAATTGTCAACTGGAACTTCACACACTTGCGCCATAAATTCTTCAAACAACTTAAAATGCTGGGGAAGAAATCAATACGGTCAATTGGGTGATGGGACGACCACAGATAAAAATATATCAACATTCATTGATAGCACCGTTCAATACACTCAAGTGTCTGCAGGTGACGCGCATACATGTGCGATTACAACGACAGGCATTTTGAAGTGTTGGGGAAAAAACTCTTCAGGACAATTGGGTGATTCGACAACGACAGACCGTTTAACACCAATTGTGATTGATACTGGGACAAATTATTCTCAAATTTCTGCTTCAGGAAATGTCACGTGTGGTATTACGACAGCAAATTTATTAAAATGTTGGGGCTATAATGGTTTCGGCGCTGTTGGTGATGGAACGATTGTTGACAAAGATTTGCCAGTAACAATTGATGTCGTGACCTATTCAACAGTCGCTGTAGGTGCTATGCACACGTGTGGGATTACAACCGCAGGACTCTTAAAATGCTGGGGTCTGAACGATAGTGGTCAGCTTGGAGATACAACAACAGCGAATAAAGTTTTACCGACAGCGATAGATGTGGCAACGACCTATTCAAAAGTTGCAGTCAGCAGTTTTACTCTCTATCATTCTTGCGGCATCACTACAGCGGGTGTTTTGAAATGCTGGGGAAATAATACTTACGGACAACTCGGTATTGGCGTAGCAGGAACAGCTCAAGCAACTCCGCAAATTGTGTTGGCGGGAACGACATTCTCGGATATCAGTGTCGGTTATGTTCACTCTTGTGCCGTAAAATCTGCGACAAGTGAGCTATTTTGTTGGGGCTATAACTTCTTTTCTCAACTCGGAGATTACACTTCGACGAATCGATCAAGCCCTGTGCAAGGGGATACCGGATTTTATTACTCTAAAGTCGTTGCCTCGAATAATTTTACGTGTGGACTGACGGTGGATAGCTATTTGCGCTGTTGGGGGCAAAATGATTTCGGTCAATTGGGAGACGGCAGCATCGTCGATAGATATGTACCAATTGGAATAAATCAGCTACCTTCAAAGAATGAAAACAAATTATAAAAGTCTTATTCGTGATATCCCAGATTTTCCTATTCAAGGTGTTTTATTTCGTGATGTCAGTCCCTTGCTTGTGAATGCAGAGGCGTTCAAACACGCAGCTGAAGATTTCGGCGAATTGATTGATTTATCAACTGTTGATGCTTTTGTTGGCATTGAATCTCGAGGTTTTATTTTCGCGGCACAACTGGCTGCGACCTTTAATAAAGGATTTGTACCTCTCAGAAAAGCGGGAAAATTGCCACCTCCGACAATCAAAGAAAGTTACAAACTTGAATACGGAGAAGCAACACTTGAAATGAATCCTGCGCTTCAAACAGGGACTCGTGTGGTCATTTGTGATGATGTACTTGCGACGGGTGGAACGTTAAAGGCTTCGATCAGTTTGTGTGAAAAATCAGGTTATAAGGTACAAGACATTTTAGTCCTGATTAATCTGACATTTTTGAATCAAATGAAGTTCAATGCTCAGACAATTAAGTCGCTGATTCAGTATTAAGACTCAGATAATTTGTTTATTTTATCAGCCAGTGATTTTAAATAATCGTCTTTACGTAATTTAATAGCTAATTTACTCTTCGAATGTAGTGATTGATCTATTTCTTTTTCGATTCGATAAATGGGTCCTGCAAATTTGTTTGAAACATAAAGTGAAGCTAAAATTGAAAAAAACAAATTCATGATCAATGGGACGCAGATCGCAAGAATTAACAAATTTTTCCAAGGGCCCAGGATTCGATAGTCGACCAGAATGTTCAGATTCACTCTTGTTGTTTGCTCAAGCCATTGGAATGAAAAATAGATACAAAGCGCCTGGATCACACACAAGGCGACAAACCCAAGTACAATTTGTATTAAAATAGGTTTTTGAATTTCAGGATAAATAAAATATTTTTTACGGAATATATTCACAAAGAATCCACTTTTCTTTTATTCAGTTGTCGCTTGTGTTTTTATACTCGACATGACTGTGTATCCATCAGCAGTTTGAACAATAGGACTTTGTGCGGGTGATCCAAAAGAGTAGGTTATTTTATAATTATCGTTACTGACAGCGGATTGGCTGCCACCAGGTCCAAAATCTACAGTTGTCGTTTTACTATCAAAAAAATCTGCTATCCCATCGCTGATTGTCTCAATCAGAGATGATTGTCCGAATGGACTGCACGACTGTAAAAGAAAAACAAAAATAAAAAAGACCGAAAATTTTTGTAACTTCATAAGTTACTTTTCGGTCTTTTTTAGAAAATCTTGAATTTGTTCCAACTATCCTGGAGGAGGGTCTCCTGGATCAGGAGGTGGTGCAGGAGCCGGCTCGGGAGCTGGTGTCGGAGCCGGAGTTGGCTCCGGTGTTGGTGTCGGAGTCGGAGCTGGAGTTGGCTCTGGTGCCGGTGTTGGACCTGGAGTAGGACCAGGTGTTGGACCTGGAGTAGGTCCAGGCGTTGGACCAGGAGTAGGACCAGGTGTTGGTGTTGGATTCGGTGTCGGATTTGGCGTTGGCTCTGGTGTCGGCGTTGGTTCCGGTGTTGGAAGTGGGCATGCCGAGTACTCATGGCACTGTTTTAAGCTTGTATCTGTAGAACATTGATCCGCTTCTTGAAAAACAGCGGCACACAATTTTCCTGATTGATCTTGTTTAGAAATAATTGTGCCAAGCCCCGTGTCATTTTTCCAATACTGAGGAAAAGGGCAGGGCTCGAATCCACACTTTTGAGTCCCGTTCTCTTCACGTCGAATTTGACGCTGAATAAACTTTTTTTCTTTTAAATTTTTAATACAAGTTCTTGTTGTGCGGTTACAACAGTCAATCATGACATCGGCACCATTCACACAATGCATAGCTTTGGATTTAAGTCCAATCAGAACAGAGCTGGGGTCATAGTAAAAACAACTGATAGGACCTTTTTGATTGTAAGGACAGCAGTTTTTTGGATAAGTACCTTCTAAACGAGGGCAAAAATTATCCTGAACGGCGCTATTTTTAAGTCGGCGAAATATATTTGTTTCAGGAAAATCATAAGCATAAGCAAATAAATTCGTAAAAATTAAAGTTAAAAATAAGAGGATGAATCTGAAGTTTTTTATTTTCATTGCTCGACTTCTCCTGAAAAGTAATCGTTCAGTACAAAATCTAGATTAATTTGTTTGTTTCTGTTGGCAACATCTAATTCAACTTTTTTATAAAAGGTATAGGTCATTGAAGGAATTGCTAGCTCTGAACTAGACTTAATCTTCATGGTCGTTAAAATGACATTTTCATAACGTGCATGACTAAAGCGATCTCCATATCCAGGTATTGAATTTTCTGGAAGATCAACATAATCGTTTGTCAGTATCGTTGGTAGATTTTTAACTTCAATCTGCCAGAGCTCGCCTGTGCAATCTGTTGATGGTACTCGAGTCTTTTGAATTTCAATTTTATGATCTTTTTGAACTAAAGCATTGTTTTCTTGAATACTTGTTCCCAGTTCAACTTCTGCAGTGGTGTTGATCTGATCGAGGTCTAAGTCATTTAGTGCATCATCAATATTGGGAAAAGAGCCAAAGCGCTGTTCGAGGATATCAGGAATTCCGTCTTTGTCTGAATCAAGGCCGCCACCAAGATATTTGGGTCTTGATATCTGTAAGGCGAGCATATCACATTCACTGAAACCAATTGCATTTTCAGTCGGATCACATTCCAAATTAAAATTTGAACATTGAGCTCCATAATCGACATCTTTGCAGATTGAATCAAGAATAACGCCACCTGTGCGACGAACATAAGGATCTGAACCGATTAAAAGCTCATCTTGGTCAGTCAAACCATCACCATCAGTATCTGCGATTAAACCTTTTTGGGACGCTTTCATATTTAGATTCGTCACAAAAAATGATTCTAATGTGTAATTATCAGGTAAGCAGAATTGTGCAGAAGCTGTTTTTAAGTTAATTAATGTATCCAATGCCTGAGTTGATTGTAAATTAACCTTGTTACAATTTTGAAATGCAAACAGCAGTGGAAAGGTCCCAAAAATTAATGTTAAAGTAATTTTTTTGGTCGAATTTATTTTTAATTTCACGGTGAGGACACCTTTTTTTCGACAAGGATAAAATCACTTGGATGAATAATCTGTTGTCCTAAATCAGAAAGTAGCAGGCTTTTTGATTTCGAATCTTTTGAAAAATTATATCGTAAAGAATAGTTTTTGAATTCAGACGAATTCAACGAGTTCTGAGAAATCGTTTTAAAGTACATCAGAATTTCATTGCTACCTTCTGTCGTTGTCAAAGAAGTTAAATTGTAAGTCCAGCCCCCGTTATCACATCCTTCGATAGTTTCTGAAAAAGATAAATTAAAATTAAGTAACGGTGCCATGATTGAGTCAGGGACGAACGGATCGCGACCTGTTGAGATTTCCTCGAGATTTGTTAAACCGTCACTATCTGTATCTTGGTTTGAATCAGCAGACATCGGGTTTAAACCTTTAAGGATTTCGACATAATCAGGAATGTTATCATTATCCGAGTCAATTCCAGCTAGATTTGGATTTATTGAAAATTGATCCAATTTTAAAATTCGAACATCACAATCAGACATATTAAACTGATTGATCAGATTGGGATCGCAAGTCATTTTAGCTTTTTCAGCAAGACAGGCATCGCGTCCACCAAGGATCTTACAGACACCATCAAGAACTCCGGGGACCATTGATCGCGGACTTGTTGGATCACTAAAATACGTATTTTCTTCGAGGTCATCCGTGATGCCGTCAGCATCAGTGTCTAATTTTAACTCCGTACCCACTTGAATTCGATTTTTATTAATCGCAACGATTGAGTTCGTTTTATATATAATTGATTTATCGACAGATAATAATTTGCAGAATGGGTTTTCTCCTGAAGCAGCCGCATCCGAAACATTACCTAAATTGATGGGGTCTCTCGTTTGTCCCACGATCGATAAGTATTTCATATAGCTTTCAATAATAGAGTCTCTGAGTCCTGATTTTGTATAATAAATTGAATGGATGCGAATATTTTTAAGAAGTGCAGAGGCCAGCTTCATCGTGTAGTTTAAAGTTTCATCCATTTTATTGGTATAGCACTTAATTTTGTCAGTGACGCCAGGATCTTCACAGCCCGTGGAAATCGCCTGCGCAGCACCATCGGAAACAAAAAAGACTTGGTAATTAATGGCGGCATTATTCGTCATTAAATCGTTTTCAATTGTTTTACTTAAACAATCTGTGGCAGCGACATAATTTGTTTGTTTTGACAACAGGGGATCAATCTCAGCTTTATTGCTAGACAACAGAGGTTTTGTCGGCTCTTTAAAAGTCGCATAGATCGCCTTTTCAGCGTCAGCGACAGCTTTTAGTGCATCAATTTTTTGAAGTGCTGTTGTGTTTTTGTAAAAACCGGGCTCACATTGGAAAATCTTTGTAGCACCTGACGTTTTAATGCTTCCGGCAGCATCTGAAAATCCGATAATAGAATATTCTGTGTCCGCATCTTGGCTACCGCAAGTTTCAATAAAGTTTTTAAGTGTATCAAAGCGTTTACCATTGGGGTCAGTGCCTAATTCTGTTGAAAAAAAACTATATCTTTTTCCTGTTGTCAAACTTCCATTAAATAAATAATCACTCTTATAAAACTCACCTAGATTAGAACGACTGAGGTCAATAATAAAAACAAATTTAGTTTTTTCAGGCAATAGTGATTTTGCATTCACACAAGATTGTGCAGAGATATCCATTTTTGCGATTGGCGTTGGATCTGGTGGCAACGACATCGCAGTGATAGGAACCTTGCTGCAGTTTTGAAATGGAATAAGTAATGCCACTGTTGCTAATGTTAAAATGATAAAGTATTTGTACTTTAGAATCATTTTTCCACCCGTACTCGGTCAACGACTTTCATTTGAACAAATTCAGAGATATTTATTTTGCCTAAATTTGTTTGTGACTGCAGGACATTGACTTCAGAATTTAAAACTTCCCAATATACTTTTTGGGGCTCATCTGGATCAACGATTCGTAACAACGCTACCAAGTTGTTCGTGTTCGGAGTCAGAATAGGTTTGATCAAAGACTGGCGTGGATTAATTGTTGATGAAACTGGATCGAATCCACGAGAACCATTTCTTAAATAATAAGTGTCCGGTGCTTTTCGATATGGTGAAATGGCTATCGTTTTAGCAAGCGGAAAATTATCGATCGCTAAATCAAGGCGGTCGACACGTACTTTTCCTAGGTTGATGTCATTGAGTATACCTGGTTCTAAAAACTTTAACGAGACTTTGATTAAGTTTAATGGATTAATTGTTTCTGGTTTTTGTAATGGCATCAAACCCATTGTGAAGTTAATCATGTCAGAAATACCATCAGCATTTGCATCTGTCTTATTGTCATCAACAAGTGGATTGTTGCCATAAAGAATTTCTAAAGTATCTGGAAGTCCATCACCGTCAGTGTCAAAATCAAATGGATCTGTACCGACAGTAATTTCGTCACACTCATTGAGCCCGTCACCATCGGAATCCAATGTTGCGTTACATAACCCAGCATCTGCAAGCGATTCGCAACGATTGCGCAACGTCGGCTCAATACTGATGGAATCTAAACAGTATTCGTTGGTGCGAGGAGTGAGTGGGTCAAGACTACGAATGACTTCGAGATCATCAGTAACCCCATCGCCATCAGTGTCAATGCGTGGGAATCCATTATTATCAATGCGATAATTCATATTTAAAATGAATACGTTAGTCGCTTTAAAAGTTGTGATTCCCGTATTGACGTTTGCAATTCGGTAGGGAGGCGAAGACGTTGGTAATTGAATAACTTGCGACGATGCATTCCGTTCAAGTGATTTGGTATGTAAATGGTTAATCACTTGCAATTGATTATTTGGAAATTCTTCGCCTGTTAACTGTTGTCCCGTCAGTAAATTACTAGATTTAAAAATTAAAGGATATACTGGTGTGTTATTTGTTAAGTGCAAGAATTCAGTCTCAATCAGACCGGCACCATAGTATTTTGTTAAACCTTGAACTAAAGCTAATTTTAAATCGACATCAACAAGATTAGAAAACGAGGCTGTTCCCCATGCATCAGTCAGATCTGTACGACACTCGGTACATGTTGAAAATGCAGTTTGACCTAAAGCTTTTGTAAAATGTTCCTCGACTGGGTTTACTCGTTGATCAGCAAAGGCTACAATTTTGAACGAAGTCTGTGTAAGTTCACCTGTAAACGCAAGTTTTTCCATTTCCTTATCTATCAATGGAAATGTTTTTGTCATTGCGTACTGGTAGCTCGAAGTTCCCATTTTGTTTTTATCTAAGTTGGGATCATCTAAAAATCTTTCGCTGGGTACACGAAGTACGGCAGTACGAGTTTCGTCATGTATGTTTTTGAGATAAGTTAAGCCTTCACTGAGTTTCAAATAATCAGCATTCGACAGGGTAAGGAAACCATTGTTTTTTAATGGATATTTTTCAAGGAGACGATTGAAGCCAACACCAGAAGCTGTTGGAATAATTAAAATTTGAGTGCGCTCTAAAAATTCTGGGTTGTTACTTCGGCGCATTTGATCAAGCCATGTTGTGATGACAGCAAATCTGTTGCCTGCGAAATCCGAACCTTTATATGTTTTATGGTTAGGTAAACCAACTGGATTTGAAGGATTTTTATAATCTAGTTTCATTTCTCCGAATTTTAAATTTGTATCCACCGAACAGTCGGAAACTCTGTAACGTGAATCATTGAAATTTGCATCTTCTGGAAAATTGGGGTCAAAATCTACGTAGTTCTGATCAAAACCGTGTACAGAATTAGAAACATCAACATCAAATGGACAAGGACCAGAAACCATCGAGTAGGACATATCAACAAAAAATACAAAACGACGATTCCATTTAAGTGATGTCGGTGGTTTCATTTCAAGTTCCATTCCGACCGTTGATTGCGAAGAAAATTTAATTGGGTCAACGTTGACATTGCCACAATTTTGAAATGAAAAAATAAACAAAGACATTACTAAAACGATAGGAAAGTAATTTGAAAATAAGTTTTTGTATTTCAAGGATCCCCCATTATCTTTATCGGTCGTAATCAGTAAATCCTAAACTGTTTTTTTCGAATAATTTTTAGTCACAATATCGTAATGCGACTGTGAGCGTAACCTTCTGAGACAATACCTTTTTTGCTCCCGAGCTAATCTCAAGTTGATACTCAGCTGCGTCTGCTGTTGTTATTGAATTGAGTGTTAAATTGGCTTGAGTTTCGCCAGTCAGTTTCACATTATTTTTATA
The DNA here is from genome assembly GCA_052034855.1 of Bdellovibrionota bacterium. Taxonomy (GTDB): domain Bacteria; phylum Bdellovibrionota; class Bdellovibrionia; order Bdellovibrionales; family Bdellovibrionaceae; genus Pseudobdellovibrio. The sequence goes on along the minus strand of JBPOIE010000023.1, from coordinate 102,747 downwards.
CCATTGATAGTTAACGATATAGTTCGAATTTGAGGTTATGGCAGCCGTGAATTGTATTTTATCGCCAGCTATCGCTTTTTGAATTTGAGGTTGATTTTGAAATTCAATGATTTTTTGAGTAGAATCGATTTGGTTCAATAAAGCAGAATACATATGCGTGTAGCTTAAATATTTTCCGCCCTTTGAATATGACGTGTAGCTGGCCTTTGAAGGTGTTCCTTCATTGTGAACAAATCGCTCAATTTGACTAGGGGTAATTCGATAGCCTTTAGCTTTTGCTGTAGAAATCATGGCAGCGACAACGCCAGTAACGACCGGAGTTGCCATGGATGTACCATGAATCGGAGATGTTCCAACTTTATTTGCCATACCTGACGCTGATTTAGCTGTTGGTACAGTCGATAAAATACCATTCGTGCCATTAGATCCGGGTGATAAAATGTCAACATAGTTTGGTGAATAATTTGAAAACGAACTTAAGGCTAAGCTACTCGCATCGAAAGATCCAACAGTGATGAGGCCATCAATATCAGCGGAATATACAGCAGGATAAGTTTTTGATGTCGAGTCGAGAGATTTTGCATCGTTACCTGCTGCTACAATAACAAAGACACCTTTATCAACAGCAGTTTGAATTGCATTTTTTAAAACAACTGAGTCTGCTGGTCCACCCATGCTTAAGTTAATCAGGTCTACACCTTGGTTGGCTGCCCAGAGAATCGCATTAGCGACAACTGACATCGGTGCACTATCTGTCGCATCGAAAACACGCGCTGGATAAATTTTAATATTTTTGCCATAAGCACCAATTCCATGATTTCCGTTATCGTAACTTGCAGCGATTAAGCCTGTAACATGTGTTCCATGAAAACCGAAATCGCTAAAATCAGTTGAGCCATTTGCGGCATTAACACCAATGACTTGTGATGAACTATTTTTTGCAATTTGATTGGTCAAATCAGGATGATTTGTATCAACACCAGAATCAACAACGGCCACTTTTGTTGAGTATAAGTTTCCACTGTTGTAACTTAAGATTGTATTCATGAAGTTTTCAGTCAAACCAATCGAGCCGTAAAAAGATTGACTTGCGAAATAAGGATCAGAAATCGACAATTTCATTGGTTTATTAATATCCGCAGCTTCCATACAAATTGAGTTCATAGCATCAAGATTAAATTGCTGCAAATCTGTCACAGAATTTTTATCGATGACATAAACAAATTTATCTAAATCTAAGTTAAGCTTATTCGATGGTATATATTTTAACAAAGTGTCACTCATTTGATTTTCTCGGAGACACACACTGCTGAGAGTAACAATGAGATCTTCAGTTTGATCCCAAGAAAAATCACGAATTTGTGTCGATATTTTTTGTGCTTTTTGAGCAAGAGTCATTTTTTGAATTTTTGCTGCTGTCGAGCTTGCTCGTGGCAAACATGTCAGGATCAAGCTTTCTTTAACTGGGCCTGGTTGATTTTCATTATTATGAGGATTGACTGGATCTTCTTGAATTGAACTTTGGTCCATGTTTGAAGAATATTTTGAACAGTTATTGAATGAAGATAGGATAACAAGGGATAGCAATACAAAAGTAGAGATGTGTCTAAGATGTTTTTTGAAATAGATATGCATTTCGGTCCCCTGAAGATCAGGATAGACCAAAGACTATAAAAAAAATAAGAAATATTATATAGATTCCACAATAAGACGTTAGATGTTTTAATTTGATATGTTTTAGTGGGTTAGAAATTCAAGTTCCCAATTTGGGATTTTCAGAGGTGCCATCGTGGAAATTTTAAAATCAATTATCGAAAACTTTAAACATGAACCTTTATTCATGTGGTCCATTTTATTAACTTCAGTCGTAGGGATGGCGATTGCTGTTGAACGTTTAATTTACGTTCAATCGGCGGCCTCTTTAGATAAAGAAGCATTTATGAATCGCGTTTTCGCACAAATCTTAAAAGGTAACATCCAAGGTGCAATTCAAGTTTGTATGCAGATGGAAAATCCGCTGACTGAAATCGTTAAAGAAGGACTCATCGCCGTAGCAAATAACAAGTCAGCCGAAGAAGTACAAACGGCAATGGATGCAGTGGCACTTCGTGAGATTCCTAAACTAGAAAAAAGAACGAGTTTGCTTGCACTGACTTCCAATTTAGCCACACTCATTGGTCTTTTAGGGACAATCGCAGGTCTCATTGGAGCCTTCAAGGCAGTTGCCGGTGTCAGTCCTGACCAGAAGGCTGCCATGCTTTCAAGTTCCATTTCACTCGCAATGAATTGTACGGCCTTCGGATTATTTGTAGCGATTCCATTACTTGCATTGTTTGGATACATTCAAACTCGTGCGACTGAAACTGTAGATGATATTCATGAAGTTGCAGTTCGAACATTAAATTTCATTTTATCAAACCGCAAAAAGTTTGCTAAACCGGACAAAGTTTAATGGCTGGCGGTGGTGGTGGCGGTGGCGGCAAACGTAGCGCCAACGCAGAACTCAATTTAGTTCCATATATCGATTTACTTTCGACATTGATTTGCTTTTTGTTGATTACGGCGGTTTGGCAAAATGTGACTGTCATTTCAACAAATTCAAATATCACTCCACCTTCAGATCCTGATACTTTTAATCCCAATCCTCCTCCAACTCCGGACAAAGAAAAAATAGAAATCAGCCTCAAGATCAAACAAAGTCATTTGGAATTTACTGCGAATAAGAATGTAACAAATATTATCTATACAAATACTGGTTTAGATCGGGTGGCATTTAAAAATGTTTTACAAAAAGCAAAACTGGATTATCCCGATATCAAAGAAATAATTATCAATTCTGAAACGGGAGTAGCTTATAAGTATCTGGTTCAGACCATGGATATCTTGTCGGAAGAAAAATATAACGATGTAGCTATAAATACGAATTAAGGAACTGAATATTCTTGAAGGATCTCGTCGCGATATTGAGTTCGAAATTTGACTCTGTTTTTAAGTTCTTCTTTTTTACGCTTAATTAAATTCATTCGACTATCACTCAACAGCTCACCTTTAATAGAAATATCTTCAAGGTTTAAATTCTTTTTTATAGTTTCTTGCGAATAAGTGACTGAAGAAAATAGAATCATTAAAAATGTGAATTTAATCATGAGAAAATTGTATCTTGAATTTATTAAATAAAGCATCTACCGAAAGTCTAGATTCGTAAAATTGATCTAGGAAATTGACGCCTTCGATAATTAACAAGTGTTACTCTTTAAGAATGAAAATAGTACTTTTCTTGTGTGCATTCATTTTGCAAATATTTTGTCATGCGGATGAGATGTCATTATCCGATGAAGAAAAACCAAAAGTTGTCGCGATAACGACACGACCTTATGTTTTAAATAAAGAACTCGGAGTGTATTATTCGTATTTGCCTTTGGATCACTTTAATCATTTTCAAATTTATGGAATGAACTATCAAAATTATTTTAACGATTATCTAGCTTGGGAAATTTTTAATGTCGGTCATTCACAGGGTATAAGTACTGGCCTAGAAGAAAGATTAAAAACTGAATTTGGAGCATTGCCTGAACAGTCAGACACACTTGAAGCGATTTATTCAACGAGCCTTGTCTACACACCGATTTACATGAAACATGTATATCGAAAAAATGAAATTAAATATGGTGATCTATCATTTGTATTAGGTGGTGGACAAGGTCGCTTTACTAGAAATGGCGCTGTTGGTTTTATTCAAGCCGGATTTTCTTCGAGATTTATTGGCCAAGAAGGTTTCAATTTAAAATTAGATACACGCTACATTGTATTTTTAAACTCAGCTGTACAATCTAATTTATCCGTAGGCCTTGTACTAAGTTATAATTTTATTAATAAAACTGAGACTGAATTAGTGTTTAAGGAAGAGTAATGAAAAGAATAATGCTATTATTAAGTTTGCTGTGTTCTTTTAATGCTTGGGCTGTCGATGTCTATAATGCAGAAGAAATCCCACTTGTTTCAAGCCCCGTATACATTTTTGATCACGAGTTGGGTGTTAGGTTCGATTACTTCCCTGTGGGTGCATTTAATAAGCATATTGGACTATCGGGTGAGTACACTCATTTTATCAAAGATGAAAATTTTTCTTGGACGATTCTTGCCGGTAAGAGTATTGAAATCGAATCTTCTTTAAAAGCGAATCTTGTTGAAGGCTACGGCGCTAAAACTACAGATTTTTTAGTTCTTAACTATTATGCAAAAGGTGGAATTTCATATGTTCCATTTTATACCAAAAACATTTTTTTCAACAGTCTGCAAATTCACTCAAAGACTTTTTTGAATTTAGATCTTGGCTTTGCCGACTACACTTATAAATCGACTCCATTTGTCGCTATAGGATTTGCACAGTCCTATTACCAAACACCCAGTTTTGGTTATAAATTCAATTTTGAATATTTTTTCCATACGACAAAAGAAAAGTATCTTCTGAATCAATTTGTCGTTGGCGTGAGTATGATTTACTCATGGGCTAGTGCTGATAACTCTGACGTGGAGTTAGAATGATAAAAAATATTATAGCAGCATTTTTGTTATTTATTTCGACTTCTTCAATCGCGCAAATCGATTTTGAAAAAAATCCGTTTGAAAAAGAAAAACCTTTTGAGTATATGCCACTCAATAAACTTTTCTGGGGTGAGTATCAAAAATTAAAATCTGAGAAAAACTACGAACAAATTAATTCGTTGATTGCTTCACAGAATTTAAAAAAATTAAAAGACAACGAAAAAGCAGAAATTTATTTAGCATTTGCTGAAACGGCTTTTGAACAAAATCATCCTTTTATTAGCCTCGTTGCCGTTTTTGAAATTAATCAACTTTTTCCTCTGAGTAATCAGTCAATCATGTCGTATTTCATCGTTGAGAAAGTTTTCAAAAATAACAATATTCACGACCGCGTTCTTATCTCTGAATCTTTTTTAGACCAGGACTTTGATCTTTCAAACTCTAAAATCCCAAATGAAGTTAAGAGTTTCTTGGGATACATCTTTTCAGATAACAGTTATCAAAAACGGTATAAAAATAAGTTCAAAAAATTTGACAGTTACATTTTGCCAAATACGGAGTGGTCTTTCAGAAAAGACTATGAAAAAGCCTTGTACGAAATTTATAATAATCGCATAGATGAAGCGATTAAAATTTTCGATAGCCTAAGGCAAAATGACAAGATTTCAGATTATTTAAAGAACAAATCACAGCGGCAATTAGCACGTTTGTTATTTGAAAAAGGTGAGTTTGAAAAATCTTTTGATTATCTTAAATTACTTCAATCAATTCAAGATGACACAGGGGCATTGCTTTTGGAGCGGGCTTGGAATAAATATTATCTGAAGCACTATTCTAAATCTTTAGGGTTATTAACGGCATTAAACGATTCCATGTTTTCAAAAACACAAACGCCAGAATCTGATGTTTTGCAAATGCTGATCTACAAAGAACTTTGTCATTACGAATCAGTGTTCGAAGTCAAAGACAGGTTTCAAAAACGATATTTAAAATCTGTGAATAGAATTAAAAAACGTGGAAATCTGATTGAAGACCCCTTATTGAAAAAATGGGCTTTGCAAAACTATCAATTAAAGACTGAAGCCTCTTATATTACAGGGCTCAGAACTGACCGTAAATGGATGAATAAAATATTTTCTGGTTCAGAGCTCACTAAGTTATTCGAAGGAAAAGCCGTTCTTAAAGAAAAACAATTAGATGATGAAATATCTTTAATGTTAAGAAAAGAGATCCGCAAGGTTTCGGAAAAGTTATTAGACTTCAATGAACAGGTTAACTTTCTGGACTATCAGACGAAAGTCGACAGTCTGAAGTTAAAAAAGAACACAACAGACGTGAATTATAGACCAGAGTCTATTTCGCTCGTTACGTTTGACCGTCTATACTGGAAGTATGAAGGTGAGCTGTGGATTGATGAGATTGAAAATCTTAGGGTCTTGATTAAGTCACAGTGTGAAAATTAATATGATAAATTTCAATTTGAGTACTAAATTCAGTTTTATATTTCTGACTTTAAGTTTGATGAGCTTAAATTCTTATTCGCAAAAAATAAATTTGAATGAACTCAATAAAGATATTAAAAATACTGACGTGATGATTCAGGTTACCAAAAAGAAAATGAAAGAAATCGGCGACGTTTCTTTTTTACCTGATTTGTATTTTGTCCTCGCTGATTTGTATCATGAAAAAAGCCGCCTGACATTTGAAGAAGCAAAACTTAAACAACCTCAAAAGAAGATCGAAGATTTAGACAATACGGCTTCGAAAAAAGCTAAAAAATTGGCCATTGAAAGTTATTACCGCTTTACTGAAAATTACCCTAAAGATGATCGTGTTGATAAAGCATTTTATAATATCGCGCTTAGCTACCGTGAACTTGGTCAAATTGAAGATATGGTTAACATTTATAAAAAAATCACCAAGGAATTTCCAAAGTCAAAGTATTGGGAAGAAAGTCAATTGCGTCTTGGCGATTATTTTTTCGAGGTCAAAAAAGAATACGAATTAGCAATTGAAATTTATCAGAAAATTTTGGATCGCGAAACGAACGAATATATGGCTTTAGCACAGTATAAAATGGGCTGGTGCTACATTAACATGAACAAATTCCCAGAAGCACTTCAAGCATTTGAATCTTTACTCGTCATCGATAAATCAAGGTCGGCGGCTTCCGTCTCTGTTGCGGCGAATCCGGACATTGATATTCGTCGTGATGCACTACTTTCAATGATTTGGCCTTATTCTGAAATTGAAAAATTGCCTTTAGATAAACAGAATGCGACCCAATTTTTCGAAAAACAATCACACGACAAAGTCACATTGATTCAGGTTTTAAATCGTTTGGGTCAAAGGCTTACTTTAAAAAATAAGCCAGAACAAGCAGGACAAATTACACAAGTTTATGCTCGTCTCATTGAGGTTCAGTATGAACTTGATGGTCGAATTAAATCGATCAATCAATTTTATGAGTCGTACAAAAAAAATAAAAAGCCATTTCCTTTACAAAAAATAGCAGAAATTACCTTGGAAACCGCCAATGAGTTAAAAAACGCAAGCTATGTTTCGACGAAAGACAAATCAAATAATCTTGGAAATCTAGAAATTTATAGTCGCGATTTTATCACCGAGCTCAATCGACTGGCTTTAGCTCATCGAAGTCTGGAAGGTTTTAATCAAGTTGCAGAACATTATGAAAATTACCTCCAAATCTTTCCTAAAAATAAATACTCTACGGATATGAGAACCAATCTGGCAGAAGTTCAGTTCGTGACTAAAAAATTCAATCAAGCCGGATTAAACTTTGAAACTGTTTATAAAGAAACAAAAAATGAAAAAATATTACAATCAGCTATTCGTTCCTACAGTGAATCATTAAAATTACAAGATACTTTAGGTCGTTTAGAGCTCGAAGAGTCTCGATCAGGTTATAAGGAGATGGGTCTTGCTTTTTGTGAAAGATACCCGCGAAGTCCTTCCGTTTCTGATGTTAAGTTTAATATCGCCAAAATTTATTACGATGAACGAAATTTCGACCAAGCGATAAAAGAATTTAATCAATATATTGCGACGTATAGAAATACCCCAAATGCCAAAGTAGCGATCAATTTGATATTAGATATCTATAATCAACGCGAGGATTACGACCGCTTGATTAGCTTTGGGCAAAACATCGTGAATGAATTTTCTAAAGGACGAGGGCCTGCATCTGATGCCACTTTCACCCAAGAGATTTCTGAAATTGTGAAACAATCTCAGTTCCGTAAACTTGAAGACAAGGTCGGTGACCCACGTAATCGTGATTACGCGAAAAAAATGCTGGAGCTCGGAAAGAAATACAAAGGAAGTTCATTAGGGGATCTGGCGTCCTATGAAGCTTTTAACTCTTACAAAAAGAAAAAAGATCCAGCAGTTTATCAAGCCGGAGAAGAACTTTTATCAAAGCATTCTGACTCAAAATATGCCAAGGAAGTTGTCGCCGATTTAGGTCAAATTGCAATTCAAAGTGGTGATTATGGACGAGCTGCTGAATATTTCGAAAAATTTATTTCTTTATACCCCCAAGATCCGTTGTCGAAAAAATTAATTATGAGCGCAGCGGTTCTTCGTGAAAATCAAGGCGACTACGAAAAAGCGATTGATTATTATCGGCAGATGAATTCACCACTCGAAAAAGTCGCTTTGCTGATGGCCAAGGCTAAAAAATGGCGAGAACTGAACCAATATGCGATGAAGTCACCAGACTCACTTTTGAAAAATTATTATGTGGGTTTAAGTTTACAGCGACTTGGCGAACTTGCAGCGGCAGCACCTGCGTTTAACAAAGTCATAAAATCTTCTCCAGCGAACGAAAATGAAAAGACGATGGTTGCTCACTCATTGTATTTACTCGCACAAAACTCCCTGAAAGATTTTCGTGATCTCCAATTCGGACAAGGTGACGATGGCGCAGTAACAAAACAAAAAGCCGAAAGACTGAATTATCTAAATTCTGTCTTTAACGATGTGATTAAGTACGGTAATGGAAAATGGGTTATTGGTTCTTTATACTCTTTGGGTCTTGCTCATAAAGAATTTTCTGAGTTCTTAAGTCGTGCACCAATTCCTGCTGGAGCTGAGCCCGAAGTCGTAGCCGCATATAAACAAGCAATTTCGTCACAGGTAAATGATTATAAGTCAAAATCCAACCAGTACTTTAGAAGCTGTTTGGAAAACGCCGAGAAATTCGAAGTGTTCACTCTTTTCGTGAAAGGGTGTCAGACGTCGGGCGATTATCAAGTGGATGACGCTAAAGAAGAAGTTATCGTTCGTAAGCCCATCAATATGTTAACACCAGAAATTAAGAATATTAGAGCATCCCTCATGGATAATCCGGATCAGCTGAACTTGATCGTCGAGCTTGGAAAAATTTATATTCGCGGTAAAAATTTTGGTATGGCAAAGCTCGCAATGGGACGAGTGCTCGAACTGAAACCCAATCAACCTGAGGCTTTAAGTTATCTCGGTGTCGTTGAAATGCATAATCTAGATTTTTCAACAGCTAAAAGTTATTTTTCAAAAGCTCTGGAGCTGAATTCTAAATCAGAGCTTTCAATATTGGGCCTGACAGCCTTATATCATAAATATCAATTTAAAAAACTCGAATCAAAAATGACGAGTCGAATTCAATTCAACAAAACTGGTTATTCACAACTACATCCTTGGATTGATGAGATATTGTAAATGAATGCCTCGCTCGAACCACAATCAAATCATGAGTTAACAGTAGAACTATTCGAAAAAGGTCAGTTTTTTTCTAAACTGACTTTTAAGAAGTCTGAAATTATCATCGGACGGCAGCCTGAAAATGATATTCAAATCCCTGACAAAGCAGTATCAAGACAACATGCAAAGATAATCATTGAAAATAATGAAATTAAATTGGTTGATTTAGGTTCTGCAAATGGTACGTATGTTGATAATCAGAAAATCACGGTTCAAAGAGTAAATAGTTCCTCGATGATTCGAATCGGGCAACAAATTTTGCGACTGACTTTGCAAACAACTGTGCAAAAAAACGGAAAAAAAGTCGCTCAAATTGTCGAAGAGCCAGAAGAAGAGCGAGAGCTCACGCTATCGATCATTGTAAAAAACATTGAACAGTCAGTCGAAGAAAATAAACACTCTGAACACCCCGAAGAAATTTCCTTAATTGATTCTGATTTTGTGCAACAAATGACTCAGAGCTACATTGTGCAAGGTTCTCGTCAGTATACAGGATTTAAACTCGAATCACTCGTTTTATGGAATGATCGAATTTATTCAATGAATGAATTTAATCAAAAAGAAAAAATTGATGTTGGGCCTGTTAAACAAAATGCGATACACATTCCATCACTCAGTCAGCAGTGGACACTGATTAATTATGATTTTTCTGAAGCTCGATTTATTGTCCCGCAAACATATCCAATATATGTTCTTCGTGGTAAAAGTTTTTTATCACAAGAACACTTACAAAAAGAAAAACGAATTAAGACGGATGTTAAAAGTTTAGAAGTCATCGCATCTGCGTACGACGTTGTTCGCATCGATATTGATGAAATGACACGCTTGTATGTCAGATACATTCCGACGTCGACTGATCTTGAGCGAAAAAGGTTGATGTCGCCGGACGAGTTTGTCAAAAAGGCGTTCAAATTTTCGTTTGTATTTCATCTCATTTTAGCAGTTATCATTATGCTCATTCCTGCCGAGAAATTGAAAGAAAAGGCTGTTAAAAAAAGTGTTGAACACACGGCGCGAATTATTGTGGAAGAAAAACCAAAAGTCATTCCGCCACCTGTGATACCTCCGCCGGAACCTCCGAAACCAATTGTTGAAGAGAAAAAACCAGAACCACCAAAAGAAAAACCGCCGGAGCCACCAAAAGTGAAACCGCCAGTGGTCGTGAAACAAAAACCGAAACCGAAGAAGCTACCACCGCCACCAGTCGTGGTTCAAAAAATTAAACAACCTCCTCCTCCTGTTCGTGAAGAGCCACCTGCGCCAGTGGCAAAACAAGCGGCACCAGTGCAAGTGGAAAAACCTTCGCCAGCTCCCGTTGCAGCGACACCGCCACCTCCACCACCTAAAAAAGTGGATGTGAATCAATTAGGTGCTTTAGCTGCTTTAGGAAATATGAAGTTAGATACGAATTCGAAAAATTCATTGCCAGCTGATATTAAAATTAATCCAACATCCGACAAACAGGCGACATCTGGGACAGTTGCAGCATTAAATACTTCAGCTCTCACAAAAGATATTAAGGCTGATGCGCAGAGTACTTCTGGGGCAAATCATTCTGGTCCGATCTTGACTAAAGGAAAAGGCTCAAACAAAACAGGATACGGTCAAGAGGGTATTGGTTCGGACACCGGACAGCGTGGCGTCAAAGGTGCTGTCTTAGGAAAACCCGCTTTAAAATTCGAAAGCTCTTCAAAACTTGAAGGATTAACTCGAGAGCAAGTGATGAAAACAATGCAAGGGGCAATGTCTAAAATTCAAAATTGTTACGAACGAGCTTTGTTATCAGACGATGCTTTGGCTGGACGTATTGAATTTGAGTGGGAAATTGCAGCTTCGGGTTCTGTCAGTGGAGTTGAAATTAAAAAGAACTCTGTGGCAGGAGGCGAGCAGTTAGGTGAATGCGTTGTTCAAGTGATTCAGAAAATTCAATTCCCCAAGGCGACCAATGGCGAGACAACACGACCTTCGATTGGATTTCCATTCGGTCGATTGTAGTCAAATCAATTTAGAACATAAAATGAAGTATGTCGGGTAAAAATACAGTCGGAAAAGTTGGATATCATATGACCTCTGAATATGATCTCCACTTTCTTCGTAAAAAAAGAAATTATAGTGCAAAGAAATCAGCCGTTCCCGAATTACCGTTGGTCAGTTTGATCGATATGTTCACAATTCTAGTTATCTTTTTAATTATGAATTTTTCCACTGAAGGCGAAGGGTTTTTTATTCCTAAAGGCGTACAACTACCATTGGCCGCCAATGCCCAAGCCTTGAAAAGTGCGCCATTAATTTCAATTTCAGCGACAGAAATCACACTGGATACTGAAAAAAGAAGTGATCAGGACCAATTAAATATTTCTGAAAATACTCAGTCTGATTTGCCGCAAATAGTTGCCGCTTTAAGTGCGATGAAGCAACAACAGCAAAGCAAATTACCGGCAGGAGAAACTTTTAAAGGCCAAGTCAACATTCAAGCTGATGAGAATCTCTCTTTAGATTTGATCAAAAAAGTCATGAAGGTTTGTGTTAAAAATGGCTGGGGCAAAATCAACTTTGCAGTTCGCCAGGGTCAATAAAGATTAAAGTCTAGTATCGAACCAGTTTATTTTGTCTTTTTGAGGAGTCCAGTATTTAAGATCTTGGTCCAAGATTAGTCCCATCAGTTCAGACTTGACTATTGAATCCTAAAAATTATTGTTAAACTAAATCATGAGTCTTTGAACATTTCAGAGTGAGGATTTAGAGATAATGAATAATCATTTAAAAATATTAATTCTTTTGATTTCCGCACTAAGTATATTGTCATGCCGTGGTGGTACATCAAGCTCTGCCTCAAGTGGAGCTTCAAGCAGCGATGACACAACGGGTGGTGGATCAACAGGAGTTGTAGATAATACGGTGGGTTTTAAAATTACGGTGGGTCCAACGTCGGATTATACTTATACCATCCATGAAGGTGATGGATCGATTACAGATGATTTCACAGCACCATGTGAAATTGACCAAAGTTTTTCATCGACCGATATTAAATGTGTTATTGAAGCAAAAGAACTAGATCTTTTTTTCTTTGGTGCAAAAATTACAATGAATGTGCCCAAAGATATGTGTGATTATGTCACAGTCACTCGTCCGTATTATTATAATTTTATTCCTGGTGCTGGGCCAACTGTGGTTATCGATAATCGATTAAGTTCAACTGACGTCACGATTGGCGCAATCACGGCAACTGCTGGAACTCTTAAAGTGGGAAATGATACTAAAACAAGTGTCGCCTGTGATTATAACTATAGTTTAACTGGGGGTCCCAACTGCTGTACTGGAAAGTATGATCAATTTACGACTGATGCAGCTGGAGTGATATCTACGACTTTGGAAAATGCTTGGGGTGGTTTATATTCAAATTGCTTATCAGGGCCAGCGATGCAATCTGATGCCTTTGGACGTTTTGCTGCAAGTGGATATCCGCTTCCGATTTTGGCAAATGTTTCTACGACTGGAATAAATACTTCATATACTGTCTCGAGTCCTCTATCGCTAGGTTTGGCAAGCAATATATATGCTGCAAACTATTTTAATCCTGCAGAGCATGGCAACACAGGGGGAGTCCCGGCCTGTATGGCTTCACCAAATGGGGCTCCGGCCACAAATCAATATCATGAATTTCGTTGTTTTGATCGAGCCGCAGGATTATTGGGGCGAATCCGTGTTATGATTCGAGATTGGGATTTAGATTCAGAATATGAACTGGGCGTAGCCGGTGATCCAGACACAGGATTAAATACATTTGAAGACCTATTTAATTTAGGCGACGTCTCCGCAGCTAGCGGAGACTCAACAAGTATTCCTGAAGAAATTGGCGAATAAATTTAACCCATCAAAACATCAACCCAAGGTTTTTTGTCCTTGGGAATGGCTTCGATCGGCATAAATAATCCTGAACGAAGTCCACCATTTGGTGCTAAACTACCTTCAGAAATATTTTTAGTTTTTAAAATATCTTTAAGAACTGAAAAGGCCTTCTGGTTGTTTAAGCGCATCACTTTAATCACTTCTTCAACAGTGACATGCGGAATTGAATCATCCCAACAATCGTAATCGGTCACAAAACAACATGGTAAATACGGAAGCCCTGCTTCGCGAGCTAAAGCATACTCTGGAAAATTCGACATCCCAATAATTTGCGCATCCATTTGTCGGTACGTGTTTGATTCTGCTTTTGTGGAAAAGTAAGGGCCCTCGATACACACATAAGTTTGTCCGAAGTGAGTTTTAAAATCATACTTTGGTGAAATCTTTTTTAAAGCATTTCCCATCACTTCACAAATTGGTTTTGCCAAAGAAATATGACCGATCAGACCTTCACCTAAAAATGTGGATTTACGCAGTGACTTTGTACGATCGATATATTGAAAAGGTACAACAAGATCACCTGGGGCATATTCTTTCTGCAGAGAGCCCACAGCACTAAAAGAAACGATTGAAGTAGCACCCATTTTTTTTAAGGCATAGATATTTGCGCGGTAATTGATTTCGCTTGGTAAAAGTTCATGGTGATCACCATGTCTAGAGATAAATAAAAACTCAATGCCTTCGACACGAACTTTTTTAAATCCACTTGAAGTTTTTCCGAACGGAGTTTCTGTATTTAATAATTCAACTGTTTCAAAGTCTTCAAATTTTTCAAAGCCCGAACCACCAATAATGCCGATCATGCAAAACATCCTTTTTGAATATCATCTTTTGTAAAAACTTTTTGATCCAAAATCCACGCCGAAGTTAATTTCGCCGGAGTCACATCAAACGACGGGTTATAAACTTTCACATTTTGCGGAGCCCAAATCACAGTGCCGAAATTACCAATCGCGCCTAAGACCTCTTCAGGCTTTCGTTGTTCGATGGGAATTAAATCACCATGTTCACATTTCGGATCCACGGTTGTCATGGGTGCCGCTACATAAAATGGAATATTGTGATAATGGCAATTTACAGCCACGCTGTAAGTTCCAATTTTATTCGCAAAGTCTCCGTTTTTGGCAATACGATCACTACCAACAATGGCTTTCGTGATTTTACCCAATGACATCAAGTGTGCAGCCATATTATCTGTGATCAGAGTGCAAGGAATATTTAATTTTTGTAGTTCCCATGCTGTGAGCCTTCCACCTTGGAGCAGGGGACGCGTTTCATCCACATAGACATGAATTTTTTTACCTTGTTCATGGGCTTTACGAATCACACCAAGTGCAGTCCCGACACCCACAGTTGCAAGACCGCCGGTATTACAATGAGTTAAAATCTGTTCGCCGTCTTGAATCAGTACCGCACCATTGGCCGCGATTTGATCGCAGAGTCTGACATCTTCATTAAATAAATCAATGGCAGTTTGAACAATAACTTCAGAGCCCGCATTTTCGCGGATCACTTTTTTCATGCGATCCAAACAATTCATTAAATTCACAGCTGTCGGCCGAGCTTCATACAAAAGATCGGCAATTCTTAAAAGAGCTGATTGATCTTTAGTTCGTAAAGCTTCTTTTGCCAAATATAGACTGGCAGCGACTCCGATCAGCGGAGCTCCTCGGACACGCAAACTTTGAATCGCTTCAATCATTTGATCTAAAGTTGTGATCGTCAGCCATTTCTCCGTTTGCGGTAACAATGTTTGATCTAATAAAAGAAATTCGAGTGAATTTTCTTTTGTCGAATAATTTATTTTCAATGCCATGGATATCAAGGACGTATTCATAGTAAAACATCTCCGATTTTTTTACGAAGTTCGTAAAGATACTTCACTTCATCAGCAGGTAAAGGATGGAGTCCGCCCAATTGAACTGCTGCCATTAAGATTTGCGCTGAGTTTTCAATACGCTCCATACCGCGGTAAGCTTCTTCTAAATTTTCACCCCAAGTGATTGCTCCGTGACGACGTAAAATCAATGCTCTGTGGTGGGGTAAAAATTTTTGCAGAACGGTACCCATAGCTAAAGTTCCTGGACGCGCGTAATCTGCAAATGGAATATCGCCTGTTGCAAGAATCACTTCCGATAAACAATCGCTGGGTAATTTTTCAAGATTTGGTTTTGCAATCGACCATGCAATCGCAGTCACGGGATGAGCATGAACAACGGCTTTAGCTTTTGCGCAGGTTTTAAATACTTCAAGATGCATCAAACGCTCTGACGATGGCATTCCAGATAAAATTTGATTATCAATTGTGACCACAGCCATATCTGAAATTTTCATAAAGGCTTTGGCAATACCAGATGGCGTGATCAGAATTTCTGTCGGACTGATACGGTAACTGATATTTCCATCAGCAGCAGACAGCATATTGCGAGCATGCAGGCGTTTACAGATTTCCATGATATGGAGAGCCGTCTCTTTGTGCTGGTTGTAATAGGGCGATTCCGTGAATGAAGACGCGGTAATTTCAGTTGTCATTTGATTGTTTTACATTGCATGATCTGTGAATGGCAACTGAACAAAAATCGAAAATGCTGATCGTCATGGCTCTGGCACCTGAATCAGGGGGACTGATTGAAAAAACGCTCGTTGAACACAACATTGAGGCTCATTTAATTTATACAGGTGTAGGCCTTATTTCGGCTGCACAAAAAACGACCGAAGCTATTTTTCTTCACAAACCTCACCGTATTTTGAATTTAGGAACCGCTGGAAGCCGAAAATTTTCGCAAGGCTCTCTCGTTGAATGTCATGAGTTTATTTACCGTGGGGATATCTCTTATATTATTAAAAATAAACATAATGTGGAAACATTTACGGATTTGCCAAAAGTGGTCTGTGCCTCGGCGGACCATGTGGATTTGGGGCCGATCAAAGTCGAATGTGATGTGATGGATATGGAAGCTTTCGCTTTAGCCAAAGTGTGTGAAAGTTATCAAATTCCATTTCATTCGATCAAATATATTACGGATGCATCAGATGCCACCATGCTGCAAGATTGGAAAGAAAATCTGAAGCACGGGGCGATTGCATTGTCCAATTTTTTGAAAAAAAATTCATTTTAATTATTTAGAGTCTGTTCTGACAATTCCAATTCATTTTAATGCGATTACCTAAAAGCGAGAATCCATGAGATAGTTCTAAACACTGAGCTGAATTTAACCTTTTATAATCGAGCATTTTTGAATAGCAAAACCACATCATATCATCTGAGTTTTCTGGATCTGAATTTCTTGATTTTGCCAGTTTACAACTGTCGATATCTAAAGTCGATTCGTTCTCTGTCAGACAAGCCCAGTCATGTGTTGTTCTATCTGTCAGACACTGCATTGATTTTGAATTTTGAGTGTTAGATATTGTTGTCTTCCCTGCGCAGCTCATTAAAAATTTTGAATAACCACTTTCAGAAATCTTGATGATTGAGTCTGACTTCAGAAAATGAATCAGATCCTGATTTGTTTCAGCTTCAAATAGATTGCAGATTTGATCTGCGCGAACGTAATCCAAAGGGCTTGTTAGGATTTGATCGACAATCAAAGCTTGTCGGTTCAGGTACGTTGTAGAATCAATCATTTGATGTTCCAGTGCAAAGGCATTAATCCCTCGTTGAATCGCCGCAAGCCCCGTCGTTTTTTTATAAATTGAATTAATGGCTTGAATCAGTGATGCTTTCGTTTCTGAAGAGCTTTGCAAAATTGATTTTAAAGTTGGATTTGATTTATTTTCCAAGATAAAATTAAAATACAAAATTGTATTTTTGGGATCTAACAATTTTGACCATGCAATCATTGAAGTATTTGAGTTTTGCGATAAGGCTTCTTGTAAAATATTTTGATCTGAATTTTTTGCAGGTTCAATAACACGTAGATTTGTCTTTGCAAATGCAGATTTTAAAGCCTCTTTTGAAATCAGATCAGTTTGTTTTATCGCAGAAGAAGTGTTTTGAAATGCTTTTGTAAGTAATGGTGCTGCAGCAACGCCTAAGGGACCCGTACTTTCAAAACCTGCGACTAGCTTTGCATGATTAAAAATCGTTTGCATTTGATCACTCATACTTTGACCAAAACTGAGATATCTTGCAGCTGCCACGCCTTCGGCTAGATCTAAAGGAAATCCGTCGCCCACAAGAACTCGTAAATAATCACTGACGCTGCGGTGATCCGGAGTTTTTCCAGACAGAGTATTGCAGCCCATCAGAAATACTGATTGAGGTTTTTCAAAAACAGCAGGGCAGAGACCTTGCTTTTTGGTCTCGAGCATTTCAGACAGAGAAAGAGTCGTTGATTTTTGTTCACCAAAAAACAGACCGCCAAAATGGCCCGAAATCAGTAATGAATCGCATTGATCGCCTGCAGTTTGTAAAGCTTGGCAGGATTTTGTGAGCCACATGGGGTCTTTATTCTCGGGGACGAGCTCAATCAATTTATGTCCCAAAGGTCCTAATTCTTTTTGAAAAACACGGCGTTCATCAGAAGAATTGAACGTCATTGTACAGATTGTTTTTGCAAAAGCTGTGACTTGAAATAATGAGAATAGAATGAATGTACTTTTTTTCATGATTCATTCTGATACAAAATGAATGCCAGAACTCACATATTTAAAATGATCTGAATGAGAGCTCTCAGCTCATTGGATTTTTGTAGGCGGATATGACTGACGATTTGCGGTGATCCGATTTAAAGTTAGACACCTCAAAGTTCTCTAAACTCAAGTATTTGAATCTGAGCTCCAATTTTTGGATATGGATTTGCTTAATCACTCTTATGATGAAACAGAAAACTCAAAATATCGTTTATGGCGGTCGTAAGGCTTTATCCTTATATATAGCTGCTGGTTTACTCAGTTTAGTCGGTTCGCCACTGAAAGCTCAGGCATTTTCTGTGGAAGAGTATAATCAAAACTTGATACAGCATGGGATATCATGGTCTTCAAAAAGCAGTTCGACGTTTATGCCGAGCCTTTATTTAGGTTTTGCGCCTAAAGTTGAGACAGCTAATCAGATTCATTTTCGTTTAGGACGCGGGAATCAAATTCGTCTAACGGCAGTAATGGATGAAATGACCGTTTTGACATATCCTTATAATTTAAAAGCTCGTTATGATTTAGTGAAAAAATCAATTGAGCAAAAATATATTCAAGTTCAAGCACAAAACCAGTTCGCTTTATTTGAAAAAGTCATTTTCAGTTCAGGCGTGTTAGGCTTAATCCAAGACCTTGAATCAGGAAAAATAACAGAAGCTGAGTATAAAACAAAAAGTATTCAATTGATCAAAAGTTTGAATCCAGGACGCGTTTTCGATTTTAAAATGAATTTTTCAGATGTGGTTTCGAAGTGGGCGTCAACGAGTTTAGCGAACTACTTAAAACAAACAAGTGCTGCAGAGTTTAAATCCTATGCATTGAAAAATCCACAACAAACGATTGCTTTAGTGAACGAGATTTTACCCGGTCGCATGAATGTGTTTTCAATAGATGAAATATTAATTCAATCGTTGGACCAAGTCGTTCAATCGATAACGCAAAAGAGTGTTGATTTAGCGAGTGTTCAGAAAATGGTTCAGTTCATTCAATCAACAACTCAAAATAGGTACCAAATTCAGTGCTCTGCTCAATCAACTTGTCAGGTGAATGTTTTAGAATTTACTGCGATCTATCCGAATGGATCGACGATTGATGCAACAACAGATCGTAATGGAAATCGCATCCCGCGTATTCGAGAAGTGGGAGCATTGTCATTTTTAGATAATCCAGGTCGTTTTGATGTCGATCATATTCGGAACGAAAGCTTTTACGGTTGGGCGCCTAAGATGGATTACACTCCTGAAGGAAATGGTATTCATAATCCAGCGGTGTTGACAAATTTAACTTTGGATGCTTTTAAAAGTTTAATCACTGAATTTAATATTCCAACAGATCATTCAAAATTATGGATCGTCTCGCGTGGGAATGTTTCTCATGGTTGTACGCGTATGTCATCAGGACATATTTTAGAAGTTCGAAATATTTTTCCAACAACAAATGATGAAATGAAAAAAGTTAAATATTTCGGGAATGCCAGTACGGATTACGATCTGTTCGACATTGATGGCTCAGGAACATTAAAAGTGATGGGAGTGCAGTACTATTTATCATATGGTTTGATGTCCAGTGAAGGCGACGGTTACCGTGAAGGTAAGTTTTTAATTCCTGAATCTTTAAATAAAATGGCTTTTTATCAACAACTATATGGAAAACAGCAGTTTCGCGAAGAAAATGGTGAAGTGATATTTATTAATCCTTACATCAGTCAATTTCAATTGGAAAAGGCTGGAAATGTGAGAGCAAAAGCTTTCAGTCAGCAATATAAAGGTGAGTTTAAGCTGTACGAGCAAACTTATGAAAAAGATAAATTACAATTATTTACAATGGCTAGTCCTTTAATGTCTTCATTGAGTACTTCCATCGATAACGAAAGCCGCGGTAAAAGACTGGTGCGTCTTTTTGGTCGAGTGAATGGCTGTGGACCCTTTGCTGGTCGATTTGAAAAATGCAGTGAAAAAAATTATTTAAATGAATTAACGACTCTTGAACCACTCATTACGAAGGTGAAGTAATTATGAATACAATGAAGACAACAGTTAAAACACTGAGTACGCTTCTGGTCTCGATGTGTGTGTTAGGCACTTCAGGAATGGCGCAAGAAAAACGTCCCGCTCAAAACGAGCGTGAAAAACAAATTGTTTCAATTTTTGACGAAATCAAAAAACAATCCAAAGGTGCGTTAGATTTAAATACGTACCAAACAGTTTTGGGTCGAGTGATCGTGGGTACCAAAAATCCTGCCACTGGTAAGTCATCGGTATTAAATGGTCCTCCGGGAACTTTGATGACTGTGGCTTTTCGAAATCAAAAAGCGAATCAATTAGCGGCTCAAAATTTTTATGTTGGAAATCGCTATGCCAGTAATTATCTTGAACTCAGAAATAAATACTTAGAAACGCCAGAAATGGCTGCGCAAATGAAACAGCTTTTAACGGTTTTACCACAAGCTTATGATGATGCGGCTAAAGCTTTAGAAATTAATGCGGTCGATAAACAACGTTTTGCCGAAGCAGCGCCGACTTTTCAACTTCGTCACGAAGAATTAAAAACAAAAGTTGAGGCATTTCTCGATGCGCAATCGATGGCGCGTCATCAGCTCTTAGAAATGTACTATATTCAAAATTCTCCACAGTCGCAATTAGCTCGCAGTTCAAAACAGCGCGGAGTTTCTGACGATGCCGATGAAATCAGATACTACCGCTTATTTTCAGATTACTTAGCTTCACAACTACAAACGGATACAGATTATTTATTACAGTATGAAATGCAAGCCCGATCTGAACTGGCTCCTGGAAAAAAATCGATTTCGTTATCTGGCTTGCGAGTTCTTGTGGCACAGATCTACGACCGTTTGGTTGTGGATGTGACTGCAAATTTATATTCTAAAGAAGATTCTGAAAAGTTTCGTGCGTTACGAAACTCGATTCATAATGGTCTCAAAAGTTCGGTCATTCCTGAATTACAAAATTACTTAACCCAACATCAAGTGCAGCTTGATCAAATGAAAATGACAACTGTAGTTGATGGCAAAGATGCAGAGGTGACGGTATCATCTCAGATTTTCAAACTCATCACAGATATTCAAAACTACTACAAATTAGATACAGAAATTTTCTCGGTATTAACGAAATCATTAGCGACTGTGTTTCCTGAAATTAAAACAGTAACAGCTGACTTTGGATCGATTGCCAAAGGGACAATGGTTCTGGATTTGAATGTTTTAAATCGTTTAGCCAATTATTCAGTCAAAGCACGACAGTTGTTTGCGACCTCACGAAATATTGATCTCGTTCACTTCATTTATCGTTCGTCACAAGTGATTCAACAAGAACTTGGAAAAATGGCTAAAGGGACAACTCAAGAAGAAACATTCAAATTACAAATCTTAGTTCAAATGAGTTTTGCCACAGGTTTGATTGACGTGAATCAATATTCTGATGTTGTGAAGTTGATGTCGACAGATATGAATTTGGCCTTATCCAGTCTCCGTGATCAATTGAGTGCGATGATTTCAAAATACAATCAAGCTTTTCAACCCGCATTGTACGATTGGCAGCTTGTATCGACGTCAGTGTTTAAATTTGTTGAAGATGGGATGCGTTCAACAGTTTTGATTCAATTAGATTCATTATTAAATGAATTGCTACAGAGTTCAAATGCAGCGGCACCTGCACAAAACTCATCAGCGTCTGTTGTGGATTATAAAGTTGAAACTTTTGGTTTAGGCTATGGATTTTTACGTTTTATTCCAAAAGATAAAACCGAAGAATTGACAAAAACGATGACGTTTAAAGATATTCCCATATTTGAATCTATGCCTTTAGATTTAGGTGTTGTTGCAGGTACAATCACAGAACAACCACAAACACCACTTTCGCATGTCAATATGAAGAGTAAGGATCGCAAAACTCCGAATATGTACTATAAACTCGCTTCTAAATCTCCAGAGTTCTCAAAATTGATCAATAAACTTGTGCGCTTTGAATTGTCTGCCAAAGGGTATTCAATCACAGAAGCAACAACTGCAGAAGCGGAAGCTTACTGGGCAAAATTAAAAGGCCAAGTTAAGAAGTTTAAATTGCGTGCAGATCTGTCAGAAAAAAGAATTCGTTCAACTTCAGAAATGGGCTTCAAAGATGTTGTAACGATTGGAGCAAAAGCCGCAAATTATGCCGAAGGTACACATGTGCTACCAGGAGTTTTCCGTGATGGATTTGCAGTTCCATTTTTCTATTATGATGAGTTTTTAAAAACGAACTATATTGACGATTCAAAAACAATGACGATTGACCAATATATCCAAAAACTTTTGGCAGATACAGTATTAAAAAACAATCGTACGGCGATGATTCAGAAGTTAGAAATGATTCAAACTCGTATGACTTCTGCATCGATGAAAGTAAATCCTCAATTGGTCGCAGAAATTAAGAAATTAGTATCGACAAAATATCCAGGGCAAAAAATCAGATTCCGCAGTTCCACAAATTCTGAGGATATGCCTGGTTTTACTGGTGCAGGACTCTATACATCAGAAGGTTATAATCCAAAACATGATGATCCAAACTACGTTGATAAAAAGACGGGTAAAGCGCCAGTTGTACGCAAGACAATTGAAAATGCATTGAAAACTGTATGGGCTTCGGTTTGGAACATCCGTGCTTGGGATGAGCGTGAGCACTATGGAATTAATCATGCGGAAGTGAAGATGGCGATGGCTGTCTCTCCTGGATACAGTGAGCTTGCAAATGGAGTTGGTGTGAGTAAGAATTTTATGAACCCTGAGCTTGGTGAAGGCGTTTATTTAAATATCCAATCGGGCGAAGATGCAGTGACGAATCCTGATCCTGCAATCACTCCAGATCAAGTTTTAGTTTTATATAAAGCTGATCCGGTCGCCAAAACAAAATACACGTTAAAGTATTTTAAATTATCATCTAAGACTCAAACAAAACCGGTTTTAGAATACTCAGAGGTTGAAAAGATCGTTGATCATTTAAGAACACTACATAATCACTTTTACAAATTGTATCATCCACTTAATGATAATCCTAATTTCTCACTCGATGTAGAATTTAAAGTTGATGATGTGGATGTGACTGGAAAATCTGATGGTGTGAGACGAGTTTACTACAAGCAAGCTCGTCCATTTGGTGGATAGTTTGATTTTTGTGTTTTAGTTTCCATCCGGTGCTGGAGGTTCTGAGGATGAGTTATCCGAGCATCCGTTGGCTGGAATATTCAAGGATTTTGGCCACAAATAATTTTCAAAATGATTTTGAAAACTGGTTCCAATTTTTAAGGGACCGTTTTCTCGTCTTAGAATTATCAAATTTTCATCATTAGTATCATTTCCACTTTGGCTCCAATTTTGTGAACCGAAAGTTAGATATTCAGCTTGCAGTAGGCCATCAGATTTTTTTCTTAAGAGCAAACCTATTTTCTGATGATTCTGTTTCCAGGTTTCGCCAGCATTTTTATCATTTTTTCGAATTTCAATTTGTGTGACATTAGGAAATAAACCACGATAGGGGTTCAATTCTAGAAGTGTCGCATCACCTGTTCGTCCGGCCCAAGAACCTGGACCGCATGCCGTTGGGGAATCAACAAGAACTTTGATTTGCACTCCGCGAGCCATAGCCCACTGAATAGCGCGAGAGTATTCGATTCCGGCTGCACCGAACATAGAGATCAAAAGTTTATCACCAGAGCGAGCAGACAGGATCATTGGCAATAAAGCACGATGTTCAGCGTCGTCAGTCGGTGAGAAATACAATCGTAAATCTGTTTGATCTTTCAAAAATTTAAAATACCTTTTCGTGTTTGGAGATTTGGCCGAGTGAAATCGTCCTCGAGGAAAATATTTAGGATTCATCGTCCCGATAAAATCTTTAGTGATTTCAGGTTTCACATACTGAGGATCTTGAAATGTATACATTTCTTTAAATTCGGTCAGATAACTTTTTGCGACGTCATCATTATGAATCATCACACTCATATTTGAATTTCGTTCCGTGCCAAGGCAAGTTCTTGAAATATTGGCAGTCCCTGTCCACACACTCAATTTATTATTTTGCTTAAATACAAAAAACTTATTATGCATGATACCGTTATTGCGCCATTCAATTCGACCACGAGCTTCATCGTCAGATTTAATATTTTCAGATAATTTTTTAATCAAACCTTGAGTTCCGCCATTGTATTGAAAATTTAAGTTTGTTAAATCTGTGCTCGTTGTTTTTTCGCTTGGAGTTTGAGAGTTGAGTGGGCTTAAGATCCATTGGCTGAGTTTGTCATCAGGTGGGCGGACATAACTGAAAATCAGTGGTTTAGTTGCTGTAGGTTGGGCACCAGCTTGATCGAACACTCCATAAACAGGTGTCCCAGAATCTATTTTTTGTATAATTGATGAATAGACGCCATTTAAACTACCGATAGCATTTTGAGTTTTTGTGATATCGTCCATTCCATAAATTGCCATATATAGACCATCTTTGTTTGGATCATTTCCTACGCTTTTAATTTTCTGTTCTAATATTTGAGCAACACCTTTGTTCGGATCGTATTGATCTTCTAGAGTAAAAATTTGTTCATTGAAATAAAATTCCATATTTTTTTCGAGTTCGTCTTGAATTACAACGGCTTGTCCCAGTTTGAGTTTTGGATCTTCGGCTCTTTGAAATGATGTTGGAGTAATTAATGGGGTTTGTTCAAGGCAGGCGAAATCCTCAAGATTCGCACATAAAATAAATTGCACAGAAGAGTCCATAAGTCTTGAAATTAGTTTGTCAGAGACTAATTTTTTAGTGACAGAGTTTGGATAGTTGTACATGACAAAACTAACATATTTTGCAATTCGACGACTTGCCGTGGTCAAAGCAACTTCAGTCAGTTTATTTTTTTTATTGTATTTGATCGCTCGTCGGATTTGTTCGTAATAGTCTTGATCATTTCCCGGTAAAACAGAAATCCAATCTTCCGGAATATTTTTTTGCAACTGGGTATCGATTTGATTGTATGGAAGACCGATCATATTTGATTTTGGAGAATAAGCATTCGGCGCTCTGTCTACAGATCCATTGTGAGGAATATGAGTGCATTGAACAGCAAACTGAATTGTTAAAAGCAACGCCAGCATTAAGCTCAAATTTGGAGATTGGTTTTTATGAATCATATTATCTTGTCGGCAGATCGACGTGTTGTTTACAGCTGAAATTTATCATTCTGGGTCTAGGTCGTGGACATTCACAAGGGAACTAGACGAATGGCAAGTCGAGTTTTTGAAAAGTGGAAGAAAATTTAAAATTAGCATAAGATAAGTTTATATTAAATCAGCGAAGGAGCTCGAATGAAGATTTCTATACGAAATTCATGCCTAGTATTTGCAGCCACAACGGCAACAATTTTTTCATGTGTTCATAAGTCAGCAGTCGATCGGACTCCTTCAAGTGAAGCGACTTCCTTTTCAGCTATGCCGGCAAAGCCAACAACAGATTTCCAAGATGAAAAAATTTGGTCGCAGTATTGTATCGCGAACCGAAACAGTTCGGAAATTCCTATGCCCAATTACACGAATGCAGATATCGAATCAGCAGTTCGTAAATTAACTTTAATATCGCCGTACAGCTATTATTTTTACTCAGGACCTCTATATGCTTATGGCTTACGTAGTGGAAAAAGCAAAGATTTGATTGATGTGCCAGCTCAGTTTCCAAATGTTCCTGAAGTTAAAAATGGTAAAAAAAATGCGCATGCCTTTTTGACTTTGCTCTGCGGGGAATTTCGTGATCGTCCGAGTTTGATCAAAGATAAAATTAAATGGGTATTAAGAATGCGAACTTTACGTGATACTCCACAGAAAAAAGTGAATTTGAATTATGATTTGTGGTCTCAAATGTCTGCGCATTCATATTCAAAATATATTACAAACACTCGTCAAATTTTCGAGGCTAAACAGCAAGATCTTGAAGATCAGCATTTACGCGCAAATATGGGAAAATACAACGAGCAAATGCCAGTTGAACCGTTTACAGTTTGTGAAACTAAATTTATTTTTAAGAAATTTGTAGAAACGAATTCTTTGTTTTCATCAGAAAATAACGGTTTTAATCTTTACAAGTCTGAATACAAAAAATTTAAAGATCGTTGTCCTAAAGATGATCTGGCTTATTTCTATGATTTCCGTGGTGATTCAAATTTTAAACCGAATTCGCCAGAATCCAACGGTATGATATGGTACTCGACGACAATCTCAAATAGTTGCATTCGTAAAGATGGAAAAATGGTTCTTAAGGATTCAGTTAAAGACAAATTTAATGATCCAGAAATCTGTGAAAAATATTTTAAATCTCCGTTTGCTTACCGTTGGTCAGCGGCACGTGCTGGTTTAGCAGCTTGGATGTTGCGTGATACAAAGCATGATCCTGTATTTTCAGAAGAAAAACAAAACGTCACAATCATACCACATTTAGAACCTCATTTAAAACCGTTTGGTTTTAAAATGCCTTTCACCGGTGGCCAGTATATTCCGGAGTTAGAAAAAAATGAAAAAGGCGAATACATGGCTTGGGATAATTCGAAAGGCGACTATGCCATTTTAACGGCTGAGCAGGTCGCTGTAAAACAAGCTGAAATCGACCAATTAAAGAAAACCGTTGAAGAAAAGAAAAAGTTAAGCGAAATGATTCTCTTTGATTATTTCGCAAATTGGAAATCACGCCAAAATGAATTTTGGAAACGTGCAGATTTAGGTTTTAATGACATCGTTGGTTTTTCTGGAAGCCAATCACCAAACCCCAATGTTGAGCTCGCTTATGAACGTTTACGTGATGCTGTGAACCGTCACACGGATTGGTATGCGTCAGGTTACGATGATGGTTTAGGGACAGTTCGTGATCAGGCGTACTCGCCATTTGTGGCCAGCAGTTATGAAATGAGCGCATCGGATGGATTTACGGCCCCAGGAACAACGGTTCAATCGCCGGCAGATGGATGTAAGCATTGGATGTTTGTTTTCAAACTGAGAGCTGATCAATGGTACAATACAAAGTCGATCATGGAGAAAAAACCCATTGATTTTAATCGTGATTGGTTTGATGAGACTAGTCTTGGCACTAATCACTTAGCAGATTCAGAGCACGCTTTAGATCGTTTGGGTACGGCCCTTGAAGGCGAGATGGATTCGATTTTATATTTGAACAATATTACGACGAGTCGAGAAGTGAATGAGAAGTGCGGTGAAGATAAATTACAGTAACTGACCCAATAGATTGCTCCTTCAAAAGAAAAAGCCGCTTTAAAAGAGAGGATTCAAAAACCCTCCAACTTAAAGTGGCTTTTCTATTTTTACTTTATTGGATTAAATTAATATTTTTCTAAAAATATGACTACGTTAAAAACTCATTGTTATAAATCATATATAACTGAAGATGCTTTTCTAAGTTTTCTAATTTCTTAGTGGTGCACCAACTTCGTCGGGTCAATCTTCGAATATCAGACCTGAGCATCGCACATCTTTGATTTAGCGCAAATAAGGGATCAAAGATTTTTTTTCTTTCAAGCGTATAAATCAGTTCTTTTTTCTTCTTTAAATGATCTCTAGATACAACTTGAATATGTTTAGATTTTGGAAAGTACTTTTTGATGAATTTCGAATACAGAGGATGAGCATCCGTTGTGATCGTCTGCGGATCAAGTGTTATATTTTTTCTGAGATTTTCAAATAATTGAGTGAGAGCTTTTTCGCGTTCATCAGCTCTATAGCCGTATTTTTTTAGTGCTATTTCTGACAAATGACCCTTCGCGGTTATTTTGCCTACTGCCAGCTCAAGAATTTTGTAGTTGTTGTTCACACAGATGGGAATAGTTACGGGTTTAAGTTTTGTGTGCTCGATGGTCTCGAGTTCATCGATTTGTAAGTGTGCAGTATCTAATAATTTGTTTGAAGAAATTGTTTCGGGGTGCTGACTGAGCCAAATTAATTTTCGAGCGACGGTATTTTTCGAGCAATGAATCAGTTTTGCAATTCTCCGCTGCGTGTTGCCGCTCATGAGAAGATTGAAGATGACGGGATTGAGGAAGGGCTTAATTTGTTTGTAGGTCGGAGATTTGGTTTTACTTGAAAATGAACGATTACAGGATGTGCAAAGATAGCGACGAATTTTTGATTGAGAGTGTTTGATCGTGTAGAAGTTCTTTTTTTGAATTGAGTTTGAGGAGCAGTGTGGGCAGCTTTGCATAGTGAAATTGAAGAGTTGCAAAGGTTGGGATTGGCTTAAAGTGAATTTATTTGGTGATCCGGAGTTGTAAGCTCCGGATATGAGATCGTTTTTAAAGCGGCTTTTTCTTTTGAAGGAGCAATCTATTGGGTCAGTTTCTGGAGAAACATTGTGCCTAATTTTGAAGGCACCGAACTTTCCTTCGCACCCTTCGAAATCGTATAATTAAAATCCACCGATTCATTCCACAACTCATTAAAATATTTCGAGTATGAATTTAAGACGGTATTATTTTTGGCAAAATAAAAATTTTCCCAATTTACGTTCAGCGCCGCATTCGTGTAATGTCCTGCGCCTGAGAATGTCATTTCGCCGTTCAAGATCGCAAACTTGTTATGCATCAGTGCGCCATTACCGCCAGCTTGTCGATTCGTTTCTGCAAAGCGAATTTGGATACCTTTAACGAGAACTAATTTTTTAATCATGACATCAACCCCAGGTACTTCACTTTCACCGCGGAGGGCATCGTCGTCCATGACAATTCGAACATCAACACCGCGCTGAGCCGCTTTTGTTAAAGCGAAAGAGACTCCTGGGTGTAAGAAATGTTGAATAGCGATATAAATATAGCCACCTTTTGGCACGCGTCCTAAAGCATCGATAAAGGCTTTTTCAACATACTTGTTATTGTTTGGGGAATACAGCGGAGCGATTTCTTCAGATCCTAGCGCTTTTGCAATTTGAACATTCGTATCTGCTAAACTCTCACGAGGTATCACGTTTTGTTCATCAAAACATTTTTCGCGCTCGACAATATAGCTTTGACCGATTTCTTTTCCGCCAACTTCGTCTTCTTTCGCTTTTTCAGATGCAGCTTCAAGTCCGCGCATCACGCATTTATGAGCACGGATCAAATTTGAACCAGCCGGAGCTTTGGTCATCACCCAGTGATCTAAATGCAGACTTGTTCCAAACGATGATAAATTTCCAGATGAGAAATTTAAACGAACTTTATTATTTGGAGTTTCGATCATCATAAATTTATTATGATGTAATTGCCAGATTCCGCCAGATCCTGCCGTGGTATTTCCACCTAAGTAAGATAAACGGACATTTAGTTTGCCTTCACTATCGCGGCACGCAGGATTATTCATGACTTGTTCGTCGATTTGCCCTGCGGATCCATTATCTAAAAACACGCGAACCTGAACGCCTTTCGAGCTAATTTCGCAAAATTTTCTTTGGATGCCTTTGTTTGAAAAGCTAAAGTAAGCCACTGAGACCTTTGAATTCAAAGGGTCAACTAAGGTTGAGTCTAAATGTTGCAAAGCCACTTTGACCATGCCCGACATTTCTGTCGTGGGTTTTAAGTCTTCATTGTTGTTGTTTAAGCAAAAAGTTTTCTTGTGGAAAAGACCTTTCGCTTCATCAATAGGAACTTTGCAATTTTGTTGAGTGTGAATAAAATCAAACTCAATACTTGAATCCATTGGTGTTGTGTTATCTTGGTTGGGTTGTCGAACTTGGCTTGATTGACATGACATCATCAAAGTCAAAATCGATACCAAAATGAGTTTAAATTTCATTCGCATTTCCTTTGTTTTGGGTATTCCCTAGTATGAATGAAAAAATTCGAAATATAAACCAGACCAAAGTCTAATCTTGCAGATTTGTTCCGAACAAGGGTAAGATTAAGCGTGAA
The DNA here is from genome assembly GCA_052034855.1 of Bdellovibrionota bacterium. Classification (GTDB taxonomy): domain Bacteria; phylum Bdellovibrionota; class Bdellovibrionia; order Bdellovibrionales; family Bdellovibrionaceae; genus Pseudobdellovibrio. The sequence goes on along the minus strand of JBPOIE010000023.1, from coordinate 72,981 downwards.
GAAAAATTTTCGATTCATTTTAAATTTGATTCTCATCTTTGTCGTGGCTCCTGCCATGGTGGGTTATTCGATTTATGCTCTTGATCAAAATGGTTTTTTTCAAATTCAAAAGATCAACATCGTCTTTAAAACGCATATTGATCAGAAAAGTTACGCTAGTAGTTACGTTGAAAAGTTGGATGCACAATTTCAGAAGTTTCAAGGCCAATCTTTATGGAGTTTTTCGCTGCAAAACATTTCTGAAGTTTTAAAACAGCAAAAATGGATCAAAGACTTTCGAATTTCAAGATCATGGCCATCAACAATCGAAATCGATATTGAGGCCCACGAAATTTCGTTGTTGCTTACGGACACGCAAAAGCTGAATTTGGGATTATTACGACCTGTGACAGTCGAAGGTGATTTGTTGCCGGAAATTGACAGTCGCCGAGCGCCTTCAAAAGCATTGCTCCGTGGTGATATTTTTTTAAAAGATGTTGATAAAAGAAAACAAGCTATTTCACTCTTGAAATCACTTCCTGCAGAGGGAAAAATGGGTGTGGGATCGTTGTCTGAAATTAATTATAATTCTAAAGAAGGCTTTTGGATTTCAATGATCCAATCTGACCTCAAAGTGAAGTTGGGTGAAGATCAATTCGCAATGAAGTCTGCACGCGTTTCCCAGGTGATGGATTATCTTGAAAAAAAGAATCTTAAAGCACGCGTCATAGACGCAAATCTCTCTAAAAAAGTTCTTGTCAGGTTGCAGCAAACTCCTTAAGCTTTATATATAAGACATTCGTCGGGACGACTTTTGTCAAGGGACCTTAACTAAGGTCATAACTGAATTGTAACTTAAAACTGTTGCATTCGTATGCAACGAGCTTCAAGGAAGATAAAATGAGTCATTCAAAATCCAATGCGGTTTCTGCTTCGATTTCTTCACCGATCTCATCATCAAGTCATTCAAACTCTCATTCGGTGGTGACAGGTCCCATGCTCGCATCGCTTGATGTTGGATCTTTCGCAGTCAAGCTTGTGATCTCAAATGTTGTGACTGTCAACCAAGAGCAAAAAATCGAAGTTGTTGGAGTCGGTGTCTGTCCAAATTCTGGTTTAAAACAAGGTGTTGTTGTGAATATCGAATCAACAACAGAGTGTATTCGTAAAGCGAAAGAAGAAGCCGAATTGATGTCGGGTTCACGTGTGAACGAAGTTTGGGTTTCTGTTTCGGGATCTCATGTTCAATCTTTTGATTCACGTGGAATGGTTGCTATTAAAAATAAAGAAGTCACATCTTCAGATATTGATCGCGTGATCGAAGCAGCTAAGGCCATTCAGGTCCCTGCAGATCGCACAGTTTTACATGTGATTCCGCGTGAGTTTAAAATCGATCACCAAGATGGAATTACTGATCCTATTGGTATGTCAGGTGTTCGTCTTGAAGCCAATGTTCATATCGTGACGGCCAGCCAATCCGCAGTTTCAAATTTAATTCGTTGTATTGAAAAAGCTGGATTGAAAGTGGCAGGATTGGTTTTAGATCAAGTGGCTGTGATGCGCTCTGTATTAAGTACTGATGAAAAAAATCTTGGTGTTTGCTTAGCTGATATTGGCGGCGGAGCAACGAAATTAGTTTACATTTTAAATGGCAGCGTAGCTCACACATCAATCATTCCCATCGGCGGCAGTCACTTTACACAAGATGCAGCAGTTGGGCTTAGAACTCCTCAGATTTTCGCAGAAACTTTGAAGAAAAAACACGGCTGCGCCCTAGCCAGTCTTGTCGGTGAAGATGAGACGATTGAAGTTGAAGGCGTGGGCGGACGTAAGGCGCGCAGTGTTCAGCGCAAAGAATTAGCTCATATATTAGAGGCACGTTCTGAAGAATGTTTAAATATGATTGCAAATAATATTCGTGTGAGTGGTTTGCAACCTTTATTAGGTTCTGGAATCGTGATCACGGGTGGCGCCAGCCAATTAGATGGCCTTGTCGAAATGGGTGAATTTGTTTTTGATTCTCCGATTCGTCGTGGTTATCCGGTTCTTGTCGGTGGCCTCAAAGATGTTGTTAAAGGTTGTGAATTTGCGACATCGATTGGCTTGTTATTGTTTGCTATCGAAACCAAAAAAGAACTTTACTCATCACGAGAAGCCTCAATGAGTGGTTTAAGTATGACGGGCTCGATGGGTGACTCTCTAGGTGATGTTGCTCAGAAAATGAAAAAGTTTTTTTCTGATTTATTTTAGCATTGATTATTTAAAAGGGATTTTAATTTAGTTTTTTTAACAAATTTTTACGGAGGAAATATGTTCGAACTTGAAGAAAATGTAAATATCGGAGCCAATATCAAAGTTGTTGGCGTCGGTGGTGGCGGAAGTAATGCTGTAACAACAATGATCGAAGGCGGCATGAGCGGCGTCGAGTTTGTTGTAGCCAATACAGATATTCAGGCTTTGAACTCTAGTAAAGCTGGCCAAAAAATTCAATTAGGTGTTGATTTAACAAAAGGTCTGGGCGCTGGTGCTAATCCAGATGTTGGCCGTCGTTCTGCGATTGAATCTTATAATCACATTGTTGAACAATTAAAAGGTTCAGACATGGTTTTCGTCACAGCAGGTATGGGCGGCGGAACTGGAACTGGCGGAGCTCCGATCGTTGCAAAGATTGCGCGTGAATTAGGTGCTTTAACAATCGGTGTTGTCACAAAACCTTTTTCTTTTGAAGGAAAAAAACGCACAAAGCACGCTGAAGGTGGTCTTTCTGAATTACGTGATAATGTGGATGCATTGATCGTTATTCCAAATCAGAAATTATTGACGATTTCAGATGAAAAAACTCCGTTATTAGATACTTTCAAAAAAGCAGATGAAGTTTTATTACAAGCCGTAAAAGGGATCTCTGATTTAATTAACATTCGTGGTTTGATCAATTTAGATTTCGCAGATATTAGAACAGTGATGTCGAATAAAGGTTTAGCTTTAATGGGGACTGGATCTGCAAAAGGTGAAAACCGTGCAGTGATCGCAGCGACTCAAGCGATTTCTTCACCTTTATTAGAGAATGTTAAAATCGATGGCGCAACAGGCATCATTATTAATGTAACGGGTGGATCTGATTTATCTCTTTATGAAGTCAATGAAGCTTCAACATTAATTACAGAAGCTGCGAACGAAGACGCAGAAGTTATTTTTGGTGCTGTGATTAATCCAAATTTACAAGACGAAATCCAAGTGACAGTGATCGCGACAGGTTTCTCACGTGAAGAGAAAAAGGACACTTTATCTGGATTCCAAAGCATGCAGAATTTTTTGTCAGGTCCGACATTAACTTTTGATTTGCCACCACAGCAAACACAAGCCGTAGCTCCACAAGCTCCAGTGTTTCAAACTCAACCGACTCAAGCTCCGAACATGAATGTGGCGGGGCAGATGACTCAAGAGCAAATCATGCAAATGATGATGCAACTTCAACAATTACAAGCTCAACAAACAGCAACGACTGTGGCTGCTCAAGCATTAACACCACCAGTGGCAACACCGGCTCAAACGCATGTTTTACCTCCGATGCAAGCTGTTCAAGAATCTGTTCAAGCTTTTGCAGCTGAAGAAAATACAGCTCCTGTTTTTGCAACCCCAACTGTTGCAGCAGCACCAGAAGCTAAGTTTGAAACTCCAGTAGCTCAAGATTTTTCAACAGCCGTATCGCCTTTGAAAACTCAAGAAATACAAGCTGAAGCAACAACAACAGCACAAACTGCGCGTGATTTGTTATTAGCAAAGGCAAAAGCATTTCGTGAGTCTCAAACAACAACTGTTGAAGAGAAAACTCATCCTGAACAATTAACAATGATGGATGAAGATCGTCAAAGTCAGTTACAACTTGAAGAAGCTCGCAAAATGGCGCGCGATATTTTAGAAGTGCCTGCTTTTATCCGTAAAAAACAAGGTTTTGAATTACAAAACTAGTTTTATTTAAAATATGAGTGTTCAACACTGGTTTTTATCAGACATTCATTTAAAGAACATCAACGAGCGAAGTGGTAACATACTACTTCGCTTTTTGTTTTTTCTGAATCAGAACCCCAGCCAGCATCAATTGTTTTTACTGGGTGATATTTTTGATTTTTGGATTTCTGATGGTCAAGCCTTTCAAGATCACTATGCACAATTGATTTCTGAAATTCAGAAATTTTTAGATGGCGGCGGCAAAGTCTTTTACTTTGAGGGAAATCACGATTTTCATATCGATGTTTTCTGGACAAAAAAATTAGGAATTCCGGTTTTTGAAAATGAAGCTTATTTTAAAATCGGTGAGTACAAGGTTCGCCTTGAACACGGGGATTATATTAATCCCCATGATAAAGCGTACATTAAATACCGTGAAACTGTTCGTAAGCCATATGTTGAACCGATCAGTCATATTTTGCCAGGCTTTTTCTGGAAGTGGTTTGGTGAATCTCTCAGTGCTAAAAGCAGAAAAAAAACATCTCATTATGCTGTGAAAAACGCTGAGCAAATTCGTAAGTGGATTCGTGCTTATGCGCAAAAAGTTTATAAAGAAAAAGAATTTGATTTATTGATTACAGGCCACATGCACGTGGTTGATGATTTTACTTTTGAAACAGACAGTGGTTCAGTCAGGTCAATTAACTTAGGAACTTGGCTCGATCAGCCCCGCGTTCTGAAAGTTGAAGGGGCTGATGTGCAATTGTTGAATGTTCTCGATTTAATTTAGTTTATAAATAATCTAAAACTAAAAATATTAGAAATTGTATGTGTAGCTGAGTGCTCCCGAAATTCCCGAGAACGTTGTCGCCATATCGCTGCCATCAATTTCAAGCTCGGCATCTTTTGTTGCCTGAGTGATATTATTTGAGAGACCGCCAGAAGTACTTGAAGTGATATTTCGTTGAACAGGTAAGTATCTGTAGTTGCCTTCAACACCAACGCAGTGATCTGGAACGAAGCAAAAATTAGCTCCAAGTCCGGCTTGCATACCGAAACTTGATCCCGAGAAAGCCACTTTAGTTGGACCATTCGTAATATCGCCGTCCATTTTTCCGTAGCCAAGACCCGCTTGGATATAAAAATCGATGATGTCATTACTTAAAGGAATAATCCGAACTAAAGGAAAAACAGTAAAGCCGCTCAGACTATAGCTGTAGGATCCCGCAGATCCAGTTCCACTTTCTGACTGAGTAAATATCGAAGGACGAAGTTGAATCGCTACTAAGCCATTTGAAAATGTGAACGTCGGTTGTAGACTGTATTCCATCGCAGATTTGAGTTCGCTGGTTGTCGCTTGGTTGTTTGCTTTTGCATTTTTAATAATATCATTAATTCCAGATTGTTCTGCAGTCGCAAAACCAATTCCGATACCTAATGATAAAGATCCTCCGCCAAAAACACCTTTGCCACCGCGTTTTTTTGCAGCTTCTGCAGGATTTGCAATGAGCAGTAGTGCTGAGATTGCGATGATCGATACGGATTTAAAATTCATAACCCATCCTTGGTTGTTTGATTGAGATTCTATTTTGACTGATTTTTGAAAAGCGTACAAATAAAGCTCTCGCAGACTAGACTGTCGTCGAGAAGATAATCTATTAATTTAAGATTGAGTCTAGTAAGAAGCGAGTCTGCTCTTGAACAGATTTCTTCCAGACAGAATCCTGCGGAAAAAATTGGTCCTGAAATAATTCAAAAGATTTGAATCGAGATTCTTCATTTAGATATCCATTTTGGAAACCTTGGTTCTCAAGAACCATGCGACGCAAAGATTCAATCGATCCCAGTGTTTTTTGACTGTCTAGGGTTCCGTATTCGAAAACCAAGGCGGTGATTTCTTGAGAGTCTGTAGATTTTGAATTTAAGTACCCAGCTAAGTCACCCGTGGATTTGTAAAAATTCTTTTGATTTCCAAAATCTATTTTTTGATCTTTAAATCGAACTTTCAATCGTTGACCTTCTTTTGAATTTTCGTCATTGGCTAATAAATGAAGTTTCCCATTTTCGCCGTATCCAGTATGTAGATCAATCCAAAGAACTTTTTTATAGGATACCAAAATTGTTTTTAGTAATTCATCAACTTTGTGTTTCAAATAGCTGACAGCAGATCCTCCGTAATAAAGTCCTTTGGTCTCAGAGTATTGTCCAATGAGGATTGATTTTCTGAGCGGTTCAATCCCAAATTGAAGTATCAATTGAATGGATCTGGCAAAAAATCCAAAGCGTTGAAAGAAGTTGATACTGACAGATTCCGCCGGATTTAAAAATGAATTGATTTTAAGATAGTCGGGATTTGCAATTTTAAAAGCTTCAGAACCCTCGATAAAATTACGATTAAGATCAATATTGTTTTCATCAACACGGCGCTTGTTTTTCATGCCCCATGGATTCATCGCATGAATCATCAAAACATCTGAATTAAATTTAAAATTTTTCATTAAATCACGTTGGATACTTGAACCTACAAAGCCTTCGATCCCATGCAGACCCGAAGAAATTACAATGACTTCATCTGAAGGAGTTTTGCTTTTCCTGAGCAGCGCAAGGTCAGTTGTTAAACTTGATTCTGTCGGAAGTTCCCATGCAGAAAGTGAGTTATTGCCTGCGAGTTTTAAAAACTCAGTTTTATTTTCTTCATAAGTTTCAAAGTAAACTAAATTTTCACTGGCCGCGCGTGCATAAAAACCAGTGAAAATAATCAGACTTAAAAATAAATAAACAGGTAAAGTTTTAATGACTTTCCTTCAGTAACTGCTCGGCGTGCGCAATTGAGGTCTTAGAAATTTTCTCGCCGGAAATCAATCTAGCGATTTCATCAACGCGTTCTTTTTTATGTAATTCTGTGACTGTCATAATCGCTTGATTTTTCAAAGTCGATTTTTGAATTGAAAAATGCACATCACCACACGCGGCCACTTGCGGTAAATGAGTCACGCAAATCACTTGTTGGCCTTTAGCAATTTCTTTTAATTTGCGACCGACTTTTTCAGCCGTTGTTCCAGAAACACCCGTGTCGACTTCGTCAAATAAGTACGTGCGCGGAGTATCCATTTTTCCATGAGTCGCACCAACTGATTTTTTGAGAGCTAACAAAATACGAGACAATTCGCCGCCGGAAGCCACTTTCGCGATGGGACGTTTGGGATCTTTCGGCGATGTTTGTGATAAAAATTCAATATCACTCAGGCCGGTCATAGAAAGTTCTGTCAATTTATCGATTTGAATATCAAAAGTCACACCTTTCATATTCAGATCTTCAAGTTCGGTATTCACATTTTCTGCTAGTTTTTTTGCAAATTTAAGTCGTGAAGCATGTAATTCTTCGGCCAATTTTTTTAGTTCAAGTTCTAACAGGCTGGCTTGTTTTTTTAAAGTCAGGATATGTTGATCAGAGTTTTCAAGATTTGAAATTTCAGACTTCATCGATTCAAAAAATTGCGCCATCGCCGTTAAATCTTCACCATGCTTTTTTTGCAATTTACGGATTTGACTCAGGCGGGATTCTTTTTCTTCGAGGGCCGCAGGGTCGGCATCAATTTTTTGCACATAAGATCGAATTGCATAAACAGCATCATCAATCAAAACTTGGGCTTGTTGTAGATTTGAAATTTTATCGGCCAGATTTGTATCAAGTGAAGCCATTTCTACCGATTTTTTCAGTAGAGATTTGAGTCGCGCTGAAACAGAATCATCATCTTGATATATCACCTGATCACACAGATCGGCAAAACCCACAAGCTTTGAAGAGTTTTTTAATGTTTTGATTTCTTGTTCAAGATTTAAATCTTGATCCAAGTCTAAATCGAGATTGGCATACTCTTGAAATTGAAATTTTAAAAAATCGAGGCGTTGTGCTTTTTCTTGGGATTTTTTTTCAAAGTCTTTGATGTTAGTTTTCAGCTCTGACCACGTTGTAAATTTTGATTCATAATTTGCGCGTTTATCCCACAGGTGACCATACTGATCTAATAGATCTAAGTGATAACTTTTTGACAAAAGATTTCTATTGTCATGCTGTCCGGTCATCTCAATCAACGGAGCATTGGGACCAGTGACTTCGATCAAAGGCGCAACAAAATCACGAAGCTGTGATAACGGACTTAAAACGCCGTTCAAAAAAACCTTGGATTTGTCTTCAGCAGAAATAATTCGACGAACAATCAACTGATGTGATTCAACTTCGATTCCTAAAGATTCTAATTTTTTCTCAAGGTCAGGACGTTTTTTTAAATTAAACGAACCTTCGACAGTGGCTGTCGAGCACCCTGTGCGAATTGTATCTGCTGAGGCTTTTTCACCCATTAAAAGGGCTAAGCTTTTGAGCAGCACTGATTTTCCAGATCCTGTTTCACCAGATAAAATATTAAGTCCATTTTGAAATTCAATTTGCAAAGAATCGATGATGGCAAATTGCGATACTCTAAGCTCCTGTAACATAGCGATCTCCGAATCTGAGTTTTTCTTTCAGTAAGGCAAAAAAGTTGTGTTTTGGTTTCCGTATCATCAAATGATTTTTGTCACATTTTGTAATTGTGACTTCGTCCTCAGGCGATAGTTCCAAAACCTTTTGACCATCAATAATTAAATGCGCTGTGCTGGTTTGTTTTTCCAATTTCATCGTCAGTTTCTGATGATCAGGAAAAATCAAAGGGCGTGATGTTAACGAGTGCGGAGCCACAGGAGTCACAACTAATGCTGCGACCTCAGGGTGCAGGATCGGCCCACCTGCGGCCAAATTATATGCCGTTGAACCCGTCGGTGTTGAAATAATTAAACCGTCCGCTTTGATATCATTCACAAAAGCATCATCAAAATAAACAGAGGTACTGATCAATTGAGAAAACGATCCACGCTCAATCACAACGTCATTTAAAGCATCAAACGAAACACGTTTTCCTGTTTTTAATTTAACCATAGTGTGAATACGTGTGCGTTGATGAATGACCATATTGTTTTTTAACGTTTCATCAATGACAGCAAAAACTTCGCTTTCAGGATGAGCCGTTAAAAACCCCAGTGAACCCATATTAAATCCTAAGATCGGAACAGGGTGGCCTTTCAGTAGGCGCACCGCACGTAAATAAGTTCCATCACCACCCAGTACGATGATCAGACTCATCTCTTGAAGTTCTTTAGAACTAACGACAGTCAATGTGCCTGGAATCAATTTTTGCTCAGGAGCAGTGAAGACTTGGTATTTGCGGGCTTTTAATTTTTCAGAAACTTTTTTGGCCATTTTAACGGCCGCATCGGAATGGATGCGGTAAACGATAGCGATTTTTTTCTGATTTTTAAGGTTTAGTTTTTTTTCAGCCATTAAATGAGTCCATCGCGTTTAAGGAGTGAATTAGCATCGGGTTCACGTCCACGGAATTCTTTGTACAGATCCATCGGATGTTTTGTTCCACCTTGGCTGAGAACTGAATTTTTAAATTTTGTTGCGACGTCTTTATTGAAAAGACCTTTCTCTTTAAAAAATTCAAAAGCATCAGCATCTAAAACCTCGGCCCATTTGTATGAGTAGTATCCCGCAGAATATCCGCCACCGAAAATATGACTAAAACTGCACGACATGTTTGTGCCGGCTTCTTTTGGAAGTAGACGTGTCTTATCACCAATCATTGTTTCAAAAGCATCAACATTTTGAATTGTCGCAGGGTCTGTCGTATACCAACTCATATCCAGCCATGCAAAAGACAACTGACGAAGACTCATCCAGCCCGTTTGAAATTTTTGAGAGCGCTTGATTTTTTCAACAAGTTCTGCAGGGATTGGTTCATTTGTTTGATAGTGTTTAGCAAACAGATCAAGACCTTCTTTTTCTTTGGCCCAGTTTTCCATGATTTGCGATGGAAGTTCAACAAAGTCCCAGTACACATTTGTTCCAGATAAACTTTTATACTTACACTGTGATAATAAACCGTGAAGTGCATGGCCGAATTCGTGAAATAAAGTTGTCACTTCATCATATGTTAATAACGATGGTGTTGTTGGTGTTGGTTTTGTAAAGTTACAAACTATCGAGACATGCGGACGCTTGATGTCTGAACCCCACAAGCCTTGTTCGCGGTACGACGTCATCCATGCGCCCCCTTTTTTAGTTTCGCGCGGGAAGAAATCCATATAAAACAAACCGACATAAGCATTATTGTTTTCTTCGTCAAAAACTTCATATGTTTTTACATCAGGATGATAAACGGGGATTCCAGTGACTGGTTTAAAACTAATTCCATATAGTTTTCTGGCGTGCTCAAAAACACCTTCGATGACGTTTTCTAATTTAAAATACGGACGAAGTTCTTCTTCGTTGAAAGCATATTTTTTCTCTTTCAGTTTTTCAGAGTAATACGCAAAATCCCATGGGCGGATATCGTCACTGCCTTCAAGTTCTTTTTTGAAAGCACGAACTTCATCGAGATCACGAGCGGCAGCCTTTTTTGAAGGCTCTAAAAGTTTTTCGATAAATGCAAAAACAGTTTCTGGTTTTTGTGCCATCCGTTCTTCAAGAACATAATCCGCATGATTTTTAAAACCCATGATTTGTGCGCGCTGATGTTTCAAGCGAACGATTTTTAAAACGATTTCAGAATTATTAAATTCTCCGCCAAAAGATTTTGTCGAACTTGCACGCCACATTTTTTCACGGAGAGCACGAGTTGAACAATACGTCATAAAAGGAATCAGGGATGGACCGTGCAGAGTAAATAACCACTGCCCCTTAGAGGCTCCGTCTTTATTTTTTTGTTCAGCCGCAATTTTGGCTGCTTCGATGGCGCTGTCCGGAAGTCCTGCCAGTTCTTTTTCATCGTTGATCCATAATTCAAAAGCGTTTGTGGCTTTTAAAACATTTTCCGAAAATTGCGGGCTCAAAACTGAAAGTTCTTGATCCAAGGCACGTAATTTTTCTTTGTCAGAGGGGCTGAGCAAAGCACCGTTACGAACAAAGTCTTTGTACATTTTTTCTGTCAGTTTTAAATCTTCGCCGATCAGTTTTAGTTGTGTGCGGTTGTCATACACAAATTTGATTTTCGCAAAAATGTCTGAGTCCAAAGAAATGTCCGAAGAAAACGCCGACAAAATCGGAGAAATTTCTTGCGCTAGTTTTTGATGTTCGTCATTCGCTTCCGCAGAGAATAAATTAAAGTAAATTCCTGAAATGCGATCCACAGTTTCAGAGATTTGCTCTAAAGCTAAAATCGAATTTTCAAAGGTAATGTCTTTCTGGCTTTTGATCACTTCGAGTTTCGCTTTTGACGCCATGATGGCCTCGTGAACCGCAGGGATGTAATGCGCAGTTTGAATCAAGTGGAATGGGACAGCTTGATCTTTAAGATCAAATTTTTGAAGTAGAGGATTTACTGAATGAGACATAAAAAAACTCCTTTGGTGGCGTCTTTTAACGCTATCAAAGGAGTCTTTAGGTGTCGATTTTTAAAAGAAAATATCAATAAAATTTATCGAAAGATTTGCCCTGACGATGACGCTGAATTAGACACACAAAGTCCGATACGAGACTGAGCAGAGCTTGCGCGACATGTAAAGCCCGTTCCGCACGTATTTTGCTGATCCGTCAAGCAAGATTGAACGACGCCGTTATAGCAAGACTGACCGGGATAGCCGACATAGTTCGAAATTTGCGGAATATTCATCCATTGGTTGTTATTAGGCCCAGTGCTCCAACCGTAATAGGCATAAGCACTCGTATTGCCCATTAAATTTGAATTAACGCAACCCATTCCTGCAAACGAATTATAGGTCGGAACTGTCCCTTGTGGACAGTTGCAAAGGCTGTTGCCATTGGCGTTGTAATACATCGATCCAGATCCTGTGCCGTAGTAACCGTTGTTATAAAAGTAACTGCCATTATAGGACTGATACGGTTGAAAACCATACTGATTATTGTAGTAATTGGTATTGCAATTCTGAGGGTATGTTACACAGTCGGTCGTCATAACAGTTGTTGTTTGTTGGTCGTCCGAGCTACCACCTTTGGCACAACCAAAGCCAGCCAAGGTCAACAGTGCCATGGCAGTAAGGATTATATTTTTCATGTTCTACTCCTGTCGCTAAAAACGATTCATTGAAAAGAACAGCATGAACCATTCCACAATAGGCCGGAATATATGAGTTTTGAGTGTCTCGAAGTTAGACAGTGGACAACAAGTGGCAAAAACAGTGATTTTTAAGAAATTAAGAGTACAGTTTTTCGATCAAATCCGCATATCTTTTTTCAAGCACCTTGCGTTTGATCTTCATTGAGGGAGTCAGGCTACCGTTGTCGACAGTCCAAGATTCAAAAACAATTTCAAATTTTTTGATCGCATCATAACTGGCCAAAGATGAGTTTACTTTTTGAACTTGTTTTTTGACCTTATCGAATGTGACTTCCATGTTTTCAGAGGAAATTTCAACTGAGATTAAAGCAGAAATAAATTTTCTTTGATCTCCAATAATTAAAACCTGGGCAATCAATGGATCTTGCTTGAGAAGTCCTTCAAGTTTTTGCGGTGCCACGTATTTGCCACCAGCCGTTTTGATCAGATCTTTTTTACGATCTGTAATTTTAAGAAATCCATCTGAAGTAAATTCTCCGATGTCGCCGGTACGAAAGTAGTCATCTTTGAATACTTCTGCTGTGGCTTCGGGATTTTTGTAATACTCTTTAAGAATCTTTTTGGATTTAACTAGAATTTCACCGTCCTCATCAAAACGAATATCAACATCTCCGATTGGTCGCCCTACGGTGCCTAATCTCCATTGTGATTCTGTATTCACCGTGATGGCTGCGAAAGTTTCTGTCAAACCATAGCCTTCAAGAACTTTGATTCCCATATTCGCAAAAAATTGACCCAGTTCGGCTCCGAGTGGGGCTCCACCGCTGATCGCAAATCTCAGCTTGCCACCGAATGCTTTCCGAACAGGAGCAAAAACCACTTTCGAGAGCACTTCGAATTTTAAAATCAAAGACAGAGGAGGTGTCTGTTTTGTTTGTCGATAATAATTTATTTTTTCTGATACGAGCAAAGCTTGATCAAATAATTTTTTATTGAGAGGTTTTGTTTCAACTTTATTCAAAATTCCTGCATATATTTTTTCAAAAATTCGTGGTACTGCAATAAGAAAATCGGGTTGAATCGTCATGAGATCATTTCTAAGTGTTTCTATGGACTCTGCAAATGCAAGACGATATCCAATAGCACAACTTCCCCAGTGTTCGATGCGGCCCATGACATGAGCGTAGGGGAGAAACGAAAGAGAGGTGTCTGCTTCTGTTATGCGAAACAAAGCAAATGTTTCACTGACCTCAGACATCAATGCTTGCAATTGCATTAAGACACCTTTGGGTTGTCCTGTGGTTCCAGAAGTATAAATAATTGTGATCGGGTCTTCAGGCTGAACCAGACCTGCCCTCTCAATAAAGGCGTCAATTTGTTTTTCAGTGAGAGAGTCAGTGTCGATGTTTAATTCATCAATAATAATTGGATTTAATTTTTTAATCAGTTGGTTTTCAATACGATGAAATTGTTCAAGATGCTTTTTAGTCTCGAGAACAACAATATCTGCTTCGCAGTGATTCAAAATATAAGTCACATCCTCGTCATTTAGATTTGCATAGAGCGGTGCTAATAAAGCCCCTCCAGCAATTGCCGCAATATCAAGTGCAGCCCACTCCCAACGAGTATTAGAAATTAAAGCCACTGTTTTATTTTTAAGGCTTCCTGTTTCTGAATATTGTTCCAGAATTTTTTGTAATGAAATTATTTTTTTTAAGTACTGCACGGGTGTGAAATGAATCCATTGCTTCGTTTGAGAGTCTTTGTAGCTGATGGCAGCAGTCTGATTTCTTAACCGTAAACGGTTCAACCAAGATTTAAGGTTTTCCAATTTTTTTTCAGTCATTATTTTTTTTCTGAGTGTTTTCGACCTAGAATCAATTCTATATCTCTGATTTCATCTGCTGCAAGTTTTACTTTGACTTGATCACTCAGTCGAGTGATCGCATTTTCTGCATAAACGACGATTTCGGCATTTGCATTGACGCGATATTTTTTAATGGGGAGCTCTTCCGCAAGGCGCTGGCCATTGACAAAAATAGCAGGTTTAACACCACCATTGACGACATAGATATTCAAATAACCGCCACTCGTTTGTGGCAGTAGTGTTGCTGCAAATGACGCTGTTTGTGCAAATTGCTTATTTGTTTCGTAACGTTGAAATCCATCTTTGACCATTGTTATCACAACTTCTTTGTTTGCGACGACTGGAACAATCGATGGAGTTAATTGTCCTGTGTCTTTTCCATCAATAAAAATTCGAGCACCTAAGGGTTGGCTTGTCACTGAGATTGAAACTCGTGCTGTTGAACCCATGTCTATTTTTCCAGAATTACCATCTGGAGATATTTGTGTTTTTTTAGTATTGTTTGCAAGATTGGTCTCATTTTGTTGGGGCTTTAAATAATTTGTATAACCCCAAAAACTTGCTAAACCGAGCGCTACGACAAAGAAAAGCTTCATTGCCATGTCGCCGCCACTGCTTGACTGTGATTTATTATTTGGCGGCATCACTTTTGAGAGCTGAGTGATATGAGTGACGCGAGTAGAAGGTCCGTTCTCAAAGTTTGAATTTAAAGCTTGCGGCTTTGGCGTATGACTTTTGTTGATTCCAACGTTTCGAATTCCATCGAGTGAAATTTTAACTTGTGGATTAGAATTCAGTCCTTTTGGCGCCAGAGCAGCTTCGATGACAGGAATTGGAGGTGGCTGTACAGTTTGTGCCACTTTCGGTGTTGGTGGTAAATCTTTAATTTCTGGCGGCGTGGGTTTACTTGAATTATTTTGAGTGTGCTGAGATTGCGTTTCAGTCATTGCTAAGAAATCTGCCGCATTTTCAATTTTTCCATATTGGACCAGTTTTTCACGGCCTTCGGCAAAAGCATGTTTAAAGCAGTCTTTGATAAACGAACTGAAATCCTGAGACGCAAAATCGGGATACTGCATATTTAAAAATCGATTAAGGTCTTTTTGTAAATTGGCTGCAGTTTGATAACGAACATTTTTATCTTTTGCTAAAGCTTTCATAACAATTCGCTCAAGTTCAGGTGGAACAAGAGGATTTATTTTTCGAATCGGTGGAATTTGGCATTCACGAACTTTTCTTAAAATCGCGGCTTCATTGCTGCCAGTAAATAAACGATCGTTGGCCAATAGCTCCCAAAGTATAATTCCTAATGCAAAAACATCAGTGCGAGGATCGATCGGTAGCCCTTCAGATTGTTCTGGACTCATATAGGCAAACTTACCTTTTAATGTTCCAGCTTTAGTTGCTTCAGATTCTTTTTCTGCCTTAGCGATACCAAAGTCGATCACTTTTGATTCTCCCTCAAAGGAGATCATAATATTTTGTGGACTCATATCTCGATGAGTTATGTTGAGCGGCTTTCCTGATTTCGAATCCGTGCAGCGGTGAGCATGGTCTAAACCCGCCGCAGCTTCTTTAACAATATAAACGGCTTGTTCAATATTAATACTTTTGTTGGCTTTTTTGAGTTCATTTAGAATTTGTCGAAGGTTTCGGCCTTCAACGTATTCCATAACCAAGAAAAATTGGCCTTTTTCGATACCAAAATCATAAATAGAAACAATATTTGAATGATTTAAATTAATCGCGACTTTGGCTTCTTCTTTAAACATGTCAATAAATTCATCGTTGTCAGAGTACTGCGGTAAAATCCGCTTTACTGCTACGAACTTACTAACGCCATTTGCGCCATTTGATTTTGCTAAATAAACTTCGGCCATACCGCCAGCAGCTATTTTTTCGAGTAAAATGTATTTTCCGAATTGCTCAATGTTGGACATTGATTTCATGATCGGCTAATATAAATCGATTCTTAAGGCTAAAATCAGCAAACTGCTTTGTTAAACGAAATTAAGTGTATTATTCATTCGAATTTGGAGAAAAAAGAGAGATATGAAGTGGATAGGACTGACCGGAGGTATAGCAACTGGTAAATCAACAGTGTCAAGACTGATCGAAAGTCTAGGTTGTCCTGTGATCGATGCCGATCAAATCTCACATCAAGTCACTCGTATGGGGGAGGCCGGTTACTTGGCCGTCGTGTCTCATTTTGGTTCTGATATTTTAAAAGAGAACACAGATATAGATCGTAAAAAACTGGCAGAAATCATATTTTCAAGTCCCGAGAAAAAGCATCAACTTGAAAGTATTCTACATCCATTGATCCAAGAAAAAGTTCAAAATTTAAAAACAGATTATAAAAAACAAGGTTTCAAACTTTGTGTTTATGATGTTCCACTCCTATTTGAAAAAAAAATGCAAACTCAGTTTGATGCTGTGACGACAGTGTGGTGTGAACCACACATTCAGCTGCAACGTCTGATCAATCGCAATACTTTAAGCCAGGCAGAAGCCTTGCAAAGAATTCAAAATCAGTTACCACTTGCGACAAAAATATCACAGTCAAAGTACTGTATTGATAATTCTGGATCTGAAAAAAGTCTGATCCAGATTGTCTCGAATTGGCTCAAAAACACTTAAGTTCATCTCAAAATGTTCCGATAAACTAAACATGAAACGGATTTTACAAGGCACACGAAGTGTCGCAATCATAATACCCATGTTGTTTTGTTCTATGGCCTCTGCGCAAGAGTGGATGGAATTCTACAAGAATACACGCGCGCAAGGTATGGGCGGAGCGGGGCTCGCCGTATCTAGTGATGAAACGGCTTTATTTCGTAATCCAGCCAATTTAGGTAGTTTGCGGGATCTTTATGGAACAGCTTTCGACCCTGAAGTTGAAATGACAACTAATTTCAGTTCAGATGTGGCTTCAACAATTTCTGGAAAAGCATTTGATATTGAATCCATTAAAACAGTCCTCGATACTCAGCGTGAAAAATATTATCATGCTCGTTTTCAATTAACGCCTTCGATTGTTCGTCGAAATATTGGTTTCGGCTTGATCTACAGAAATCAATTGCATGCAGAAACTGAAATTACTGGAACGACGATGAACACAGTTTATCAAAGTGATTTAGGTGCGGTGATTGGAACGAACCTGAGACTATTTAGTGGTATTTTAAAAATCGGTGTAAATGCAAAAGCCTTCAATCGTATCGAAGTGAATAATACAACATTGCCAACAACGGGCCCATTTGATTTGGAAACCATTGGTTCCGAAGGAACTGGAATCAGTTATGATGCCTCGATGATGATTCAAGTTCCGATCAAATTACTTCCGTCGTTGGCGGTTATTGCTCATGATATCGGTGATACAAAGTTTGATGCTAAAGATGGTCTCAGGTTAAGAACGGCGACACAGCCAGCAACCGTGAAGCAGTCTGTAGATGTCGGGATTTCACTTTTTCCAATACACTCAAATTCATTTCGAACTGTGTGGTCATTGCAATATAACGACGTGGCCAATTCAAGACAAGATGATGATTCGATGAAACGAGCTCACTTTGGGTTTGAAACAAATTACCGAGATATTTTATTTTTCAGAGCTGGTATGAATCAACGTTATTGGACAGCAGGATTTGAAGTGGCATCAGAAAAACTCAGTTGGCAAGTGGCCAGCTATGGTGAAGAAATTGGAACAACTGTAGCAGGTGTCACGACAGCTCGTGAAGATCGCAGGTTTAATATGAAATTTACAGTTAGATATTAAGAGAGGTTCTAAAAATGAAGAAGTTGATAACCATTATTTTTTTTCTCACCTCTTGTAGCGGTAATTTATTTCAAGAACTGAGCTCTAAAACGGGTGATGATGATTATATTTTAGAGGCTCAAGAGTATTTGAATAATGAAGATTTTGATTCCGCGATTTTAATTTTGACGACAAAGGTATCTGCTGAGGGTCAACTCACGGTGAAAGCCCGCGAAGTTTTAGCCAGTAGTTATGCGGGTAAATGTGGACTTAATTTTATTGAATACACAGACAGTTTAGCCGCCTCAACTACAGGGAGTGCCTTTGCTGTTTTAATGGCGCCGTTTATCGGGAAAGAGGTGGCCCCTCAGTACTGTCGGAATGCCCTAGACACGATGCAGTTGATTGGAACATCATCAACACGAACATTGAATCAAAATGCATTTACTTCAATTGTAGGAATGGTTTTGATTGGTACAGCCCTCAGAGGTTATGCAGATCTTGCGCCCGCTCTGGGTGATGGAACTGCAGACGTCAATATTTGCAGTGGAATGACTGATGACCAGATCGATGATGTGGTTTTGGGTTTCGGTTTTATGTCGGAAAACTTTTCGGCAGTGTCCTCAACTTTAATTGGTGGATCATCTTCATCATCGCTAGATGACGTGATCGATACATGTACCTCTGTCGCTGGAGCGTCTTGCCAAATCACAGATGCTTCTAATATTACCCCAATGATTCGCGATACTGTTCGTGATTTGGTGAACACAACAGAATACGGAATTGGTCTCTTTGCTACAGGTGGAAATGATTTGTTAATTCCGGTGGCATGCCCATGAGAATTTTAAATTTAATTATTTTTTGTTTCTTGAGCGCATCCATTTCAGCACAGGCAAGGGTTTTGTACCAACAATTGCAATCGACACGATCTTTAGGTATGGGTGGAACGGCAATTACTTCTGTTCGCGGTGTGGACGCCGTTTTTATAAATCCAGCGGCCTTAACTTTGAATGAGGGTTATAGCTTCACGATAGGTGAAATTAGTGCAGCCGCCGGAGTCAGCGCAGGAAAAGTTCCAAGTCAAAGTTCAACTTTATCTTCCTCAGATTTATCTTCATTTTATGGGAACACTTTATTTTCAGATGCGTCGGCGAAATCAGGAATGGCTTTTCCAAATTTTGGATTCGGAGTCTATTCTTCAAATTTTATCCATTTACGCTTTGATGACCCTGTATTTCCAACTTTTAATTTTGATTTTGTCAGTGACTACGGTTACACGATCGCTGGTGCTATTCCGATTGGTCCTAAAACATCTTTTGGAATTGCAGGACGACACGTTAAACGTTGGGCAACCGAAGAAGACTTTTTAATTACAGATCTGATCGGAACTGATCTCAATCAATTTATGGACACGAACATTTTATCTAAAGGTTCGGGCAATGCATTGGATTTGTCATTTTTAACAACTCTCAACGGTTCGTTAAATCCAACTTTAGCTCTCGTCTGGAAAGACGTGGGTTTTACACGATTTGAACCTACAGCTGGACAGGGTCCGAATCGACAAGATGATAATGTTATTTTCGGAGCTTCGATCCAACACCCATTTGCTTTAGGTAATTGGACTCATGCGTTTGAATACAAGTTTATTGGGACCAATAGTGTGGACTTATCTAAAAAAATTCATCTGGGGACTGAAGTTTCTTACGGGCTGGTGGATTTGCGCGCGGGATTTTATCAGGGATATTTGACTTACGGGGCAGCTTTGGATTTTTCATTTTTAAAAGTTGAAGCAGCAGCTTATGCCTTAGAGTTAGGAAATTCTTCAGGTCAATCGAAAAGTGATCGCTATCAAGCCAGTATCAGTTTAAATATGGATTTTGACCAAGCGTTTAAGCTGACAAAAGATGGTAAAAAAAGAAGACTGATGCAGCGAAGATAGTCTATGCTTAAGGCATGTTATCCTTCCTGCATGTAGAGCATCCAAATCAAATTCAGAATATCATTTCGGAATATCCGATCGATGCGTATCGATGGATTGTATCTGATTTAAAATCGAAACAAGATCTTCAGCGTTTGAGTCTTCTCAAAAATCAGTTTTACGTCGATGATCAAGTTTTACGTATCAGTGATTTTTGGCAAATATGGTTGCGACGACTTGCTCCACAAATGCAGGTGGCCAGTTCTGATTTTTTAAAAACCTATATTCAACATTTAGCGATGACGGATGCATATCTAGATTTGCAAATCCATGAAGTTCCGACTTTGCATTATTTTATTCAACAACTTGCACCGCTACTGTTAAGTTCAAATCACGAAAGTTTGATGGAGTGGTTCAAAGACAATAATTTGAATACTGAAAATCACAAATGGTATAAGTGGTATTTAAAATCGAAATACACACTGCATTTAATTTTGCAGCAAAACATGATTGATGCCCGGTGGATTTCATCGTTTTTACAAAGTTTAGACTTAGAAAAAATCAACGATGCAAAACCACTGATTCTTGATTTAGGTTCAGAAATGACATCCGTCGAAATGGGTGTTTTTAACCGTCTCTCAAAAAAATGTGATATCTATATTATCGTTCCGAGTCCATCATGGTCTGCAAAATATCATTTTTTATTAAATACTTATAAAGTGAATCACGGTGCAGGCACGCATAAAAAATTAAGTCCATCTATAGCCAGTGAATCACTTCAGCCAAGCCAGTTCTTACGTCTTTCCACTCAGTTGGCCGAAGTCAAATGGATGACACAAACTGTACGTCAGTGGTTAGACCAGGGTGTTAGGCCAGATCAAATTGCGCTTCTCTCGCCACAAGTAGAAAAATATTGGCCAAGTCTTTCAACCCATTTAGAAATCGAAGGTGTTCCCGTCGATAAATCGGTAGTGACCAGTTTGATTGCAACACAAGGATTTCAAAATTTAATAGCTCAAATTCAATCCTATTCAAGTGCATTGGGTTGGGAGGATTTGGAAGTCAGCTATGTACAAAAATTTGAAGACCCGGTTTCTCAAGAGAAAGTCAAAAATTTTGAAAAATTCAAAGCTTTGTACATTGAGTTGACTGATGTTGAGGATCTCGCTCGAGATGAACAAATTAAAAAAATGTACTATCGCAAAATTGACCTTAAGACACCGCTCACTCGCGATGAGTTTTTGGCTAAAGTGATCGAGATTGTTTCAGAACAACGAAAGTCATCTTTAAAAAATGACACTTCCGATTTTCAAAGTATGCTCGAAATTATTGTTAAAGATTTCATTAGTAAAACGAAAGATTACAAGTTTAATTTTTCAGATTGGTTTGATTTGTTTAAGACTTTGTTAGGTCGAAAAGAAATCAAAATTAAAAATCCTCACTCTGAAGGGGTTCAAATTCGAGATCTTGGTGCCGTCTATTTAAATCAAATCACACATCGTATTTGGTTTGGCCTTGATGACTCGGCCTTTCAAAGTAGTTCAAAAAATCTGATTCCATTACCTGATATTGAAATTTTAAAAAACACATTTGATTTCCCTTTGCAATATCCCGAAGAAAGTCATGACGAGTTTAATCTGCGTTGGCTGTCGAATTCAAAATGCGAACAACAGTATTTTACGTGTGCACATGTCAGCATGGGCGGTGAACCTTTAAATACATCGATTTTTATTTTAGAAAATAATCACAAACCAGATCATTATTTTCACCCACAAACTCGTCTTGATCAGATGCAGTCCGCGTTTCAGCCGGAGCCAAGAGCTAAAGTTTATTTTGAAAAAGTTCCAAAATTAAATACAGTGTCGAATTTCTTAAACGCAGATATTTCAGGAACTGATGTCATCAATTATGCCAAGTGTGGTTTTAAATTACTCGCCTCGAAAGGATTCAAGCTGCGTGATTATTCCGTTGTTTCAGTCGATTTAGATCACATGCAAAAAGGAACTTTAGCCCATGATCTGTTTGAGTATCTGATTGCGGATAAATTGTATCAGACTGTGAGCCCCGATCAAATTGCAGTTTATCTCGAGGAAATACGAAGATCCTTAAATCTATTTCCGAATGACGATTTATTTTGGAATATCCAAAAAAATAAATTCGTCCAAATTGGATTGCGATTCTCTGAATATGAAAAAGGACGCCTTGGCGGAGATTCGCTTCAACATATTCTTGAGCTTGATTTTGTTTTGCCGTTAGCAGATTTCCAAATCAAAGGTCGGATAGATCGGATTGATTTGGATCCGAAAACAAACGATCAAATTATCTATGATTATAAACGCACCGATTCGGCAAATAATTATCATCATGATAAATGGATTTCGGAAAAAGAATACCAGATGCTGTTTTATTTATTGGCCGTGGCTGATAAATCTGAAATTTCTCATATTCGCGGGGCTGTTTACTATTTTTACCAGAAGTTAAAAGTAAATAAGGGTCTTTATGTTGTTGGCAACGTGCAGTTCGACGATCAAGTTGAAGTCAAAAAAAATATGAAATGCGAAACACCTCAATTGGACTCATTGCTGTCAGACTTTAAATCCGTATTAAATGAAATCTTTCAGAAATTAAAAACATTTGATTTCACCGCAAGTCCAGCTGATAAGGATATTTGCACATCTTGTGATTGGAGGCGCTTATGTCGAGCCCCCCACCTGAACTAAAATTCAACTATCCTAATCTCTTTATAAGAGCCGGTGCAGGAGCTGGTAAAACGACTCGGCTTATTTCAACTTTTATCGATTTTGTTCAAAAGTTCAAATCTCAGTATCAGCGATACCCGAAAGTTGTATTAACAACTTTCACTCGTAAATCGACTCAAGAAATCAAAGAACGACTTTTGGTCAAAGCCCTTGAATTGAATGATCAAGATTTGTTTGCGTATATCAATAAGAAATCATTTGTTCATATTTCGACGATTCACGGAGTTTTAGGTTTATTTTTGAATCAATACCAAGATGATGTGGGTCTTTCTTCGGATTTTAAAGTTTTAGATAAAGAACAAATTAGAAAACAAAATTTTAAAGAATTAAAATCTATTTTTAAATCTAATACCGATTTTGTTGAGCTTTTAGAACATTATTCCTTTCAAAATTTGTTAGATCATTTGGATAAAACTTTTGAATTTTCAAATCAGCACAGTGCAATTTCTTTTGTTACGGCCGAGGATCTGACTCAACGAAGACAAAAAGAATTTGCTCGAATTATTTCTTTAATAGAGACATTGACCGAACTTCCAACACCGACTGGAAAAGGTTGGTTTGAGTATTTCCAGCAGCTCGGATTGATTCGACAAGCGTTAATACAAAAAAATTTAGAGCTTGCGCTTCAGATTTCTGATGAGTTGCCGTCAAAACAGAGATTTAGTACAGAAAAACCAGCATTTGATCCTGAACTGCATGAAGAAATGCAAAAATATATTTCGGGTGCTAAAGCCATATTAAATCAACTGGATACGGATGAATATATCTCTGAAAATCACCGTATCAATGAACTATTTCATCGTTTGCAGATCCAGTTTTCGGAAAAAATCAAGGCGGCACGTCGTTTTAAAAATGAAATCACAATTTCTGATTTAGAAACATTGAGCCTACAAATTCTGAAAAAATCTCCGGAAAAAGCGCGTCTTTTTTCTGAAGAGTTTGATTATTTTATGATTGATGAATTCCAGGATACGTCTCCTTTGCAATTGCAAATATTGAATCAATTTATTGGGAATCGTCCTCATTTTATCGTTGGTGATCCTCAGCAAAGTATTTATCTGTTTCGCGGCGCTCGTTCCGAAGTCTTTTTATCTAAGCAATCACAAGCTCTTCAAGGAAATTACGAAAACCTTCGCTTAAATACGAATTATCGTTCGCGTCCAAGTCTGATGAAGTTCATGAATCAATTTTTTACTGATTTTTCGACAGCCTTTGAACCCATGGACCACAAGCCTGAGGACAGTCAGACGGACAAACAATTTTCTGAGGCCTATTACATTCAATCACAAAATGAAACTTTAGCTGCGCTAGTTCATATACAAAAACTGATTCAGCTCGGTGCCCAAGCCTCAGATATTTGTGTCTTAAGTAAAAAGAATTCATCATTGATGAATCTGGCGCAAGAGGCGGGGAAATATAACGTTCCGGTCCAGTTGATGGTGGCAGCAGGCTTTGATGATCGGCGCGAAATTTTAGATTTGGTTTCATTTGTCAGATTTTTAGTGAATCCTTATGACACTGAAAATTTAATTCAACTTTTACGTAGCCCTTGGTTTTTGATGACTGACCCGGAACTAGTCGGATTTCGTCAGAATTCAAAAGAACCTCATCTTTGGGTGCAATTAAAGACCTCAAA
The DNA here is from genome assembly GCA_052034855.1 of Bdellovibrionota bacterium. GTDB lineage: Bacteria > Bdellovibrionota > Bdellovibrionia > Bdellovibrionales > Bdellovibrionaceae > Pseudobdellovibrio. The sequence continues at coordinate 49,009 of JBPOIE010000023.1, read as the reverse complement.
TCATCCTGACATTTTCGTATTGCAAAAATATTTATCTCAAATGAATGATCAGGGCATTTTGCAGACGACGAAAGACTTCATTTCTAATTCGAAAATGCTTGAATCTTGCGAGTACTTGGACGCGACGGGGAAAAAAGAAGCGAACATTTGGAAATTCATTCAGAACCTACGTGATCAAATGAATCATAAAAGTTTTCACCTGAATGAATATCTAACGAACCAGTTTTCAAGTTTACAATCTGATCTAGGAAGTAACCTTTCGGAAGCTCAGCCAGTGACTTCTCCAGAGCGAGTGAATTTGATGACTATTCATAATGCCAAAGGTTTACAATTCCCGCACGTGATCGTCATCGGAATGAAGGATCAACCAAATGTCACAACGATCATGCCACTGGCTAAAGATGAAGATCGCGGACTGTATAATTTAGGAGTTTTTTCAGCAGAAGATTCTCAAATAAAAAATAGTTTTTGGTCACAATCAATCAGACAACAATTTAATCAACGTGAACATGCCGAAAGCGAACGCTTGCTGTATGTGGCAATGACACGAGCAATGACTTCGATTTCCTTAATCGCCGAAGACAAGAAAAAGAATTTATCAACGACGTGGTTTGCAAAGTCAAAATGGCCTGAGATCGGAGAATTTCCTAGCGCAGACTATACTGTTCTGTCTTTACGTGACGATTCTGAACCCGTCGTCTTGCCATTAAGAGATAAGTTCAAATCTGAGATAAAAGAGCCCTTCCAAATTTTATCATCGGTAGAAGACTCAGCAGAGTCTGTGACTGAAAGAATTGCTAAAGCTAAATATTCTAAGCAAACTGTTATCTCAAATCAATTTGTCCAAAATCTCATGAAAGCAAAAACGGGGACAGATTTACACAAGTTGTTTGAATCTTTGAAGTACAACTCACTCCAAGACGTCAAATCATGGACGACAGAAAAAACCAGTCGGTATTTAGATTATTTGATCGCTCAAACTGAAATTCCTTTGTCTGAAATTTTAGAGCAAGGTCATGTCGAATGGGGATTTGGTCTGCAAGTTAAAAACAATGATCAATCAAAGATGATCCAAGGTCAGATTGATGCGTGGGGAATTTTAGCAAATAAAGTCTACGTCTTAGATTATAAAACGGGGACGTCGGATCATGTCGAAAGTGCTTTTGAGCAATTACGATTTTACGCCAGTTGCTTGAAAGAAATGAAATTCATTAATGTCGATCATCAAGTGGTTTTAGGTGTTCTCTATCCAGTTGAAGAAAAAGTGTTTCAGAAAATTGTGGACTTCAAAGAGTTGGATTTAAAATAAAAAAAGGGTTTCTGTTTCCAGAAACCCTTTCAAAGTTTTACTTGAGCTTAAAATTACTTTGTAACAATTAAGTCAGGATCAACAAATCGTGAAAACTGAGTTAATTTGTCGATGACATCAACGATCTTTTCGTGAGAGTTCTGGATTTTTGATCCATTCATCATACGAGTCATCAAAACTTCACCAGTTAACTCGTCACCAGATGCCAATTTGATTTTCACTGTTTTTGAAGCCTCAATTAAAAATGATTGTGTGTATGCGACCAATGGCATTGCTGACAATTGATCATTTTGCTGACGAACTTGACCAATGATTTGTAATACCGTTTGGATCGTTTGATTTAAGTTTTCAGCCGGTGCTTTTTCAAGTTCTTTCTTCAATGACAATAACAATGTCATTTGATCATTCATGAACGAACGAACCGTTTCAACTTGCATCACAAAATTTGTTTTAGCTTCAGGTTTATCTAGCTCTTTTGGCATGATCGCACCTTGAGCGTTCAACTGTCGAATTTTGTTCACAAGTTTTTTAGCAACATTGTCGGCTTTTTGTTTCGGCGCAACAAGAGTAGCATCTTCTTTAATATAGTCAGCCACCGGTTTCGCATATGCCGCATTACAACCAGCTTCATCTTTCAGTGAGCCATCATCATTTGTTGTACATGCTGCATCTCGTGCCGCATTGATCTTGTCCATAAAGCCTGTGTCAGCCGTCATTGAATCTGATAATAACTGAAACAGATCTTTTTGGTTTGATAATAATGTATCACCCATCGCAGCTTGTTGGATAATTACGTTTGCAGCAACACCATTCTGAGTTGCAAAGTAAACAGTTGTATCTGACTTTGAACGATCTTGGCCAAGACGAGTGATATTTAAACGATCTTTCGGTGCGTTTTTCACTGTCGCGCGAGCCATTTTGAAACTTTCAGCAAATGAATCAAATGCTTTCCATTTTGACTCAGATAATCCAACGATTGCAGCAAGAGCCGTTTGATCACCTAATGATTTATTCACTTCCACCGGGGCATTCATATTCACTAATTGACCGTTCGGAGCAAAGAATGCTACTTGCAAGTTCTCAGTTAAGATTTCAGCCATTGTATTCACTGTCAGTGAATCTTTTGGATCCGTCACACCTAAGAAAAACTGTTCGAAATCTTTGTAAGAGATAAAACCTTGTTGGCTATCGTCAGTTCCAAAAGCCGTCGTTGTTTGCATTAAAAAATTCATCGCAAAAATTTTATCATAGCCGATACCGATTGTATCAATTTTATCGCGAGACATTCCGACGTCATACAGTGAACGTGCTTCTACAATTTTAACATCATCTTTCACTGTTTTTGTCTGAGCTCCAGATGCATCCGTAGTCATTGCTTCGTATTGGTAAGGGACAGCAAAGAAACGATTATTAACATCAGAAAAGCTCGAAGACGTTTCTGGAGTTCGAATGACTTCATGGAAAAATTTATAACCTTCCATAGATGCCATCACTTGATCCTGCATAATCGCTTCGTTCACGTTGTCAGGACGTCCAGATCCGTAAATCGCCGTCATAATTGTTTCATCAAGGAATGCGCGAATCTGTGAAAATGTTTGAATGTTTCGAGAGATCACTTGGATTTTTTGCGGCCATCCAAATAAAATCTTGTCATAAACATAGTTTCTGTTTGCATATGAACGAGTATAATCAGCAATCATATTTTGAACGATTTCTTTTGCCGATCCACCAGTATCAAAGCGATTACACATAATTGAAGTTAAAGTTCCTCCGTCGCTACATTGAGCATAATGTTTAACGATTCCAGCTTTGTTTAAAGTTTCTTTAGTAAAGTGAACAAATGAATTTGCACCCATCAATCGAACTAAATCATTGATATGAATCATCGAACCATTGATCAAATTGATTTTTGCTGTCTTAATTGCACCCATTTGTTTTTCATTTTTTAAAACTTCATCACTCAATTCAACATAACCTGTGTAAGCTGCACGAATCGCATGAGCATCATAAGGACCAGGACCAGCGTACTGTTGATCGATATCACTGATGTAATCCATGATCGATGAATAATTTCGACCAGTTTCTTCACCTTTAAATTCGTAATTCGCTTTATCCGTTGAAGCCGTGAAGTTATGCATTAAGCCAAATGCATGACCTAATTCATGAGACAACGTGCTCATCACAGCTTGTTTAAAGTTCAACATCAAATTTTTACGAGGATCAGCATCTAACGCTAAAGCTTCGTCATTGATGTCATTACGAGAATATCTGAAACAACCTGGGCGATTTTGTGTCGACTTATCAAATTGAACTGATAAAGCTAACATTTGTTGGCGTTTGTTGATAATTGCTTTCACGTCATCTGATAAAGAACCGTGGCTTAAGAATAAATCATTTAATTTCAATTCAAACTCACGCTCATTTTGAGTTAATTTTTTATTCATCGCAAGGTCAGTCATTTTTTTAGACAAAGTCATTGAATTCGTTGGCAATTGAATTTTTTCTGATTTGATACTCGATTTAAAAGTATCTTTATTTAAAACTCGCTTTAATTGCTCAGCACTTTGACCCATAGCCATACCTTGGATGGCTTTTTTAACATTTTTATTTTCTAATTCGAAGTACTTTACCAAGTTAGCGAGGTAAGCTTTGTTCTTATGACCTAATTGAGAAATTTTTTGAACTGTTTTTTTGTTCGCATCTTTGTTTTCTGCTTTCACTGATTCAGTTTGAGTAGAAACAACTTCTTTCTTCTTTATTGCTTCTGCAATGGCTTGTTTCTTTAACTCTTCGATCATTTTCTCGTATTTACGAGACAATTCCGTCATTTTTAACAAGATTTGAGTTTGTTCAAAAGTATTTCCTGTGTAAACGATCACGTTTGCAGATTCAATAACTCCCGAACGTGGGTTCGCAGCAGGTTGCGCGACACCTAGTAATCCGTTATCAGCAGGAATTTCATTCAACCAGATATAGTTGCGATTTAAATCACCAAGACGACCTGTTTCTTTTCCAGCGTCTTCGATCACTAATTCGATGTAATCACCGCTACGCTCAAGTGAAGTTCCCTTCATCGAAATAGCGAATGTTTTATTCCATTCAGCAACGACTTGTTGAGTCGCTTCGATTAATAATTGACGTCGTTCTGGATCAGTCGCTGTTTTATCGTTGATACCACCTAGGTACCACTTCATTGTTTTACCGTTACGTAAATCGTGAATCATAGGCATGTATTTTTCACTGCCATCACGATTCGAAAAAGATCCATTTTCATTCACTTTGTCAGCTAATGTGAATACACCAAAGTTGAAAGCTTCTTGAGCCATGAACGAAATATTTTGAGAAAATTGTTTATCTGTATCAGTATTCGTGCGTTTAACAAATGAAATACGTTCTAAGACGTTAAAATTCAATTGCATTGAACCAGCCCAATAAGCTGAGTTCACATCCTTCATTGTTGCGCAATTAGGGTTCACGGTGTGGGAACTGCTGATTGAGAAATTAAGGACACCTTCATTTGCTAAACGCATATCAGTATGAGTCACTTTTTTAGAAGACGTCGCCATGAAGCAACTGCCAGCATCGAAAAATGCTAATGGAGACGAAGAGTCTGGAATAGCGTTTTGAGTCCAATCTAATTTGATGTAGTTCGCTTTATCTTTTGTGGTTTCAATCAATGAACCTAAAACTAAGTCACTTCCGTGAGCATCTTGACGAGTCGAGTAGTAGTACTTGACTGGAATCGACATAATTTCTTCACGGTCTTTAGCGCCTTGACCTGTGTAAGCTAATAAAGACAACTGATTTCTGACAACCAAGCGGTCGTTTTCAAGTTCAAATTTGACTAAAGCCATATCACCCGAAGTTCCCGTGCGACCTAAGAATGTCGTCGCAGCATCTTCAAAAGTACGACGGAACATGAATTCACCTTGCAGATCAGAAATTTTAATTGAACTGTCTGGATCTAGAAGCCCAGTTACTTCACGTTGATTTGCTTTCGTGTTCTCTAAAATTTCAACAAGTCCTACGCTTTGTGATTTTGGAACATCTTTTGATTCAACGTTTGATGACGTTGTGCCATTCACATCAGTTAAAGAAAGTTCTAATTTTTTATAAGCGACAGGAACGTCAGCAACAAGAACGACAACGCAAGTTGCGCTTGTTGATTTAACAACGTCTTTCACTTCGATATCAGAACAAGAAACAACGCGTCCTGATGATCCACCAGCTTTATAGATACGTGCTTGTTCATCAGTTAATTTTGAAACATCGCTGACTTCATAAATGAGAAGTGATCCCGCAGATAACTTTGTCATCACTTGAGTTTTTGCATCTAAAAATTTTAAACCAACTTTTAAATCAGTCGCTAATTCACCAGCTGTTGTTAAGCGTTTATCAATTTTATCTTCTTTAAATAATTGATTCATTGCCTTGGCTTGACTCGCATCCATTCCTACCACTTTACGTGAATCAGTACGTGAATTGATTTGGATATGAGTTGCTTTTGACCAGTCAGTTTCTTTCAGACGTAAAACAGCAGTTTCTTCTTTGAGTTCGTTTTTAGTTCTTTCTAAAACGCCATAACCTGCAATTTCATATTTAAACATTGGGACTAATAATGCACCGACAGCTTGACCAGCTTTAATTTTTTCTCTTTCAACAGCAGCAACTTTTTGCTCACTTGCTAATGCCTTTAATTCAGTTTTTTGTGCACGAGATAATTTAACTAATAATTTGGCCTCGCGTGCAGAAATGGCTAAACTTCTTTCGATGGCATTTAAGTCTTTTGCAGAGCTTGCAACTTTGTATGCAGTGATATTATTTTTATCGACAGAAAATGTAATTTTAAACTGTTTCGTCGTTTGACTCGTCATTGGGAGTTTATCGAACATGAACTTGACGCGTGCTGGGACAGAAACCTCATCCGCTGATAATTTGCCAGCTTGATTTAAATCTAAGACTCTGAGCTCATTATCTGAAGCTGCAGAAACTTCGTCTTTTGAAGCTACAAATGAAGAGTTCTCATCAGGCGATCCAAACATGGCTATTTCATAGACGTTAGGTGCCGTATCTTCAGGTAGTTCTGCAACTCTGTTTTTCGTACACGAACTGACAATAGCCAGTGTGACTAAAACCTTCATCAGCAGTAATCCCTTTGTTGTTATGCTCGTTTTGTTCATCTGTGTCTCCCTCTTCTTTTTTAAATTCGTTCTTTAAATAAATTCAATTAAATTAAAATGTACTTCCGAGAGTTAAATAAACTCCCGAATTGTTCTCATCGACGATTTGAATATTTGATTCAAAACCGTTGGCTTTTAAAACCGATCCGGCATCGTTACTATGGCCTACTGTTGCGTAAAAATTGTCGTTGAATGAATATGATATTACTTGGCTGAGAACAAAGGATTGTTTAATATTCCCTTGATAGGTCCAACGTGAACGATTTGTATAATATAAGCCAAAACTCCAATTTGAAATCGAATAACCTAAGCTTAAAGTTTGATTCGATGAGTATTTATTGAGTACTGAACCATTAATATCTTCTTCGTATGTGTGAAAACTGCGACCCGCAGTCACGGCCATTGCCACATTCCAAGATCCTGCTTTTTCTGCAGCTAAACCATCAGGGCGAATTCCAAAAGTTAATCCACCTGCAACAGCAGTTTGTAATTGATTCTTTTTAACTGAAAGATCTGAAATTGGAACCACGACTGAAATTGACGGCGACATTGTTAAAACATAAGGTGGCGACCACTCCCAGTCTTTAGCGCCAAAACCATATGAAATCGTCGCATCGGAAAAACCATTGGCCGTATCAGCTTCATTATTTAAATTTTTAGAATAAGTTTCTTTAAGGCTAAATGTTCCAACTGGCGTTTTTAAAATAGGGTAGAATAAAAGATCTAAACTATCCGAACGAGAACCATCTTTAAAATCATAAAGACTTGTACTTCTTGAAACCTCAACAGTTGCTTTGAATGTATAATCAGGTTTTGTTTTGATGAAATTAGGAATTTTATAATCATAAGTTTGCTGTTGTTTAAGCTGAGCTTTAATAGGATCAACTACCGCAGCCAATGAACGATTTGTACCAAAAGCTGTACTGACTAAGGTTAAATTAAAAACTGCCAAAAACGTCACTTTTTGCAGACTTTTTGTTTTTAAACCTAATATGTTTTCTTTAAGCTGTTTTATCTTCATCATAAGCTAGTAATTTGCGATCAGCATGCCATGAAGATTCTTCAAACTGAGTGTCTCAAAGTAAGACACTCGTATTTGAGCTTTGGAATTTTTAAATGAAAAAAGGGATCTCTGTTTCCAGAGATCCCTTTGAATCAGAACAAGAATTTATCTAAGAACTAAGCGCCGGGTAAAACTCGTAGTAATTGCTCATAGAATTTAGACGGCTTGATCATTTGATTGAGGTAAGCATCTAAAGTCTCAGCTGACATCGCCCAGACCGCTTTTTCTTCGGCAGTTGCGTCTGTCGGAGTTGTTAACTGACCACCTAATTTAGCATCCAAAATTTCGCCGATTTTCTCTGGAGCTACTTTTTCAAGTTGCGTCGAGATTGTCATGTTTTGAATAGCATCAAAAGCATATGCATTTGATTTTGTCGCAATATATTTTGCATTGTCGATCATCACGAACTGATCTTTTGCACCTGGTTGAATATCTGAAACTTCATTCAATCTGTGAACTGAAACCAGATCAGATAAAACGTTATCTTCAGAGTGTGCACCAGATTTATCGTAGGCATTGCGTGCCAATGTACCAGCAACAACTTGTTGTAATTGCGTAGATCCAGTTTCGTTGATTCCAAAGCGACGAGCAATCATTGGGTGAATTGATTTTTCAATCACTTGAGTTGTTGAAAGGTCATATCCAATTTCAAATTCAGCCACAGATCCGTCGTTCAAAGTAAATGGAACTTTTGCAACCACGTTATCTGTTAATAATCCGCCAACAGCGTCTAAGATTCCAGTACGTAATTCAGGAACGTTTAAGAAACTATCAACATTTAAATCCATGCTGTGGATTCCGATTTGACGGCTCATTAAAGTTCGTGTCGCCATTAATTTATCAATCCAAATACCACGCATATCAATTTGATCAGCATAGTTATTTGTGCTTTCAGGATCTTTTTTAGAGTTAAATGATTTACCAGCTTGTCCAACAACTAAATAGTTTGGATTTAATTGAGCTTTCGCACATGACATCGCTTCTGGATCAATTTGATTTAAGTTCACAACCGCAATAATTTGATTCGGTTTAGAAGCTAAAGCCACAGCACATGTTGTATCCGGAACTAACAACACGTTCGCCATAAACTGACCACCTAATAAAGTCGCTGTTTTCAAATCTTTTAAAAATTCGATACTGTCCCATTCAGGAGCCGCATCATCAAGACCAAAACGGTACTTAATACGTTCACGAACTTCCATCATGATACGTAATTCAGTAAAGATTCCACCGATACGTGAAGCATATCTTAAGTCATCAAATAAGCTCATGTTTGCACGGCCATCACGCAAGTTTCGGTGCTCGTAAGCATCTTCGTAGCCTTTGATTAAGTTCTGAGTGATTTCTGTGTACGAAGTTCCTAAGTCGAAACGTTTACAACCAGCATTAATCCCAGTGTGCTCATCAGTACAAAAACCGTAGTCTTTTAATTCTAAGCTGTTTGCTTTAAAGTCAGCTGACAATTTTTCTAAAGTATTAGGAATTTTCACCATTTCAGTTGTGCCATCTGCTTTCTTAACTTCAACTTCACGCAAATATCCAAACTTTAAGGCTGCGATATCGTATTTACCTAAAATTGGTAATGCCTTGAGGTCCTCGATATATTCCATCACTGATGATGAAACCACTTTATGTTCAATTCCGTTTTGTGCAAGTTCGTCTGTCGAGTAAAAGTTCGCTTTATCTTCAGAACCTTGGAAATTATGACGTAAGCCTAAATTGTGACCCATTTCATGAATTAAAGTAGGTACCCAAATTTCAGGTAAAATGATGGCGATCACCTGTTCTTTTTCTTCAGCTGAAAGATCATGCCAGTCTTTGGCATCATCAGGAAATTGATCTGCTAACTTTTGACTGATTTCTCCAGCAATAGATTCTTTGTTCGGAGAAAAAGCACAGTTTTTTGCTAAATGAAGGTATTTCACTTTTGATTTTAAATCAGTTCCTGAAAATTCCTCGTTACGTTGAGCTGTGTAATTCTTTAAAGCTTTTTCGATTTTAGATTTTTGTAAACCTAAACCAATCGAAGGAGCTGATTTGATTGATTCCTTTGATTTTGCGCCCTTTCCTACCTGAGCAGAAACTGATTCATTTAATTTCGCTAAACTAAATGCACGGCCTGTTTTCTTTTTGGCTTCTGTGATAGCAACGATATTTGGAGATAATGATAAAGACGGCATCAAAGTTTTAGCAACTTTGGCTGCTTCAAGTTTGGCATTTTTCTTTTGTAAAAGAATATCATTGTACGTGTATTGAACGAATTTTTTAATTGTTCCTAAAAACATCACAGTTCGTGCAGAAATGATCTCGCCTGTTTTAGGATCTTCAGTTTGTGGACCGTATCCGATCACACTTGCAGCAACTGGATCTTCAACCAAAACGATCATACTGTTACGGATATCACCTGGGATTTTTCCAGCGGGCTCTTTCAGATTAATTCTGAAATTAACGCCAGAAATTTCAAGACCTTTATTTAGATTATCAACTGTTTTATAAGTTAAATCTTTGATCATTTTATTTTCAGGTTTCGCAAATTCATCACTTAAAAAATAAACGATTTCTTTACGATTCGGATTCCAACGATTCATGATTTGAATTGTGCTTTTGTCCGTATTATTATTGTCAGTATCTAATTGAGTACGGCTCGTGCTGAAAAAACCAAACGTCTGCTCATCTTTAGATGAAACAGGGTATGAAATCGTTTTATAGTCTTTTGATAAAATTGAATCCACTTTCACTAAAGAATAGTGGTACACAGCGCTGATCGTCGCATCAGTAATGATTTCTGCGAATGATGAAGCTCCTTCACCAGTCACACACTCCAAACGAGTTTTAAACGTTCGTAGAACTTGAAAGTTGATCGCATCTTTTTCAACATCAGCTTTTGTTAAACGAGAACTGACTTCTTCGTAACAGTTTTCACCGACAGTTTGACTTGACATTATAGGCAATAAATCAAGTTGACCCGATTTTGCTGCGCCAAAATTAATTTTCATTGTATCTTTTGAATCCCAAGGAATATCGTCAGCTTCTTCTTCTTTATTCGTACAATTTCCATATTTATCTTTAGCGCAACGGTACTGAACATGTTCAATAGGAATTTCTAAAACAAGTTTTGTATTCGTTTCGTTCGATTTAAAACGTTCGTCTTTTTCGGTCTCTACAATACGCATGACATCTTTATCGATCTCGATTTTAACGCGTTTATTGTCGCCTGCTAAGAAAGGAAAAGCATCAATTGCTGATCGGCTTGACTGCTGTTGAGAAGCTGCCATTAAAAACTCTGATTTGGTATCAATCACAGACTTCGAGAGAATTTTCTCTTTTTCCTGAATTTTTGCAACTTCTTCGTACGCTACTTTTTTCGTACAACTGGCCAACCCAAGAAGACCTACGGCCATCAGGCTGAGAACTATTTTTTGTTTGTTAAAATTTGTTACCATTTTCCCCTCAATCTTTTTAGTGTTCGTTTTTTGTAATTTCTTATTCTTTAAATTCTTAATTTTAATAAACATAAGTTAATCCAGCTCTAACGACAGAGGCTGTGTCGTCATAAATGTTGATATTGGAATCAACACCATTCGATTTCAAAGCGTTGCCTTCTGTTGAAACGCCAAGATTTGTAAATAGATCTTCTTTAAAAGCATAGTTTAGATCACCAAAAGTACCAAAACCGTAACGATCTATTTTGTCGTATGTGTAGCTGATGCGGTAAAGTCCAGACACTGATACTGAAAACTTGTCCGACACTGTTACAATAAGACTAATCAAGTTTGTGATACGGTATTCGTTTAAGAAAGTGCCTTCTGCATTTTGATCGAACTCATGAAAGTTTTTTGACAGACCTAAACTGTACTTCGCTTTCAGTAAATCGCCTGAATACGAAACTCCGTTCGTGATCGCAATCGCAGCTCTTAATCGATCACGGTCTTGACTAGTTTCGCTTGTTGGTAAAATCGAAGACATCGCATGTGTCGTGATCCACTGATCGTTGATTTTAACACCCTTAACGGTAAAACCGACTGTTGAATCAGATATCGAAGAATTTTTAGGGCCATTATTCTCTTGTGTTAAAGCTGTTTTTGCCGACACATTATAAAGATCATTAATTTTATATGTAGCCATAAATGATAAATCTGTGCTGGATTCGCGTTCCGTGTTTTCTTCGACTTCGACTTTTTGTGAATATTCAAGGCCGGTGATTAAGCTGAACTTCTTTGCGGTCTCGTTATTTAAAACTGGAGTAGCTATCGTCGTCGTTGATGTGGTCTGAGGCAGTGGCGATGTACTGACAGCTGTCGTCGAAGGCTCTGCTGCAAGAGCAGTTATCGAAGATGCTAAGCATAAAACCAAAATCCTAAAGTTTTTTTGCACGTTAAGCATTGATGGTGCCTTTCTGTCTCAATCTGAGACCACTTAAAAGGCTATTGCGATTCCTGTACCACATGTAAAATGATCTAAGTTGACACCAGATCAGGGCTAAACTCTTAATTTTAAAAGACTATTTTGACGCAAGAACATAATATGAGAGACTGTTTTTTTATCAAATAACATAGTTTTATGAATATATTTCCTAGGTGTTGATCAGTTTGACAGTTTGAAACATACTTAAAACTTATGAATTCAGAAAACATTTTAATCTATACAGACGGTGCGTGCTCTGGAAATCCTGGTCCCGGAGGATACGGCAGTATCGTAACTGATTTTAATACGGTGACAGAGTTAGGTGAGTTTTATCCGCAAACCACGAATAATCGTATGGAAATGCAAGCTGTGATTTCTGGTTTGCAGTTTTGTTTAGAACGTTATCAAGCGGTAGCCTCTCTTCAGATTTTTACAGATTCGGTTTATGTCATTCGCGGCTCTACACAATGGTTATTTGGTTGGAAAAAACGAGGTTGGAAAACAGCCGACGGAAAAGATGTGACCAATCAAGATCTGTGGCAAGTGATGGATCGTTTGCTCTTTCAAATTTCAAAAGCCTATCCAATAAAAATAAAATGGAGCTTTATCCGCGGTCACAAGGGAATTCACGGCAATGAGCGCTGTGATGAAATCGGTGTTGCCCTTTCAAAACGTCAATCTGTTGAATTGTATTCAGGATCTGTCGCAAATTATTTATTTGATATTACACAACTTCCGACAGAAGAAGCGCTTCCTGACATGAAATCTGTAGGAAGTAGCTCAACAGAAAAAAAAGAAACCTGGTACTTAAGTCTGATCAATAATCAAGTTACAAAATACACAACCTGGAAGGAATGCGAAGCGGCCGTTAAGGGCCGTCCTGGCGTAAAATTTAAAAAAGTGACTTCCAGTTCAGAAGAATCAGAGCTTTTAAAGGCCTGGGGAAAATCATGAAAATAGAAAATCAAAATATTTTAATCACAGGTGCGAATCGTGGTATTGGTTTAGGTTTTGCCAAGGCCTGTGCGAAAAGAAAAACACATCTTTTATTAGCGATCCGAAAAAATGATGACAACTTGATTCAAGAGTTAAAATCATTGGGAGCCTTATCGGTTGAAATCATAGAATCTGATTTATCAACACGCTCTGGTGTTGAAAGTTTGATTCAAAAAATTCAAAATCATAAAATTGATATTTTGTTTAATAATGCAGGGCTGTTAACCGGCGGATTATTGGATGAACAAAAAATTGATGATATTTATCAAATGTTACAAGTGAACGTGAATGCGTTAATCCAATTAACTCATACTGTGGTTCCGAAAATGGTTCAGCAGAAACACGGAAAAATTATCAATCATTCGAGTGTTTCGGCCGTGATGCATTTTCCAAGTGCATCAACCTATGCAGCTTCGAAAGCTGCAGTATGGGCATTTACAGATTGCTTAGAGCAAGAACTAAAAGGAACAGGGGTTTCTACACTTTGTTTGTTCACTCCAGGAATCAAAACCCGCATGTTCGATGAAATCGATAAATTGTATTCAAAAAATATCGAAGTCCCTAAAGATTCGATCAGTCCTGATGAATATGCCTTAAGAATTATATCTGCGATCGAATCAGATCAAACGCATTTAGAGCCTGTAGGAACAACAGGGATCGCTTTTAAAACAGCGACACATTTTAAGAGTCTGTTTAACTTTGGAGTTTCGAAGGCATTTAAAGGCAGATAGTTTTTAGCCTTATTGCAGAGTCAAAATCTCGTAATCAATTTTCTTTGTTTCGTAATCGCCATACGAAGAAATCAAATTAATCTCGGCCAAATTCTTTTTGTTATAAGCATCAATCAAAAAACTGATGTCAGTGCGACCTTGAAAATAGTTTTTTGAAATATCGATGACGGCTTTTTTGCGGTACTCAAGAATTTTTTTGTTCGAAGTGATATTTTCAAAACTGGCTGATAAATCTTTTTGGGCTAATTCAATTTGCGCCATTAAATCTTGCGGTGCACGATTTGTTTTCGATTGCTCGATATCCAGATTTAATTTTTTAATTTTTTCATCTAATTTTGATTTCTCGTTATCGAAAGTGTAGTCCATTTTTACGCCGATGACGTACTTTTGATAATTTGCATCTTTTGCTTCGTCCAGCGCCGTTGAATTTGACGGATCAAATCCAGATTGCGTGTATTTACCATAGACACTGAATTGCGGCAGATTTGAATTTGTCACTGCTGTCGATAAGTTTTCAACGGATTGTAATTTCAGTTGTTGATACTTATATTTTTTCAATTCCGTCGTCGTCGTTGTTTTAAATACGGGGGCCGTAAATGCGGGGGATTTAAGATCAAATTTAATTTCAGTCTCTGTTGGCAAGTTCAGACTGGTTTTTAAATCAAGGAGAGCTTGCGATAAAGAGGATTGATCTGCTTTCAGAGATTGTTTTCGTATTTCGTACTCAGAAAGTGCTTGTTCGAGTTCACCTGCGGACGCAAACTGATTCGATTGTTTTTGTTGAACTTTTTTGGCCAGTCGATCGTACTCGTTAATCAGCTTGGTATTTTCTTCAACAGATTGAGCCAAGGCTTTTGTTTTCCAGAAAAGTTTCAGCAGATCTTTTTGCGCTGTTAGCTGGTCAAAATCAGTTTGGATTTTTTTTAGTTCGTAATCCTGTGCCGCTGAAGCATACGTGGACTGTTCTTGTGAGCCCATAAAATTCGGATAAATCGGCTGATCAACGCTGACTGTAAAGTAATTTTGATTTGTATCTGTTCGTCCCGTTGTGGATGACATCGTTCCAAGTGCGTTATCCAAATGCGTTAATTCTAATCCAAGAGTTGTTCCTGTTAAATACCGTTTTGTCGTCAGCCACGAGTATTTATTTGTGTCGTTATTTTGTTGTAAACCTGTTGATGTTGAGTCTGTGTGATCTGTGGCACGTGACACATCGATCGATGTGATAAACTTGTATTTCAAATCTAAAGTTTCATAAATCAGCTGGCTGCTGTATAAAGTGTTTTCAAGTTCTTTTGGTTTTATGCTTTGTTTTTTATAGATGTCCAAAACACTTTGCGAATTTAAAACAACAGAGTTGGTCGTCGTGTTTGCTAGCGCTGTGCGTGTTATTGATAAAATTGCAAACGAGATAAAAAAAATATAAGCTTTCATTCTGTACACCTATCAATTCTTCATTAGGAGACTAAATGCGTATTTCAGATGTTTCAATCAAAAATCCGGTTATGGCATGGATGATCATGGGCTTTTTCATGATCTTTGGCGCAATTAGTTTTTCAAGATTAGGAATTAGTCAATTTCCAGACGTGGATTTTCCAACAGTGAATGTTTCTGTTGGCTTATCTGGTGCATCTCCTGAAATTATTGAAACGAATGTTGTAGAACCTCTCGAAGACGTTTTAACAACTGTGGAAGGCATTAAAAGTTTAGACTCCAGCAGCCGCAGTGGACGAGGAAATGTCAGTATTGAATTTGATCTGGATCGCAGCATCGATGCCGCTTTACAAGAAGTTCAAACCAAAGTTTCACAAGCCCAGCGCAGATTACCGAAAGACATTGATCCGCCAGTCATTAGTAAATCAAATCCAGATGACCAGCCAATTTTATGGTTAGGTGTTGTCTCAAAGGCTGCGTCTGATCCAAAACTATCTGTCAATGAACAAAAAAATGCTCGACGTGAGTTGATGAAATACACACAAGAGTATTTAAAAGATCAAATCACGACAGTGACGGGCGTCGGCGATGTCACCTTAGGTGGTTTCTCAGATCCTGTTTTACGCGTTCAAGTACAACCCGAGAAATTAAAAAAATTCAATGTCACAATTTTGGATGTGATCGAAGCGATTAAATCTGAACATGCCGAGCTTCCGGGGGGACAAGTCGATAACGCGAAGTTGGTTTACAACGTGCGTGTTAAAGGTGAAGCCAGTACTCTGGCGGATTTTCAAAAAATTATTATTTCAAGACGTGCTGGGCAATCTGTTGCGGATCCCAGTCAGCGCGTGCGTTTAACGGATGTTGCTAAAGTTGAATTAGATCTTGCAGATAGTAAACAGATCTCGCGATTTAACGGTCAGATTTCGGTCGGCATGGGAGTGAAGAAACAACGTGGTACAAATGCAGTGGCCGTGGCCAGAGCCGTAAAAGACCGCATGGCACAGTTACAAAAAAATCTACCGCCGGGCTTTGAGTTTAAGGTTAATTTTGACTCCACACTTTTTATTGAACGATCAATTGCAGAACTGAACAAACATTTGTTGTTGGCAGTTTTATTAACGGCGTTTGTCTGTTGGGTGTTTTTAGGCAGTTTTTCTGCAACAGTCAATGTATTGTTGTCGATTCCGACATCTATACTAGGAACTTTCATAGCTCTTTATTTTTTAGGTTTTACTTTAAATACATTTACTTTGTTGGGTCTGACGCTAGCGATTGGTATCGTTGTTGATGATGCGATCATGGTTCTAGAAAATATTTTCCGCTACAAGGAAAAAGGTCGTAATCAAATCGAGTCTGCAATTATTGGCTCCCGAGAAATCACATTTGCTGCTTTGGCTGCTACAGCTGCAGTTATTGCGATTTTCTTACCTGTGGTATTTATGAAAGGAATTATCGGTAAATTCTTTTTACAATTCGGGATCACAATTTCATTCGCAGTGTTTTTATCATTGATCGAGTCTTTAACAATTACTCCGATGCGTTGTGCAAGTTTCGTCAGTCACAGTGAACGAACAACAAAAGTTGGTCTTTGGTTTGATCGCGTGTTTAATCAGTTTCAAAAATTTTATTCTCGACAATTAAATTGGTGTTTAAATCATATCGCATTAACTGTTGTTTTGGCTTTTGTTGTGATGTTTGCAAGTTTTGGTTTGATGCGGTTTATTCCCAAGGAATTTACACCAGCACAAGAGTCAGGTCTTTTGATGGCTCGGATGCAAATGAAAACAGGAACGGCATTTACTGAAACAAATGAAAAAGCTGTTCTTGTTGAAAAATGGTTGATGCAAAATCCAAATGTATTGCAAGTTTTCAGCAGCATTGGTGGTGGGTTCGGCGGTGGATCTGACGCAAATACGGCGATGATGTTTATTTCTTTGAAACCTAAAAAAGAGCGTCCGAACAGCCAGGATGAATTTTCAAAATCAGCACGTGATGAAATCAAAAAACTGATCGGCAATGGCCGTATCAGTTTGCAAGATCCTACATCACGTGGTTTCGGTGGTGGAGGGCGTGGTTTTCCGATTGAGTTTGCGATGAAAGGACCTGACTGGAATGCATTATCAGATCAAGCTGAGCAAATGATGGAGACTATGAAATCCAGTGGTTTGATGGTCGATGTGGATTCAAATATGTTAACGGGGCTTCCGGAAATTCAAATTATTCCTAATCGTGAAAAATCAGCGTCCAGTGGTATCACAATTAGTACAGTTGCACAGACAATCAATGCGATGATCTCTGGCGTTGTTGCAGGTCAGTATGCTGACGGTGGAAAACGTTACGATATTCGCGTCGATCTTGAAAAAACGACAGATCAAACAAAATCTTTGGAAAATATTTTAGTTTCAAACGTTAAAGGAAATTTTTTACCTCTTTCAAGTATCGTTCAATTTGAAAAACAAAAAACGCTCCAACAAATCAATCGCTCGAATCGTCAGCGAACAATTTCGTTATATGCCAATATTGAAAAAGGTGTGAAGGCTGAAAAAGCAAAAGCCTTTATCGAGGAAAGTAAACAGAAGGTTTTAAAACCTGGTTATATTATTGAAAATAATGGAAGCTCACAATCGCAAACAGAGGCCTTTTCAGGATTAGTGATTGCGTTGGTATTGGGACTTGTGGTGGCTTACATGATTTTAGCTTCGCAATTTAATTCATTTTTGGATCCTGTCACAATTTTGATGGCATTACCATTTTCAATTGGTGGGGCCTTTATGGGATTACTGATCACAGGTCAGACTTTGAATATTTACTCGATGATCGGTGTGTTATTATTAATGGGTATCGTGAAAAAAAATTCAATTTTACTCGTTGAGTTTGCCAATCAAGTGCGTGATCAACAAAGTATCTCAGCGACGGAGGCTATGAAATTAGCCGGCGCCGTCAGACTTCGACCGATTTTAATGACGTCATTTGCAACCGTGGCCGGAGCGATTCCTACGGCGATCGCTACAGGAGAAGGAGCTGAGTTGACACGGTCGATGGCCATCACTTTAATTTCTGGGGTCTTGGTTTCAACGTTTTTGACTTTGGTGGTGATTCCTGCGATTTATGTCGTGTTTGATAAATTCAAAACACAGCAAAAAAATCAATTGGCTGTTAAGCTTGCGTTTGAAAACGCAGGGCAAGAAGGATTATAATTTTTTATTATTAGATTAAGTGTTCTCATAGCTCAACTGGATAGAGCTACCGTTTCCTAAACGGTCGATCCCCGTTCAAGTCGGGGTGAGAACACCAAGTTAACGAGATTGTAAATTTACTCAAATTTCAATTGAGTTGAGGCCAATGTTCCCGTGATTGTCATCACAGCCGGTTTGCCATCAGCAATTGCAGCAGCGATCGGGAATGTCACAGTGTAAGGATTCGAAAAACGGTTGTGGCTTGGATACATCGTTTCGATTTCAATATGCTGAGATTTTATTTTCTTAGCAGTGCCTTCGTAACGTTGGCCATTGATATCTAAATATATTTTCCACATTGATTTGTTGCTAGATAAATCATTGTGTTTTCGTTCAGGAGTGTAAAAGCTGACAAAAAATTCAGTCTTTTCTGTTCCTTGCGAAATTATTTTTGCTTTTTCAGTTTGATGTTGAGCTGCGCTCCATTGTAATAGCCTTGCGGAATGCGACAAGTAGGCTTCTGTCATTTCGCCATCCATGCGAGTCGCGGAAACAGTCATTTGATTGTAAAGCCCGCTGTAGACTTCAACTTTTTGAGTCTTTTTTTCTGTCAGCGCTTGATAATCAGAAACCGAAATTTCTTTAATTCCTTCAGCGACTGGTAATTGAGTTGCGCAGGAGCTGATGATAAGAGTGATAAGTAAAAGTGACATTAATTTCATGATTGACCACCAAATTGTTGAAGAAATTCACTGACGGTTTTAAAAGCATCTTCGCGACAGATGTCGTTGAAAAGTTCATGCTTGGCGCCGTCGAAAATTTTTAAAGATTTATTTGTTGAAGCAATTGAGTCGAAAAATTTGAGAGCATCAGGGCTTGAATTCACAGGATCGGAGTCTGACATAATCAAAAGGGTTGGAAGTGTGATCGTTTGAGCATGACTGAGAATATTTTGAAACTCGCGTTTAAAACCTAAGTAGACACCTGCAGATATTTTATTGTGGCGGTAAGTGTCCTTTTCGTACTCACGAATCACATCAAGGTCTCGCGTCAACATTTCATTGTTTAATTCATTACCCATTGTCAGTTTAGGTAAAAGTTGATTGATGAAATTAGCGCCCATGTCTTTCCATTGGGGAACAGTCACGGCCACACCGAAGAGGGGTGAGCTTAAAACTTGACCGACGACGTGTGGATTTATCGTTGAATATTTTTTTGAGCTCAAAGCACAGGTTTGAACCAATCCGCCCATGGAATGTCCCAGTAAAACAATTTTTTTATTTTGAACGAAATCAATTTTTAAAGATTCGCGGTAAAAACAGTCGTAATCTAAAACGTACTCATCAAAATCTTTGGCAAAGCCGCGTAGCCCATCAGACTGACCATGTCCACGCATATCCCAGCCGACAAAATTCCATTTTGGGGCATCTTTGATTTTATCAAGACCGTGAATCAATCGATGATAACAATCTGAATGTTCAGCCTGTCCATGTGAAAATAAAATTGTTCCTATGGCTTCTGAGTGCGACCATGTCTGTAGAAAAAGTTTGGATTGATCATAGCCTTTAAAAAACGTTTCTGAGCGAATATATTTGGACATAATTAA
Organism: Bdellovibrionota bacterium; assembly: GCA_052034855.1. Lineage (GTDB taxonomy): Bacteria > Bdellovibrionota > Bdellovibrionia > Bdellovibrionales > Bdellovibrionaceae > Pseudobdellovibrio. The sequence continues at coordinate 29,107 of JBPOIE010000023.1, read as the reverse complement.
AGAATAGCGAACGACCAATTGAAGTCAACTTTCGAATCATTCCGAGACAGTATCGCAGAATATTTAAACTTCTTAAGGTCTAGTTGAGATTGCCGATAAGAAATCAACAGGAGTTTCGATGAAGACATTTTTAAAATTGTTCATAGTATTTGCTGCATTTGCTGGACCTATTTCGACTTTTGCTTGCGGAGAGAAAGATGCTTGTCCCGCTTCCAGTTGTGATAAAAAACGCTGCATGGATTATATTGAGCGAAAAGGCGAGTATGCAAATCGCTTAAGACTTCGTTGTATAGATCTTTGCCACTCCGCCTGTTCAGATTTATTAAAAGATGAACTTAAAGCGTGCGAAGGCAAAAAAAGCGGCACGGTACCAGACGGCGAAGAAGAAGACTAGTGATTGTGTTTAGATCGCTCTAGATTTTCAATTCTTTGTAAAAGCTGGAGTTGATTTTGTTCAAGGCTTGAAATTTTTTGAAGCATATAATTATTTTGAGTCTCAAAAATTATAATTTTTTGATTTAAGACGTTGACGAGTTCGTTTGTTGAATTCATTTGATTTGGGATGCCAACGAGATCAATTTTTAAGAGTTCTTCTTGTTGTTTTTGAATAACCCCGAGTGAATCCGGTAATTTTGTGATGCTTTCAAGGCCAGTCCGAAGTTGTTTCAGATCGGGTGGGAATTTCTTTGTATAAACTGAAAATGAAATGAAGAACAATCCCCCACAAACAATAAAGTAGCTTACAATTCCAAATACAGATTTTTTGAGGGCTTCAAACATAAATTATCCTACGCCATGAGTTTAGGCCTAAGATAGACCTCTGAGTAAAATACTATCATGGGCGGTTGTGCATTGATCAACAAGATCAGATTCAAAATCTTCATTCACTGGAGGAAAGTCTAATGAATAATGGATGCCTCGTGATTCTTTGCGTTTCAAAGCGCATTGAACGGTAAGGTCTGCAACAATTGAAATATTGCGCAATTCAATGATATCCGAATGGATTTTCATATTTGAATAGTACTCTTTAACTTCTTGGGTGATATTTTGCAGCCGATGTTGAGCGCGTTCAAGTCTTTTGGTGGAGCGCACAATGCCAACATAATTCCACATCAGTCGCCGGATTTCTTCCCACATGTGACTGATCACAATCATTTCGTCTGAATTGGTATTTTCTGGTTTTTTCCAAGGCTTGGGTGTTTGGTTTAGCAATTTATTTGTTAAATGCAATGACCAGTTTTTTTCGATTTCAAGGCTGGCGTTGTGTGACATGGCTAAACATTCAAGGAGGGAATTTGAAGCCAGTCGATTGGCACCATGAAGTCCGGTATTTGCGACTTCGCCAATGGCAAAAAGCCCTGCGATATCTGTTTTTCCATTGGTGTCTGTGACGATTCCGCCGCACAGATAATGAGCGGCGGGCACAACGGGGATCGGTTGTTTTGACATATCGATTCCATACTCGAGGCATTTTGAGTAAATCGTGGGAAAATGAGTTTTGATAAATTCGATGGGCTTGTGAGTAATGTCTAAATAGACACAATCCGCACCCGTTTTTTTCATTTCGGCATCGATACCTCGAGCGACGATATCGCGGGGGGCGAGGGAACCTAAATGATGATGTTTTTTCATAAAGGCTTCGCCTTGAGAGTTGATCAGTTCACCGCCTTCGCCACGAATGGCTTCGGTGATGAGGAAATTTCTAGAGTCCTTGTGATACAAACAAGTGGGGTGAAATTGCATGAATTCTAAATTTGAAACTCGGCAGCCGGATCTGTAGGCCATCGCAATTCCGTCGCCCGTGGCTCCACTCCAATTGGAGGTGTAGAGATAAACTTTTCCAGCGCCACCCGTTGCGAGTATTGTGGTTCGTGCCGTAAATATTTCGACACGATCATTTTTTTTATCTAGAGCATAAACACCCAGCGCGGCGGTCGGACCGATCAAGTTAGGATCGACTTGTTTGTTAACGATCAGATCGATCGCAAAGTGATTTTCAAACACCTGAATGTTTTGTTTTTTCTGGACAGACAACCATAATTTTTTATGAATTTCGGCGCCGGTTTGGTCCTCGAAGTGTAAAATGCGGCGATGGGAGTGACCACCTTCACGGGTTAAATCTGAGTCAAATTCCACGCCCCATTGAAGTAAATCTTGAATGCGATCAGGGGCTTGTTCGACTATATTACGCACCGCCTCTATTTTGCAGAGACCGGCTCCAGCGATCAAAGTGTCTTTGATGTGGCTTTCGAAACTGTCACTGGCTTCTGAAACCGAGGCAATTCCACCTTGAGCCATTGCGCTGTTCGTATCTGGAATTGATTCTTTGGTGAGTAAGCAAACGGTTTTTTCATTGGAAATCTTTAGGGCCATACTCAGTGCTGCAACACCTGAACCGATAATTAAAATGTCGAAATCTTGTGGGGGATTTACCGGCTGTTCTGAGGATGAAGATGATGTATTTGTGCCCATACTGCAGAGGTTAGTTTGAAAAATACAAAATGTCCAAAAAAAATCAATTCACAAGTTGATTCCTGTTCAAAAACACTTCTAAAATAGAAGGTAGCAAGGATGCCACTCGAAAATGAAGACAAAGTTTGTCACAAGAAATGTGTATGCGACGACAATCATATTGTTTGTATTTGTTCTGCTTGTAATTTTTAAGCTGAATGACTATTACAAAACTGAAAAATCTCAGATTGTCAAAACTCAAATGTCGCAACAAAATTCAAATTTGAAATCTTCAGTATCAACTCAGATGAGTCAATTGAAGAATATTCTTTCGGGCTACATGTATCAAATTGATGAAGCTAAAATCAATTGGGTTCAGCTTGAGTCTATGACCGTATTGGCTCAAACTCATATTTCAAAAAATGGTGAAATTTCGGTTAAATCTATTTTTACCAAAAGTGGTTCTAAGTCTGAACGGTGGACGAAAGAGTTTTTACAAAAAGCTCTCAATTTAAAAAAATATTCAAAGAAGCCTATTCATGTTGAGCTATTTCAGACAAAGTCTGGAGATAAATATTTGGCGATGACTTACTTGCAAGATGGGGCGACTCTGACTTCGTCAGCCGAAGCAGTTACAGTTGTTGCGGATGCAAGCTATTTTCAAAAAATGTTTGACCTCAATCGCTCTCGAAAAGTGACACATGTCTTGATGACGGACTTAAATACGGTGGCGGGGCATTCAGAGTCTGACTATGTTGCAACAGTGACAGCTGAAAATAATATAAATCCCGAGAGATATTTTATAAATTCAGAGGAGCTTCGCTCAACAAATTTAAAAATAATTTCATATACGGCAAAGAGTGCTGTCATTTCGATCATCAATATACCATTCATGTTGCTCGGGTTGATTTTGGGTTTCGCATGTCTTCTTGTCGGAATTTTATTTTATGCTTTTCGTCCTATTGAAAAAACTCTTCAGCAGCAAAAAGCCACTCAGCGAGAGGAATTATATAGAAAGTCTCTGAGTGAAAATATTGAAAGTTCTCAATTACTCAGTGCGAACGACATCGCCGCGCCCGAGCCAGTTGCGGTGGTTCGCAAAGCGCAGGCATCCGTAGCAGCGCCTTTGCCAAAGCCTATAGATCCACCAGTTATTCAGACGCTTGTTCAAAGTTCTCAAGAAATGTCTCTGCCAACAAATTTTTCTTTTGATCCGATCGTTGCCGAGCACCACGCGCGCGTGTCGCTAAACTCTTTACTGAGTGATGTGCTGTCTGACCTTGAGCAGCTGATGACTTCTCAAGGTATTCGTCTCCAGCAAGATTTCAAAGCGACATTGGAATTCGAAGTCGATGTGATGAGGTTTAAGAAGTTATTGGGTAATGTTTTGAAAAATGCGATCGAAGCTGTCAAAGAAGTCGTGGTTAAAAAAATTGAAATTAGAACATTTGATAGAGATGGAAAATCATTTGTAGAAATTCAAGATTCTGGCATGGGCTTAAAACACGATAATCTAGAAAGAGTTTGGCAGCCCTATTACACAACAAAAGAAAAATCAAAACACCAAGGACTGGGTCTATCTGAATCTCTATCAATTGCACAGCGCTACGGTGGAAATATCACTTTAGTCAATGTGCCTTCTGGAGGTGCATTGGTGCAAATTGTAATGACAGGGCCTGAGGTTGAAAATATTGCAGGAGAGAATATGGCGACGGAAACTCATCAAGATTTAGACTTGGATCAAATTTTAGATTTGGATCATGATACAGAGTCTGATTTGGAAAAAACTAAACCAATGATTGATCTTGAAAAGGAATTTACAACCACACAGTTTAAATTAGATCCTCGGTTGGATATTGTTGAAGACCCGCAAATTCAAGTGAGTCGAAATGATAAAGCCATTGATCAATTTAAAGTTCGAATTCGAGGGCCGCAAAAATCGTGAATATTCGTGACTTTTCAAATGATTTTAATGTTTCAATAATATCGCAGGATGCGAATCTTGGGGCTATTTGTAAATTGGCTTTGTCAGAAGCAAAGTACGAGGCTTATTTTTTTACCGATCATTCTGAATTATTGTTACGGATGAATTTGTCACCGAGTCATATTGTCGTAATTGATGTTGAAACTCTGATTTTACCCCTCCATGAATATATCGACAGTCTTTTAAAAATTTCTTCTGAAGTTCAATTTGTTTTTTTATCGCCCACAGCGAACTTGATGTCCTTTAAAAATTATCAAAAGTATAATTTGACCATGGTTTTAGACCGGACTGTCGAAAGCGTCTCAGCGCTATTGTTAATGAGTGTTGATTTGGTTTGTGAAAAATTGTACAGGACTTATCAAAACGAACAGATTTTTGAAGCTTACCAAAAAGAAAAAGACGACCATTTACATTTGTTGGAAAAAGTTGAAAATGAAATTCAAAGTCCTGTTGTTCGTCCATATCAGAGCCGGATATCAACATATCGCTTGGCCGAATCAAAAGAGCAACTTCTGGATCAATTTTATCAAGCAACACCGACCCAAACATGGATTTATTTGAAACTCGTACCAACTATCCAAACACTGATTTGTGTTTCCAGTGCAAACTGCCCAGAAGATTGGTCTGAAGGGTTATCTTACAAAATTCCAAGTCGAGAGAAAAATTTTTCTACGCAATTATTGAGTGGCTCGATGCCAGAAGGATTGTTGAGTTATTTAAAGGTTAAACTTGCTGTCGATAAAATTAAGTTTTTACCGCTCATCATAAAGCAGGCCGTTGAAGGTGTTCTTGTATCACCACAGGATATTTCCGCAGAAGTTGCCGAAGACTTTTCATTAATGAGTCTTGTGTATTCAAATTTAGTTTATGAATCTCAACCTAAATTTTTGGATGTTGAAGATAGCTTAACCGGTTTTTATAACGAACTTTTTTATAAAAGAATCTTAGATAAAGAAATTGATCGATCGAAAAGAACATTGTCGCCTCTTTCAGTTGTTAAAATTAAAATAGATAAATTTCTAGAAATTGAAGCCAGCCAAGGTCGAGCTGTAGCAGATGAAATTATAAAAAAAGTAGCTCTACAGATTAAAGCTACAAGTCGATTACCTGATTTTATTTGCCGAACTGCAGAGAATGAATTCTCACTTGTGCTGACAAATTGCCACAGAAAAGGTGCTGCATTGAGAGCTGAACGTCTCAGGCAATCACTTGAAGTTGAAAAGTTTACTCAGGGAGGACTTCAGATCACCATCAGTCAGGGGATTAGCGAGTACCCAACTTTAGCGAATTCGCTTCAGCATCTAAATGAATCAGCGACGAGTGCGATGCAATTTATTTCTGAAAAAGGTGGAAATAAAATTTGTATTTACAAAGCACAAAGTGATCACAGACCAGATTTTACGGTGCCGGTATGACGGAGCTGTTTAGACGGACGTTCGCTGAAATAAATTTGGATCATCTGGCATATAATTTTTTCGAAATTAAAAAAATCGCAGGAAACGAACGATTTTTGTGTCCCATGGTTAAAGCCAATGGCTACGGGCACGGTGATGTTCAGATTTCTAAACATCTTGAACATTGCGGGGTAGAGAATCTGGGTGTTTGCCTGATTGAAGAAGGTGTATTGCTTAGAACTTCAGGGATTAAAGCGAATGTGCTTGTTTTTCGAGGATTTGACAAATACGGAGCGCAAAAAATTTTAGATCATAGGATGACTCCCGTTGTTAGTACGTGGGATCAAATCCATTGTCTCGAGTCCTTGGCCGATGATCCTGTCCCAATTCATTTGAAGTTTAATACGGGGATGAATCGTTTGGGATTTGATCCTTCTGAGAGTGAAAAGCTTTATTCTTATTTTAAAATTTCTAAAAAGTTAAAACTGAAGGCCATTTTGAGTCATTATTTTAATGGTGAAGATGCATATATCTCAGATGGAAATTCTTTTCGGCAGACGAAGCTAATGGAAGACGTTCAGTCTTTCTTTAAACCCTTAAATGTCTTTTCTCATTTGTTAAATTCTGGCGGAATATGCAGTCTCGCTAAAGTTCAAAATCAACCGGATCATTATTTGAAAAAGCAAGAATGGGGATTTAGGCCAGGACTTATATTATATGGCTATCAACCACACTCCGTTTTTAACGAAATTCAATTTAAACCTGTCATGAGTTTAAAATCTGTTGTGAATAACATTCGAGATGTCGCCATTGGACAGTCTGTTTCTTACGGTGCGCAGTGGATTGCACGAAGACCTTCAAAAATTGCAGTTGTTCCTATTGGTTATGCCGATGGTATTCATCGCTTATTATCGAACAATCATCAGGCGCTATTTGCAGGAAAGCTGGTTCCGATTGTGGGGCGAATTTGCATGGATTTTTTGATGTTGGACGTGACCGAGGCTTTGCAAAATGGACAACTCAAAAAATATGACGAAGAAGAGGTTGTTTTATTTGGTTTTGACGAAATGGGAAATTTTATTTCAGCAGAGACTGCTGCGAAATCTGCACAAACGATCACTTGGGAAATTTTAACGGCTGTCGGTGAGCGTGTCCCTCGTCTTTTTAAAGGTGGAATTGAATCATGAGTTCGCCAATTATTATTAAAACAGCTGGAATGATAGATCGATTTTTTTTAGGTTTAGTCAGTAAAATAAAAAGTTTTATTTTACTCTTAGGTGAAATGACTTTATTTGGTTATGAAAGTTTAAAACTGCTCTTTGCCCAACCTTATCGTTATGGTGAAGTCTTAAAGCACATGGAATTTATTGGGAATCAGTCTGTTGGAATTATTGCATTAACCAGTATATTTACCGGTCTTGCTCTTTCGTTCCAAGTTTATTTAGGATTTAAACTCGTCAATGCAGTTAATCTCGTCGCACCGACTGTTGCTTTGGGAATTACACGCGAGTTGGGTCCCGTGTTGACAGGGCTCATCGTTGCAGCACGCGCGGGTGGGGCTATGGCTGCGCGATTGGGGACGATGCGAGTGAATGAACAAATGGATGCTTTGGATGTCATGGGAATCAACACCAAACAATATTTAATTGCTCCAAGAATTATAGCGGCCATTTTGTGTATGCCTTTGTTAACAGCTTTATTTGATTTTATGGCCATGGTTGGATGTTGGTTTTTGTGTATTAAAATTATTGGATTGGATGAAGCTATTTTTTATGAAAAAATTGCGCAGACAGTTGAAGTTTATCATATCAATGAAGGACTATTTAAAGGTGCAATTTTTGGTTTGATGTTTTCAGTCATCTGCACCTTTAAAGGTTTTAATACGACGGGCGGGGCAAAAGGTGTCGGAGAAGCGACAAACCGCGGAGTCGTGATCAGTATGGTGAGTATCATTATTATCGATTATTTCTTAATGAACTTGATTCGAATTTATTATTTGATGGCTGGAATTGGAAGAGGGTAATCACAGATGGGAAGCTCTTATAAAGGCGAATTCGCAATTCAGCTGACAGATATTAAAAAAAGTTTTGATGGCGGCAAAGATTATATTCTCAAAGGAATTGATTTAAAAATTCCTCGGGGAAGTTTAACAGCTATTATCGGTTTTTCAGGAACTGGAAAGTCGGTGATGTTAAAACATATTTTAGGTCTTTATAAACCAACTTCAGGTAAAGTTGAAATTTTGGGAAAAGATTTATCGACAATGGATGAAAATCAACTGACTCAATTTCGTTGTAATTATGGTGTATTGTTTCAAAGTGCAGCTTTGTTTGATGATATGACAGTTTTAGAAAACGTTTGTTTTCCGCTAGAAGAACATCGTCGTCAATTGAAAAAAGATCAGGTGATTCAGATTGCCTACGAGAAGTTAAACATGGTCGGTCTTGATGAAAAGCATTATCAAAAGTTACCTAGTCAAATATCGGGTGGTATGCAAAAACGGACTGGTTTAGCTCGCGCCCTCGCCCTAGATCCAGAAATTTTAATATATGATGAGCCGACGACAGGATTAGATCCCATTCTGACAGAAATGGTAGATAATTTAATACTAGAAACGCACAAGATGCATCAGGGGACAACATCAGTTATGGTATCTCATGATCTTGCTGCGGCATTTCGCATTGCCGACTTTATTGTGATGCTTGATGCAGGTAAAGTATTATTATCAGGAACGGCTGAAGATTTTTTCAAATCGGATATCGAGCTTGTGAAGCGTTTTGTTGGCAAAGGAATGAAACATTCTACAGTTTAATATTTTGGTTTGTGGAAAAAAAGAAATATAGAGACTTCAACATAGGAATTTCATCATGGGTTTTTTAGGTACAGCAGAATTTAAAGTCGGAGCCATGGTTCTTTCAATTGCCTCATTGATTGCATTTATGTCGATGCAAGTCAGTGATGATCCAAGTTATATGGGTCGTTCTAAAAAAGCTTGGTTTCTTTTACCTAATGCAAATGGTTTAGTGAAGGGTTCTGCAATTCGATCGGCCGGTATTCCGGTGGGCGTGATCAAAGATGTTCGTTTGCAAGATGGCCAGGCCCGCGTTGATGTCACGATTAAATCTGATATAAGTTTAACTCGTTCGTCATCAGTTGAATTAAGAGCCAACGGTATTTTGGGAGACAAGTATATCGAAGTTTATCCAGGCTCAGCTTCTGATCCGCTTCTTGAGGAAGACGGTCAAATTCTGAATGTCAAAAAGGGTGGATCACTGGATGATGTCATGGCCCAAGTTTCAGATATCACAGGATCACTCAAAGATGTGGCTAAAAATTTAAATGAATCAGTAACGAATAATGGAACAAATCAACATATCCTTGGTCGGATTGTTTTGAATATTGAAAAATTAACCGGAGACTTATCAGAGATGACTTCGGCAAATAAAGATAAAATTAATGAGATCGTAGATCAAGTTCATAACATTACAGGCACACTCGACGAATTGGTTAACGATGAAAGTGATAAGGGATTCAAAAAAACATGGCAAACGGCGATGGTTCGTATAGATAAATCCCTCAAAAACATCGAAGAAATCACGGATAAAGTCAATCGCGGCGAAGGTACCATCGGTAAATTGATTTCAGATGAAAAAACGGCTGAAGATGTTTCAAGTGCAATCGAAGGGATCAGTGGACTTGTTGATACGGCGAACAAAGTTTCAACGGGAGTTGATTTCAACGGACATTATTTGAATGAAGTTGGTGCCGCACAAACAGCCATTGGTATACAAATCCAGCCAGGTTTAGATCGTTATTATTATTTAGGTTTGATTACAGACCCTGCAGGTGTCGTCGAGAAAACTAATGTCAAGACAACTGTTGGTGGCACAACTACGGATCTTGATGAAGTTAAAACTTTCAAAAGTAAAACAAAGTTCACTGCTTTGTATGCTAAAAACTTTTATGATCTGACTTTAAAAGGTGGATTGATTGAGAATACAGGTGGACTCGGCGTCGATTACAATTTTTACAGACAAAGATTTGTAGCTAGTGTCGAAGCTTATGATTTTGAAAAATTACAATTAAGAACGACTTTAAATATGCGTCTACCTTATGGGTTTTATGTCAAAGGTGGATACTCAGATATTTTAGATAAAAATAACGCTCGTTCTGTATTTGCAGGAGCTGGGATTTTCTTAACAAACGATGATTTAAAACTTTTGTTAACAAAGTCTCCATTTTAGGTACTTCAGAGAGCTAAATTGAGATAGAAAGTTCGAGGCCATGAAAAGAGCTTTAGTCAGTGTATCAGACAAATCAGGTTTAATAGAATTTTTGCGTCCTCTTTGTCAAAAGGGTCTTGAGCTTGTTTCGACGGGTGGAACATTAAAGTTTTTGCTCGAAGCCGGATTCAATGCGATTGATGTCAGTCACGTGACAAATTTTCCAGAGGTCCTAGATGGGCGAGTGAAAACGCTTCATCCCAATATTCATATGGGTCTTCTCGCGCGTAAAGAACTACAGACGCATGTCGATCAAATGAACAAGTTTCAAGTGCAATGGTTTGATCTGGTTGTTGGTAATTTATATCCTTTTGAACAAACAGCTCTTGATCAGAATTCGACCTTCGAAGATCAAATCGAAAATATAGACATAGGTGGTCCTAGTTTCTTAAGATCAGCTGCTAAGAATTTTCAAAATGTCGTCGTTGTCAGTGATCCATCTGACTACACTTGGGTCGGGCAGAAAATTCAAGATCAAAGTTTAACATTGCAAGATCGAAAAAAATTAGCTCTGAAAGTTTTCTCTTTAACTTCGTATTATGATGCTATGATCGTTCAAAAATTATCAAGTGTAGACGATCAAAAAGAATTCAGCTACTTGAATCTTCCTTTACGTAAAAAACAAACTCTCAGATATGGTGAAAACGCCCATCAACAGGCCGATTGGTTTCAAAATCCACTCGCATCCAAAAGTCTGGCAACCGCAGAAATTATTCAGGGTAAAGAGCTTTCATATAATAATTTATTAGACCTTGATGCCTCTTCGGGATTGGTTGCACATTTTTCACAGCCTGCTTGTGTCGCTGTGAAACACAATAATCCGTGTGGCGTCGCTATTGCTGAATCAATTTATCAAGCTGCGCAGAACGCGGTAGAATCCGATCCACAAAGTGTATTCGGTGGAATTCTAGCATTTAACAAATCAGTGGATATGCAAACCGCAGAATTTCTGAGTTCAATCTTTTTAGAATGCGTAATCGCACCAGAGTACTCTCCAGACGCATTACTCGTTTTTTCCAAAAAGAAAAATTTAAGAATTTTAAAATGGCCTGACTTAAATAAAAAAACTACTTCATTGCAGTACAAATCAATTCAAGGTGGAGTTTTGTCGCAGTCCGAAGATGACTTTTCTTCTTCAGAATGGAAGGTCATCGGTCAGACGCCAAATGATCAAATTTCAAAAGATATTATTTTTGGCGAGAAGGTTTGTGCCTATTTAAAAAGTAATGCGATCGCCGTCGTTTATAACGGTCAAACGATCGGATTAGGAATGGGGCAAGTCAACAGAGTTGATAGTGTTCGAATCGCCTTGGATCGTGTACATAAATATTTAAAAAACAAAGCAATTCCATTAGATCAAGCCGTTGTTGTCAGTGATGCCTTTTTTCCATTTGCTGACTCTGTCGAAGTTCTTCACAAAGAAGGTTTTCGCTGGATATTTCAACCCGGCGGTTCTGTTAAAGATAATGAGGTTATTGATTTTGTGAAAGCACATTCGATGAATATGATTTTATCTGGTGTTAGACACTTTAAACACTAATGAAGAAGGTTCTAGGGATATGAGCGTAGATAAAAAGTGGCTTATTAAATCTGACAATAAAATTGTAGGCCCTTACTCTATGGATCAATTAGAGAATCTTTTATTGCAAAGACAGGTCGCATTAATAGATGAAATTCGAGATATGGATAATAGATGGCTTTATATCCGCGAAGTTAAGGAGCTTAAAGCATTGACTGAACAAGTTCGTCTTGAGTTGGACAAAAAATCAGAACAAACGCGAACTTTTCAGACATCGGTCACAAACACAAACACTGTTTCCCAGACAAAAACGGCAGAGTCACTGGATATCGATTTTACAAGTCATGCGAGCCCTGTATTTACTGATGTTCAAGTTGAAACAAAAGATATTCCTTTTAATGAAATCGAAGTTAAAGCACAGGAAATTGAAAAGAAAAAAAATACCCCCCTGTTTGTTTTTTCTGAAGATCCTGTTGTTAGGACCGAAGTCCAAAAAAGTAAAAAACAAGGTTTATTTATTACCTTAACTATTGCAGTTATTCTGATGCTGAGCACTTCAGGCTACTATTTATATACTAAGTGGAGCCAAGATAAAGTTGAACGAGCACTGATCACTAAAGTCAGACGACTGGTTATGATAGGCGCTGATTCAAAAGCAGTTGAAGCGTTTCAAAAATTAAACGAAGTTCAGCAGTATAAGGTTCTACCCGATATTTTGACGTTGTTTACAAAACTAGATTCCGACGGAGTGATTAATGCTGATAATACACTTAAAAATGTCCAAACAAACCCGACTTTATCAGCAGTTCAAAAATCTCAAATTGCACTGATCCAATTTAATAAAAGTGTACTCTTAAGCCAACTGAATGAAGCCAAAGGCTTTCTAGTTATTGCTCGAGATTTGGATCCTGATTCCGATGTGATTAAAGAAAATAGTGCTATCCTTTCATACTTGGATAACGAACCCCGTGAATCCGCTGAACAGTTCTTGAGTTTATTCACGAGATTAAATAAAGGTCGATTCCTTTTCGGTTATGCTCTAAATCACTTACGTGATCCACAAATATCTGATATTGAACTGCTTGAAAAAATTGAACGTTACTTATCGACACGCATTGAATATAAAAAAGAATTGATTCTTATTCAGATCATATTAGCTACAAAAATATCTAATTTAACTGCTGCGAGTAATTTTATCGAAGATTTTGTTAATACACCTGTGATGTTGTCACATAAGTTCAAAATACCCGGTCTTGTTTATCCCGGGATATATAAAATTGAAAAAGTTATACCTGCTTATGAAAAAATTAAAAACCAACTTGGATCTCATAGTTCTATTTTAACAGATATATATATTCATCTCGAGAAAAACGATGCATACTCTGCACAAAAGCTATTTAATCAGGCGCAGAATCAATTTTCTCAAAAACAAAAAATAAATATCGATATTGCTATCAATTATATTCAAAATAAATCTTCGGATATTTTTGCCATTGAAAAAACTGTTTTGCCAGAAACTTTAAATATTTCAAGTCATCTTTCATTGATCTTGCTAAAAAAAGAAAGCAAACGAAAAGATATTGAAGTTAACGTCGTTAGTCTGAAGAAAGAAAAAAATCTGATTTCTATATGGACAGATTTAATTCAGCTGAATGAAGATGATCCGGAAAAAATTAAATCTTATCTACAACTCAACACAATGAATACAGAAGATTTTATACCTTATATTGATTTGAAAGGTCGATATCTTGAATAAAAATTACTTAGTTATCATTTATTTGATTTTGAGTAGTTGTACTTCGCACGAACCTACGTTTTTAGGTGAAGTTCATAAATCAGAAGTTATTTCTCAGGACATTCAGATACCTAAGGTCATTTTTGATACGATCTATAACAAAATTAGAAGCGAATCCTCATCAGCTGAACCAGTTTATTTGTTTCATCCCTTAGAGGTGATTGTGGAGTCAAAGTCGGAAGCTGTTGCTGGGTCACATAAATTCCTTTTTGCCAATGGTGGTGGACGTATCGATTTGAAGTCAATCATCAAAGGCCAAGGCAGTTTTTATTTCTACTTCCCCGAAGAGCAGTTTTCCAAACTGCCTGAGTTAGAAAGTTTATATTATATTAGTGATTATCCAAAAACTGTTATCGATGGTGAAACTTTTGGAATAGGCTGTTCTAGCTGGGTTGATCTTAAGAAAAAATTCTCACAATTGAGTCAACCTAACAAAATTATTTTAAACACAACCTCACAGCGCTATTTGTATGTAGCTGGTGGTTATTATGTTTTTGTGTTTCGAAAAGGGAATCAAGTGTATTTGTCACATCTCTATCTGGCTGATTCGACCTACGAAAACTTGAAGTGTCCTACTAAAAATATAGCAACAAAAGAGAATTAAATGACGTCGACACAACCGGTTTCGCTGAAGTTATTGATAGACAAAGATATTGTTTCTGAACGTATATTTTTAGTTAAAGATAAAAATTATGGTGTCGGTAAAAATGGAAGATCTTTTTTAAGTTTACTTGCCGGAGATAAAACGGGGCAAATCGATTGTCGAATATGGGATAATGTTGAAGTCGTTAATGGAATTTTTGAAATCGGTGATTTAGTAAAAATTAAGGGAGCTGTTCAAGTCTATAATCAACGTAAGCAACTTGTTGTACATAAAATTGAGAATGTCAGTTCCTTAAGTTTAAATAAAGAAGATTATGCCATGGAAATGGTTGTCGTCGATTCACAGGCCTTATTTGCAGAACTTCATCAGTATATTCAAAAAATTGAAAGTATGTACATTCGACAATTGTGTATGGATTGCTTAAGTGACGACGAGATCAAAAAATTACTCCTTGTCAGTTCAGCAGCTAAAACGATCCATCATGCCGAGCGCGGCGGACTTTTGAGTCATATTGTTTCGATTTGTAAGTTGATGGATTTTATGGGCAGTCATTACAAGGATCTGAATAAAGATCTTTTGATATTTGGTGCATTATTTCATGATCTTGGAAAAATCTGGGAGTTGGAAATTAATCAAAACAATCAAGTGAGTTATACAAATAAAGGACAATTGCTAGGACATATCTATTTAAGTAGTGAGTTGATTGAAAAAAAGACACAGAAGATATTGGGTTTCCCTGATGAGCTTAAAATGATATTAAAGCACATTGTTTTGAGCCATCATGGAAAAATCGAATATGGCTCACCCAAGCTTCCCATGTTTCCGGAAGCTCTGATGGTGGCAATGATTGATGAACTTGATTCTAAGATGGATCAAGTAGCTACTTTTGTAAAAAACGAACGAATGAGCGGTGAAAATTGGTCACGTTATCATGATAATTTAGAAAGATTTTTTTATATCAGTGATCTCAAAGGAAAGTGGCTTTAATGTTAGATTTTTTAAAGGCTTATCGAAATTATGATCCTGCCGCCAAATCATATGCGGAAATATTTTTTTTGTATCCAGGGCCTCGTGCGCTATTTTTTCATCGTATTTCGCATGCACTGTACTCGATCGGTTTGTTTTTTTTGGCACGTTTGATTGCTGACATCGCGCGGAGCACGACAGGTATAGAAATTCATCCTGGCGCAGTGATTGGACGGCGTCTTGTGATTGATCATGGTGTTGGCTGTGTCATTGGGGAAACTGCAGTTATTGGCGATGATTGTATTATTTTTCATGGAGTCACGCTAGGTGGGTTAAAATTTGACCCCGTCAAGCGTCACCCTACAATCGGAAATCGTGTTTTGATTGGTACAGGTGCTAAGATTTTAGGTCCTATTTACATTGGTGACGATGTAAAAATTGGAGCAAATGCAGTTGTCATGAAAGATGTGCCAGCCCATGGAATTCGAGTGGCTCCGAAGGCTATCGAAGTTTCAAAATAGATCGTTATTTACAAAAGCTTAATTGCTTTGTGATTGCAGAGATTTCAGGAACCTTTGTATAAGTGCCATTCTTTTTTAACACTGCCCAGTACACGCCAGTTGTTGTTGAAATAGCGCGTTGTCGATTTAATTGTCGAGCTAATATTTTAATTCCACAACGAAGGTTATTGTGAGGATTGAAAATTGTTTTGCGGGGATCTTTATTTGTATAAACTTGGTCTAAAGACCAATCGAATCCGCAATCCATATTATAACTTTTTTCATCCTGATAGGACAACTGAAGTAATCCCTCACTGGCAACTTGTCGTCCCGTGATGGGATCAAGTCCCATTGTTGTTTCGACATAGTAGCTCGCAGGATTCCAGCTGCTCTCAAATTTGCTCATTCCGGCAAGCAGTTGTCCCCAAAAATTGAGGCGCTGTTTGTCACTCAACGATTTATATTTGGGACAGAACAGTTCAACATCATCCGCGACATTTTGCCCCAGCATTTGCGGCTCTTCTGTTTGGATAACTTGGTAAACAGTCGTTGACCAAGTACTTGATCCTTTAACTTTAGTTTCCCAGGCTAAAGGCTCGAAATTTTCGAGAGGATCCCCAGGCGTAACCCCTGCTCCGGTCTGACCTGAGTCTGGGAATAACTGCGAGTTCATGTTCAATTGCGATTGAAAATTCGCTTGCGAACAGGCGTGCAGTATTAAAATGGAAAGTAGAGCTAAAAGAGATGATCTCATGACGGATATATCGGAAAACCCCTCAATTTACATGAGTTTATCAAGTTTTGTATAAAAGTTTTACGGAATTGGATAATTTGCAATTGAGGGGTGATTTTCTCAAGACGATAGATAGGCCTGACGAAGAGAGTGTTATGATTTTAAGAATTTCGAAAAACGATATTAAAATTATTTTAATTTGCAGCCTCATATTCTTGAGTGCGTTCCTTGTTCTGTATTTTGATTTGTTTGCGAATTTAAGTGAAAATTCAGATCGTCAAATTTTTGCAAAAACTGTTGAAGTCGACAATGATGTTCGTCAGAAGTCAGATCAGCAATTGGCTTGGGCAAAATCTTCAACTCAAGATTTTGTTCGTTTTGGAGATCAGATTTTTACAGGTGAAAAGTCGAATGTTGTTTTAGAACTGGAAGACAAACAGAGAATCAAAATACAAGAAAATTCACTCGTGAAATTTGAACAGAAAAAAAATATTAAGAATTTCAAAATTATGTTTGGAAGTATGACAACTCAAGTTAAAAAGGGTGAGATGATTGAAGTTGTCATCTGCGGAGAGAAGATTAAAATTGAAGCTCAGGCAGATGATGAAATGAAAATATCCAACAATGATAATTGCGTGAAGCCAGAAGTTAAACTTCAGAGTGAAAAACAAAAAGTGGTCATCAAACCGAAGAAACGACAAATCGCTGCTGTATCAAAAGCAGTTATCGAAAAAGTATCCGGACCAATTGTGGTCCCAGCGCCGGAGCCAGTCTCATTGGCGAATCCGACATTGAGCAAACAGATTTACAAGTTCGTTTCCACAGAACCCGTGAAAAAAATAGAATGGTCAGCCGTTGATCATGCAGATTTATACTATGTGAAAATATACGATCCTGAAAATTTAAAAAGCACAATTGCAGAGTTTGAGAGCAAAAATTCAAGTTTCGATTTTCAAGTCACGGACTTGCTTGAATATGCATTTTCGGTAGAAGCTCGGTCTTTAGATAAACAGTTTTTGAGTTCAAAGGAATCTCTGGCAAAAATTGAAATCGATTATGCTCCGATTAAAATATATAACCCAGAAAAGATCTATACTTTTGAAGCTCGAACTTCAAATCAAAAAATGCCTCAAATAAATCATTCGATTCGATGGGCAAAAGTTAAAGAAGCTGCTTATTATCAACTTGAAGTATCTCTCGATCCTGATTTTAAAAATATAATAAAAACTGAAAAAACGAAAAAAAGTTCGTTCGATTATCCCCTTAGCGAGGCTGGAAAATTTTTTTACAGAGTCAAAGCTTACTCGAATAACAAGAAAGAGCTGACATACTCAACGCGATCCTCATATTTAGAATATATTAAAAAATTTGATCTCCGTGCACCATTGTTAACAGCACAGATGAAAGATCAAGTTTTTTTCTTCCAGAATACACAAGGACAATTTATTCGGTTGAGTTGGCAAAATAATCAAGCGGATAAAGCTCCGAATTACTACATTGAATTATCAACAACACAAGACTTTCAAAATACATATCGTAAGTTTAAATCAGAAAGGAATTATATTTTACTTTCTGAATCTATACCCCAAGGACTTTATTATTGGCGCGTACGTTCTTATGGAGAGTCAATCGTTTCGGACTGGTCAGATACGGGAACAGTGAAAATCCAAACCAAGAGAGCAATTGCTGAAGATCATAAAAATTAAAATAAGTAGTAAAACCCAACCGAATATATGAAATCCTTATTTCTGAAAGACGTATCAGATGAGCTAAAGCTTCGATCGTCATAGTTGACTCCAGCATAGAGACGAGCTGATTTGAGCTTGTAAGTTGTTTTTAATCCCAGACCCCATGCTGATCCAATCGAGGATTTTCCATAGGGAGTTGATTGAGGTAAAATTGCTCCGAGGGACAAATCTGAAATAAAATTCCACTGACGAGTCTCTAGCAGTGTGTATTCAGGTGAAACCATAAATGAAGCACTATAAGACTGTTGTATTTCAAATTGATTAGAATTAGTTGCAGTTTCTTGAGTTGTGAAATGGTTACGGTAATTCAATTCGTAACTGACAGTCCAATTTAAATCATGGTATTTTTTATATCCAATATTAAAGTCGATTAAATTGAAATTTTGATTTAACAAAACAACAGAGTTTTTGTCGTCAGTAATCTTGGCACTGTAGAGGATTAAATTTGTATACAGAGTTTGGGTTTTATCTAAATTTCTTTCATACAAAAATTTAAGACCCTGTCCAATTGCGGAATTCAGAGTCGATGAATAAGTCGTCGTATTTGTGGTAAAACTAGAAAAACCTAATAACAAATTAAGACCAAATCTGTGGTACGAGTATTGAACTTCAGTGGGAAGTTTAAGAGTAAAATCAAAACCGATTTTTTCGGGTTGAGGATGAACATAGATATAATCTTGGAAGACAAGGCAATTTTCAGTCACAGATTCTAATTTAAAAGTAAGCTCTTCAACACCAAGAGTTGTCTCCCAAATGTTTTTTCGATGATTTAAGTCGATAAAAGTAAATTTTGTGACATTTTGCTGGGCTGATTTACTGACTTTATAAGGAGCTATCGAACGTTTGCGCGCGCTAAATTCAATGAAAGGGATCTGACCCATGTTAACATTCAATTTAATTGGTTTGCGTATATCTTGGAGAATAACAGCACCCGCGTTGTCGGAGGGCTCGCCATTGATCAAAACTTGTGGCGGTGTGGATTTCGATGTTTCTTGGAGTTTGCAAAGTCTGAACTGATAGTTTTCAGTCGAAGAAAAATAACAATTTTGATTTTCTATATCAACTTTCAGATCAAAATCGTTGATTGATTTATCCAAATTTTCAAGATCAATTTTGTAGCCTGCAATTACAATTTCTTTATCATTAACAACATATTTGTAATACTGGTTTGTGAATTTAATAGGACTCACAGCTGCTTGTGCCTGTAATTTTTCCGATAGAAAAATAAGTGGTATGAGTAAGGAAAATTTAAAAATATTCTTCAATCTGATTAAAGGATTGTCTGATGAAATTCTAAAATCTTTGAACTTGGGATTCATTGTACAACTTTTTAGATAATATTGCTGGGCTTCTTTCATTTTGCCTAAGTATTTATAGTATAAGGCCATGACGTAGAAGTATTCGGCCTCGTAGCGGTCCTCGGGACGTATGCTGTTCAGTCTTGATTTTAAAACTGATTCATCTATTTTTGAATTTGAGTCGATTGCATGTCCAATGAGGCACCATAGTGCATACAGTTCAATTTTTGATGATTTCATTTGGATTTCATCAAGTTTTTTAAGAAGTGAAAAAGCCTCAAAATACTTTTTATTATGAATTAAATCCTTGGCCTCATTTTTTATTGAATTGAGCTCGGCATCTTGATTGATGTTAACCATTTTGGCTTGACGAAGAAGTTCTGAATTGAGCAGAAAATCCATGACTGCTTTAGATAAATTTGTCTTTAAATTTTCATCGATTCTAATAACTTTAATTTTGTCATTGAATCTTTCTAAGAGGAGTTCGACTTCGTTGGGTGCTGATTTTGTGAATAAAGCTAGTAAATTGAGTTTTTCAAATGGGGTTGATTTTAAAAATTTAGATAAGAAACTATGGATGTCTTTTTCTAAAATCTTGTTTTTCTCTTCCACAGTTATGGCTAAACAATCAATAAGAGATAAGATATGAATGATTCTTAATAACATAACAGGTTTGACTGTTAACTCGAGAATTCTGATTTTATGTTTCTCGTTAAATAATTGAATAAGATCAGTAGGTACATTTTCTTGAAGTTTGTTGAAAACAGTAGGGTATTCATTTTTTAATTTATTTTCGTTGATCACAAGATCGGAATTTCGAAATTCAAAATAATGCATATTGAGCCATTGATCAGACATACATGTAAAAACCCAATCATAAGACAATGCAACAAGATCAAAATAAGATATCGCTATTTCATTGGCATTAACTTCAGTATGAGAAAAGCTAATTTGAATCGATTTCGAATTAATTAATTGCGTGAGGCGCAAAGTCGTTTGCTTGAGCAGAATTTCAATGAGCTGCTGTTTAGTGATCTTCATTAATTTGAGCAGCTCTTGACCAATTGGTCCTGCGGATTTGTCTTTGAGTAAAATTTTTAAGTCAGCTGCAGTTATAAACCCTTCGTTGACTAAAAGCTGTCCTATAAATGTTGTTTGATCTTTGTTATCGATTTGTACAATACTGCCATTTGAAAAACTGACTCCATAAATCTCATTTTTGTCTGAAATGATATTCAGATGACCAGATATCCCATTTTTCGATATTAACAGAATGATCTGAGCCAGATCGTAACCATAAATAATTTCTAAACTGTCTATTAATTTTTGAGTCTGACGTAGATTTAAATCGGATTTATTCAAGATACTATACAGTCCTTGGCGTCCTTGTAAATATTCTGTCGTTTGTAAAATGTCTTTAGACAATTCAATATCCTAACTTTTGGTTAAAAATTTAAAATACTTACTGGGAATAATATCAATTTCATATTTTAGACCATCTGTATCTGTAAATTCGTGAGGAATCGAATTTTTGTCTTTTGTGAATTCTGTTCCGTACTGAACAAGTACAAGTTTCTCAGCATCTGTTTCTTCGTTAAAGTAAGGAACATAGAAAGACTGGACTTGAAAGTGTGAAGGTATGAAGCCTTCAACCATGCTCGCCTGATCAATAAATACTTTCGGGCAGTCTGTGAGAACAACTTTCTTAGACTTCAGTTTTTGTGTGTATAAAATCCATTCTCGAATACCACTTGAGTTTATGCTGATTAAATTTTTGAAACTGAAAATATAATTTTCAGATGCTGGGATCGTTGTTGCGACTTGCATAAATGCTTCATCAATATGTCCAATAAAGCTGACGATTTGAAACTCATCCTTTTTGATACTTTTAATTTGGCAACGAGACATTTTGAGTTCCTTCCTTAAAGTGAATTAATAATATGAATAGTTTTTTGTTCGATTTCACGATCTTTGGCTCTGACTTTAATCGGTGTTATTATAGTGACTCGAGTTATACGTTTTGGCAATACGGCAATATATAACGCTTCAGCGCTTTGAAATATGATAGAAGAACCAAGACCGGCCCCGCCTGCGCCATAGTTGATCGAGTCCGCAGTTCCGATGGTGTAAGTGTTTAAAATTTTATTCAAAAATTTATTTATATTCATCGATCCATAATCATCAAAAACTGACAGGGCGATATTGGCTCCTTTTTTTTCCGCGAGGAAGCTCATGTTGTGAGGAGACTTGAAGTCACCAATTTTGGGGGCGTGAACTTGAGCATTCATTATGAGTTCTTCGACTGACTTTGGAATATGTTCTGTGTTGTGGTTTTTGGGATCGATTTCGAAGAAATTTAAAACTCTGTTCACAAGTTCTGATCGATCGTCTTTTGAGTTAAATCCAAAACATATTTGAGTGTCATTATCAGGATAAAATTTTTGGTTAAAAGTCATAAACTTCAAAGGATGAGCAATAATTTCGTCGATTGAGTTGATCTTATCAATCAGCGGTATTTTTGAATTTTGAATGATGTGCTTAATATTCCGATCTAAACACATTTGTATAATCTGTTGGGGTTTCAAATTGTCTTCGACCAGAATACAATCGTGTTTCGTATTCAGTAACAAATATTCTTTTAAATTACCGGCCATATTGTACGAGGATTTCTTTTGAGCTAAATGTGACTTTATAATTTCGCTACGTTGTTCGTTGGTCAGTGTGTACATTATGCAATCTCGATATGGCAAAGTGTTACGTCGTCATCTAAATTTTTTTGTGTATGATAGTCGAAGATAAATTTCTTCACATCTTCAGAATATACATTGAAACTGTTTTTCTGATTCGCAAGTTCAATCACATTTTTAAAGAAAGATCTTTCAGTGAGCTTTTTAAGATCATTATTTTTTAAATCGAAAATGCCATCCGTATACATAAAAATACGCTGTCTTGGATTAAATTGAATCAGAGAGGACTTATAAACTGTGTCGCTGGATTGACCAAGGCGAGCGGAATTGTTTTCATTCAAAAAAATGAGATTGCTTTTGTCAATCGAGTCAAGAGATGTATCTAGAATAAATGGAGATTCATGAGATGCATTGACGTACTCTGCGGAGTTTGTTGATTTGTTTATTCTCAGATAAAATGCTGTCATCATAACTTTGTTGCGTCCGACCTCGCACAGAGCCTCATTTATTTTTGTCATTGTTTCTTGAGGCGTTAAGTTCATTTTTGCGGTTAGAATAAAAGCAGATTTGATAGCGCTCGTCATGAGTGCCGCAGGTACACCATGTCCAGTTGCATCGGCGATGATGATATTTACAAAATGTTCGTCTTCTGAATGAAACCACCAATCGCCACCACACTCCGAAGCAGGTTTGCAATAGCCAATAACAGCACAGTTTGAGTATTTTTTTTCAGGTTCAGGGAACAAGTTTTCTTGAACGAGCTGTGCAGTTTTGAGTTCGTTTTCCATACGTGCTTGTTCTGCAGTTTCTTCAAGTAACTTTTTGATCTGTCGAACCATGACATTAAAATCTTTCGAGAGTGAAGCGATTTCATCCGAACCACTGAAATTAATTTCAGTATTCAACTGTCCTTCCGCAACCTGTCGAGTTGCCTCGGTTAACTGATTCAATTTGTCCGTCAAATAAGTCGCCGCGATGATCCCGAGGATAACCACCAGGCTCATGATCAAAATAAAGCTAAAAAATGATTTAATATAAATTGTTTTCATGACGGAGAATGCTTTTTTTTCAGAGATCAAATTCAAAACCATCAGATCGCTATTGCCAATGGTGCTGACTGAATAAATCCAAGATTCTTTCTGATTTGATGAAATTTGTCCAGATTGAGAGTCTTCCCATTTGCGTGTTTTGTTGGCCTCAATAAAACCAGAGAATAAATCTAATTGTTCTTGTGAGCCTGCTAGAATTTGAAGATCATTCTTTAAAATAAATGAATATTGATCATTAGCATTTTTATCAATAAATTCATTGATATTTTCAGATTCATAACCGATGACTGCTGCTACCGGGTAGGGTTCTTTTTGACTAAGTACGACTTCGTAAATCACATCATTTTTAGAATAAAAATACTTTTTCTCAATGGTATCCAGCGTTTTAATTTTATCAAAAAGACTGTCAAGCAGAGTGATGTCTTTGATAAAATTATCTTTCATATTTTCGGATATCGTTTCAATTTTTCCATCTTGAAACCTAATGAGTGCGAAGTACTTTAAAGATTCGAATTCTGTAAAGCCTTGATTCGACTCGAGGTGAATTTTTGAAACAACAAGATCAATAGATTCTAATTCATTTTTGATTTGAGTCGCGACGGATTGTGTTTGAGATGTGATCACCTCATAGACATATGAGATTTTATCTTTTTTGAAAGTATCCGTTAGCATGTATAACAAAATTACTGAGGAAATGAAGACCGCTACGAATAGCAATAGAATGATTTTTGTTTTCATTTTGAACATTCTCATATGTTACGTACAAATCAGAAGGCCCGCATCAAGACAAAAGGCCAGATTTAATCATCGTTAAGTTGGACTGATAAAGTTTAGTCTTTTTTAAAGTTCAATACATCTTCAGGCCAGCTGTGTTTTGGATATCTAGCCCGAAGATCTTTCCGGACGTCTTTATAGCTGTTTTGCCAAAAATTATTCAGATCATTCGTAATTTGGGCTGGTCTCATATTTGGCGCCAAGAGTTCAATTGTCACTGGTAGTAGATCGTTGATCAGAGTTGGACTCTTGTGCCAAGAAAAACAGTCCTGAATTTTTGCAGAAATCAAGGGTGCTTTGGGGTCTGAGTAATTTATTGTTACAGAGCGACCTGTTGGTAATGTTAAAGTATTCGGGAGATTTCGCAACAAGTCCTGAATATGAACAGGTAAAAGATTCTGCAAGTGAAAATTAAAATCAGCATGCAGGAAATCTTCAAAACTATCCAGATATTGAGTTAATTCTGCGACCAGTAACTGCGGAAATTCATCGATAAAATCAAAATCATTAGCCTGAATTTTTAAAAGCTCAGATTTGCGAGATAAAAATTGTATTTTTTCGATCAATTTTTCAAAGCTTGAGTTTAATTTCAAAAAGAGTATTGAATCACGTTGAACATAATTTTTCCAGTTTAAATCAAGTTCGCTTTTTGACAGAGTTTCTGGACTGGATTCATTAAATATAAATTCTCCAAATTTTTGGATCGTTTTTTTCATGAACTTGTGGCTGTCACTTTTAAAATCAATTCTGTATTCAATTGTTAAGTGTTGTTTCAGAACTTCTAGGGCCTGTTTTTTGGAATAACCAATTCCCATATGAATTAAAGTTGTGGAGGCATTTTTTTCAACACCAGCTAAGGCGATAAAGTAATCGTGTGGCAGTGTCTCTGATTGAAGAGCACTGCTTTCTGAAAACTCCACACCACGTCCCGAAGATGACAAACCAATCAATTTAGATTTTTTAATGCAGATTCGATCTGGAAAATACTCAGAGAATATCTCAAGTAAAGTCAATTCAAGATCTTTGCCTTTAGTACTGACAGAAGAAATTGCATAGTCTTTTAATTGTAAGAAAATTCTTTTTTGTGGCTCTGTTTTCTCAATGGAGAGCACATAATCTAAATCCTTGGTTTGGCTCAGGGGATTGAATTTTTGACGTAATGAAAAATCGATAGATTCTAGTTTGCAAAAAATTTCACAGGCTTCATTTGCAAAGCCTCTTTCACAGAGTGTTTGAAACAGAATGGATGGTGTTAAATCCATTGGTATTTTTGCTATGGATTCTCCTGCGGGAAGAAGTTTATTATTTTCATTCAACAATTTCCATTTTTTTAACAGTTGAATAGAGTTGTTGAGTTTGATCAATGAAGGTCGATCAAGCCAACTGAAATTCACAAAATCGGTGATGCCTAAACCTGACAATAATAAAACTTCATCATTCAGTTCGCTAGATAGGATTTGCGGTTTTTTTTGGTCTGGCAAAGAACGTTCGTCAATTTCGTGCCACATTTTAAAACAAGTGCCATCTGATGTTCGCGCCGCTCGGCCCGCGCGTTGTGTGGCAGAAAATTGAGATATACGAACGGTCTCTAGTTTTGTAAACCCCATTTTTTTTTCACGAACGACGACTTTTTCAAGACCACTGTCAATCACACAATCAGTCTCAGGAATCGTCAATGACGATTCCGCCACATTTGTGGCCAAGATGATTCGACGATACGATTCAGTTTTATTTAAAATTTTTTTCTGCTGTGACAGGTTGATGGATCCGGTGATCATTTCGATTCGCATGGTCGGTAGTATAGGGGACAAGACAGCTTGTGCTTTTAAAATTTCCCGCGTTCCTGGCAAAAAAATCAGAATATCTTTTTTTGAAATTTTCACAGCTTCAAGAGTTGTATTCTTTAAATTGTCATAAAAGCTAGAATCACAAATTAATTTTTGAGTTGTTTTTTGAAATTGTATATTTAATTTATAAGGGCGTTGTTCAATATTGATGTGGTTGGAATCACCAAAATAGGAGTTCAATTTAGCAACACTCAAAGTTGCAGACATGACAACGACTTGTAAATTATTTAAAAGTATTTTTCTTTCAAAACATAGCCCAAGAATCAAATCAATACTTGCTGATCTTTCATGAAATTCGTCCAAGATGATGTAGCCAATCGAAGTCCAAAAGTCTTGATCCGTTGCTTTTTTCAGAAACAGACCTTCTGTCATAAAAACGAGTTGTGTGTGTATTCCGCAGTGTTTTTCGAAGCGGACTTGGTAGCCGACATCTTCGCCGAGGTTCCAATTATTTTCAGTGGCTATCCGATCAGCGGCTCCCACGGCAGCAATTCTTTTTGGAACAATCACAATTATTTTTTGCGTGATATTTTTTGACTGTAATTGTTTGAGGAGCGCGGCTGGAACTCGAGTGGTTTTGCCACTGCCGGGTGAAGCTGTTAAAATCAATGGCGAAGGGCTAAATATTTTGTCGACAATTTGTGGAAGATACGGATCAATCGGTAACTGAATCATTATTTAATTTTTTGAGTATCAGCTGGATAAACAAGTAACATGAATTCCGCCTTATCAAATTTCAAATTTTGCGAGACGTAACTCGGGCGACCTTCCAGAATATGCTCATCCTCTTGAGATAAGTTCATGACCAGTAAAATTTCACGCGAGCCGATGTTTTGAACGCACTCTTCGATAGTCTTCTTTAAACGATACGGGGTATCCATCAAAATAAATGCTTGTTGTTCGTTCTTTAGCTTCGCCCATTCGAGACTTCTTTTTTCTGTCTCTGCAGGTATAAATCCTCGAAATAAAAATTGATACAGTCGGACTGAGCTCAAAGAAAGCAGACCCATTAATGCAGAAGCACCCAGAACAGATTTCATTTCAATATTTTGCTTTCGGCACAGACGGATCAAGTCATTTCCTGGATCGCAAAAAGCAGGTGTGCCGCAATCAGAAACAAGAGCGACTTTTTGGTTTCGACAGAGCTCAACAAGTTCGCTGAGTTCCTCAGGAGTTGTATGCTCATTCAAGAGCTCATATTTTTGCGCCTTGATTGAATGAGTTTTTAAAAAGCGCGAAGTTTCTTTGGTCGACTCACATAAAATAATATCAGCCGACTTTAATATTTCAAGGGCTCTCAGAGTAATTTCATTTGTGTCACCAATGGGTGTCGCAACAATATAAAGCATTTAGGATTCACTTTCTATTGAATCTAAAGAAAAATCTTCGATTTCAATCACCGGTACATTGACGTTTTCTTTACGAGAATGAGTTGTATTTAAATAAACAATTTTTAAATCTGTAATAGCTTTGCCAATCGCATTGATGTTAACAGGTTCGTTTTCGAAAAAATAAATAGGATTATCCTTTTTTTGTTTTTTGAATTCAATGACCCAGTTCAGTTTAAATTCATGGTCATCAAGTTCGCGGTGCGGTTTGAGATGCAAATGTTGATCTGAGGCCAATGGAAATCCCCACTTGAGTAGAACTTCTCGAGTACCTTGACCCATGCGCGGAATATCTCGCCCTGTCAGATAGTGAATTTCGATATTTTTTTCAAAAAGAGTTTGAACAAAATTCACTGCGCCCAAATAGGGGGTGTCATAATGGAGGTAATAATTACTAAAGAACTTATCGGTCCAATATTGAACTAAATTTTTGTGATTTGATATGTTTTCAAGATGTTGGCCGGACATGTCGTAACCTGCACGTATGAGAATTTCTTTCAGTCCCCAATCTTTAGGATTCACATTAATTTTAAGAAAATCAGGGATGTTATTCTCTACGGCAAATTCTTTTAGAATTTGCTCAGTTCGCGGGCTCACATTAAAAAGCGTTGAATCGAGGTCAAAAACACACACATTGCGTACTGATTCAGCAGCCAAGCCTGAATGAGGAGTTGGGAATGTCAGAATTTCGTTAAGAAGCAGAGTATTTTTCATCATTTTTTTTCTTGTTCGTAACAGTATGTCTTGAGCTCTGTGCAAAGTAAATTCATTTCGTCAATTTTGCTCGAAACACTTGGAATCACAGATGTTCTTTGCTAAGTTCTCCACGAACCAAAACGACATGTTTTTTAAACCAAAAACATTTAACTCAATAACCATAATACGAGGAGACCGTATGAAGAAGAATCTTTTTATCGCAGTGATCGCATTAGCAGCTGCTGTAGCTTTAACATCATGTACAAAAAACTCAGCTGAGTTAGGAACTGAAAAAAATCCAATTAAATTTCATTTTGTTCCTTCTGTAGATGCAAAAGTGATCGAAACGAATTCAAAATCTTTCAAAGATTATTTAGAAAAAGAAACTGGTTATAAATTTGAAATTACAATTCCGCAGTCTTATGTTGCAGTTGTCGAAGCTTTCGGTACAAAGCGCGCTGACATTGCGGCGTTTAATACGTTCGGTTATTTAATGGCGAATGAAAAATACGGCGTTGAAGCTAAAATGACTGTGTTACGCCATGGTTTAGCAACTTACCAAGCGATGTTTATAGCTAAAACTGATAGTAAAATCAAAACGATCGAAGATCTTAAAGGTAAAAAAGTGGCCTTTGTTGATCCCGCATCGATGTCTGGTTATATTTTACCTTTGAAATTATTAAAAGATAAAAACATTGAGCCTAAAGAAACTGTTTTTGCTTTAAAACACGATAACGTTGTTTCAATGGTCTACCAAGGTCAAGTCGATGCAGGTGCCGCATTTTTCTCTCCGTCTCATAAAAATGATAAAGGTGAAGAAGAAATCGAAGATGCACGTCGTTTAGTTAAGACTCAGTATCCAGATGTTGAAAAGAAAATTTCTATTATCGCGATGTCTGAAGCTATTCCAAATGATCCCTTTGTTTTCCGTAAAGACTTATCAGAAGAAATGAAAACAAAAATCATTAATGCAATGATGAAATTCGTTTCAACTGAAGAAGGAAAAACTGCATTTAAAGCGATCTACGGCGTGACTGAGTTAAAACTTGCTACTGATACTGATTACGATGCAGTTCGTGCCATGTTAAAGTCAGTGGGTAAAAAACCTGAAGAGTTAATGAAGAAATAATTATAAGCCAATTAAGAATAATAATCATTTAAAGGATTGTATATGTCTGCCAGTGCTACTTCAGAAAATATTTTGACGATTAAGAATCTTACAAAAACATATCCAAACGGTGTGAAAGCGCTCAAGGATGTTTCTTTTAATGTTAAAAAAGGTGAGTTTCTCGTCGTTATTGGATTAAGTGGCTCTGGAAAGTCAACGTTACTTCGTTGTTTAAATAGATTACATGATCCCACAACAGGTGAAATTATCTTAAACGATAATG